>NZ_JACVOW010000015.1:0-300 GCF_018882265.1 Polynucleobacter sp. AP-Feld-500C-C5 | reverse complement strand
ATACATCTAACCACACCAAAACACTGCTTAGTCGATAGATATATGGTCTGGTTCTAGATTCTGTTGATAACGCTCATGCATTTTTAGATATAGAGCCTCAAGATTTTTAGTAAAGAGTGGCGTATTAAATAGGGGTTTGGTTAAGCGGTTGTTAACTAATGTCTGTTTAATACCTGCCAGTTTCTGAGGGTTCTGAGCTAGCTCTATCGCCAGGGCCTCATACTCTTCTTGGGTATTGGCAATAAGCTCTGGTAAGCCAATAGCATTTAAGAGGCTAGCAGCTACGCGGCTAGCAAAAGA
>NZ_JACVOW010000014.1:0-336 GCF_018882265.1 Polynucleobacter sp. AP-Feld-500C-C5 | reverse complement strand
AGCCCATCTTGCACTCAGACCAGGGCTGGCAATACCAGATGGGGCTTTATCAACAGGCCCTGCACCAGCAGGGTATTACTCAAAGCATGTCTAGAAAAGGTAATTGCTTGGATAACGCAGTCATGGAGAACTGGTTTGGGATTATGAAAACCGAGTTCTTCTATCAAAAGAAGTTTGACGATGTCGGGTCATTTAAAACAGAGCTTAAGGAATATATCCACTACTACAACCATGATCGAATCAAGCAAAAACTAAAGGGATTGAGCCCGGTGCAATACCGAACTCAATCCCTTGTGCTAACCTAACTAAACTGTCCAACTACTGGGGGTCAGTTCA
>NZ_JACVOW010000013.1:0-438 GCF_018882265.1 Polynucleobacter sp. AP-Feld-500C-C5 | reverse complement strand
CTTGGTAATGATCCCAGGAGCATATTTTCATCTTTGCATGAAGCAACTCCCCATGCGCCCAATCAATCTCAGGTTTGAGGCTAAGCGCTCTCTCGTAGTGAGCTATCGCCTCTTCATACCTCTTGAGATGATTTAATGTGACACCTTTATTAGACCAAGCTTCTGCATAATCAGGCTTGAGAGTAAGTGCTCTCTCATAGTGAGCTATCGCCTCTTCATACCGCTTGAGCTCATTTAGCACAATGCCTTTATTTGACAAAGCCTCTGCATAATCTGGTTTGAGACTTAAGGCCCGATCAAAGTGAGCTATCGCCTCTTCGTACCGCTTGAGCTCATTGAGAGTCGCACCTTTATTTGACCAAGCCTCTGCATAGTCGGGTTTGAGACTTAGGGCTTTATCAAATGCAGTAATTGCTTCTTCATAGCGCTTGAGTTCAT
>NZ_JACVOW010000012.1:0-1029 GCF_018882265.1 Polynucleobacter sp. AP-Feld-500C-C5 | reverse complement strand
CTTCTGAGATTTATGTGCAAGATAGGCACCCAATCAATACTGCTTTAGGTCCCATTCCTAAGTTGGCTAAAAAAGAGAAAATTCGTATTGGTTATTTTTCTGCTGACTTTAGAAATCATGCTGTTTCAGTATTGATGGCAGAATTATTTGAACTACATGACAAAGAGAAGTTTGAGATCATTGCTTTTTCTTTAGGAGTTGATGATAAAAGCTCTATGCGTTTGCGTTTAAGTCAGGCTTTCAATCAATTTATTGACGCGCGTGATATGTCTGACCTAGAGATCGCAAAACTCTCTAGAGAGTTAGAAGTAGATATTGCGCTAGATTTAGGGGGGCATACTGCTGCTAGTCGACCTGGCATTTTTGCTTATCGAGCTGCCCCAATACAAACTAGCTATATTGGATATTTAGGTACTACGGGTGCCCAGTACATTGACTACCTCCTAGCAGATAGCATCCTTATTCCAGAGGATCTGCAAAAATTCTATGCAGAGAAAATTATCTATTTGCCTAGCTATCAGGTCAATGATAGAAAGCGAGCAATATCAGACAGGCAGTTCACAAGAGAAGAGCTTAGGCTGCCAGAAAAGGGTTTTGTCTTTTGTTGTTTTAATAATAACTATAAGTTACTGCCAAGGACCTTTGATAGTTGGATGAAGATACTAGAGGGCACGCAAGATAGCGTACTTTTCTTATACGCCGAAACTCAATGGGCAGAAGCTAACCTTAAAAAAGAGGCTGAAGCGAGAGGTATTAATAGTGCAAGATTAGTATTTGGCAAAGGCATTCCTGCGGATGAATATTTAGCCCGATATCGTGTGTGCGATTTATTTTTAGACACCCTTCCCTATAATGCTGGGACAACCGCTAGTGATGCCTTATGGACTGGATTACCAGTTCTAACTTTAATGGGGCAATCTTTTGCTAGCCGCGTAGCTGCTAGCCTCTTAAATGCTATTGGCTTACCAGAGCTTATTGCCAATACCCAAGAAGAGTATGAGGCCCTGGCGATAGAGCTAGCTCAGAACC
>NZ_JACVOW010000011.1:0-1104 GCF_018882265.1 Polynucleobacter sp. AP-Feld-500C-C5 | reverse complement strand
TCCATGACTGCGTTATCCAAGCAATTACCTTTTCTAGACATGCTTTGAGTAATACCCTGCTGGTGCAGGGCCTGTTGATAAAGCCCCATCTGGTATTGCCAGCCCTGGTCTGAGTGCAAGATGGGCTTATCTTTTGGTTTTAGTTGCTTAAAAGCCTTTTGGAGCATTTGTATGACTGAGCTAATCTGTGGCCGATCAGCAATCTCATAGGAGACGATCTCTTGGTTATAAAGGTCTAAGATCGGCGATAAATAGACTCGCTCACCCTTGATATTGAACTCAGTGACATCAGTGACCCACTTCTCATTAGGTTTGCTTGCTCCAAAGTTACGCTCCAATAAATTGGGAGCCGCTTTACCAATATTCCCCTTAAAGGACTGGTATCGCTTAGGCCTCACAAGGGATTTAAGTCCTAGCTGCCCCATGAGCTTTTGTACGGTCTTGTGGTTTAAATATTGCTGTTGATTGCGCAGCTCTAAATGTACCCGCCGATAGCCATAACGGCCCTGGTGGGCATTAAAGATCTGGGTAATACGATCTTTAGCCAACTCATAAGGATCAGGCTCATGATTACTACTGGCTGCTCGCCAGTAGTAGTAAACGCTTTTAGCCATCTTGGCGATGAGTAGTAAGTCTGGTAAACGGTAATACGGCCTTAGCTCAGTAATTACTTGGGCTTGTTCTCTTTTGTTGCTTTGCTCTGAGCTAAGGCTTCTAACTTTTTTAGGTAGGCAGCCTGTGCTTCGGCATACTCCAAACGTCTTCGCAACTCTGCCGGCGTGAGCTCCGAGATAGGTTTTTTGAGTAATGCTTTGATATTAAATTGGGACATAGGCGGTTGTCCTCTCTGTCGATTGGCAAGGGCTGTAATACCGCCCTCATTGTAGAGTTTTTGCCATTGCAAAATGGTGGTCATACTACCAATCCCAAAGTGGGCAGCAGCTGGCCTAGCTGATATCTGATGCTGTGCCATATATTGGAGAACTTGGACTTTGAACTCTGGGGAATGGCGTTGGTAGCTGGGATTAAGACCACTATGGCCATGTGCTTGATAGGCTAAAGCCCATTTGCGGACATCTGAGTGACTAATCTCAAATAAGTGAC
>NZ_JACVOW010000010.1:0-1162 GCF_018882265.1 Polynucleobacter sp. AP-Feld-500C-C5 | reverse complement strand
TTACTACCCTGTGTCAGGAGTTCGGTATCTCTAGAGTGACTGGCCATAAGATCATTGATCGTTATAAAGATAGTGGTTTAGAAGCCTTTACGGATCGCAGTAGACGACCCTTTCGGCAAGCCAACCGCTTGCCCTTCCAGGTCGAGCAATTGATCGTGAACCTCAAAAAAGAGTTCCCGACCTGGGGCGCTCCTAAACTGCGAGACCGCTTGCACACCCACTATCCCGAGCTAGTTTTACCAGCTAAGAGCACTGTACACGCTGTACTGGATCGCCATGGTTTAGTCAAAAAGAAACGGCGCCGGTATGGCAAGCTTGAAGGTACCGCATTAAGTAATACGCAATCCCCTAATGCCCTATGGTGCGTGGATTACAAAGGGGAGTTTATGCTCGGCAATAAGCAGTATTGCTATCCTTTAACGGTCACCGACTATGCCTCGCGCTTTTTGATTTGTTGTGAGGGCTTAGAAAGTACCAAAGAAGCCGGAGCCTTTACCGTCTTTGAGCAACTCTTTAAGGAGTATGGCTTGCCAGGCAGTATTCGCTCGGACAATGGGGTACCCTTTGCTAGCCCCAATGCCATTTATGGTCTCTCGAGTTTGTCCGTGTGGTGGCTGCGCTTAGGGATTGGGATTGAGCGTATTAAGCCAGGCAACCCCCAGCAAAATGGCCGGCATGAGCGCATGCATTTAACACTCAAGCAAGCGACGACTAAACCCCCTGCCAAAACACTTTTGCAACAACAAGATAAGTTTGAAGACTTTATCTATGAGTACAACTTTGAGCGACCCCATCAAGCCTTGGAGATGAAAAAACCTGCGCAGCTCTATACCCCATCAAGTCGAAAATATGAAGGGCTCCCTGATGTCAGTTACCCCTTCCACGATAAAACAGTCACTGTGACTAAATGCGGCAGGATCTGTCTGGGTAATCAAAAGATTCACTTTAGTACCGTGTTCGCTGGCCATGATGTAGGACTGCGCCAAGTCGAAGACGATGTGTGGTTAGTGAGCTTTATGGATTACGATATGGCTTACTTTGATATGGAATCTCATAAAGTTAGTGCCCTAGAGAATCCATTTGGTCCCAAAGTATTGGGGTGAACGGCAACTGTAAACTATGTGGTCGGTACCGGATGTAAACCATGTGTCCGGTACGGACC
>NZ_JACVOW010000019.1:0-333957 GCF_018882265.1 Polynucleobacter sp. AP-Feld-500C-C5 | reverse complement strand
TGGAGAACTTGGACTTTGAACTCTGGGGAATGGCGTTGGTAGCTGGGATTAAGACCACTATGGCCATGTGCTTGATAGGCTAAAGCCCATTTGCGGACATCTGAGTGACTAATCTCAAATAAGTGACTTACCCGCTTAAGACCACCTGACTTTAGAAACTCTTTAACTACCTTTAGCTTGAACTGCTTGCTGTACTTGCTCATAAAACAAAACCCCCTTGGTTGGACATAGCGTCCAACTTTTGGGGGTCAGTTCAATTTGGTGGGTTTTTTATTGGGCAAATGGATCAAAAAGAGATCACAAGCTCATTATTTGAACCTCCCAATCTTGATAATTGAGTAGTAGAGATTAATCAATTGATATTGGAGGTCTTATGCGTGATTACACATACTTAAATGGTGCCCGTTTTACTATCAATAACTTATTTCGTAGCCTGCGGTTTGATATAGATCGCCTCGATATGAGTTGGGTGGATGGCGAGAAACCAGAGTTCTGTAGGGGCTTGCGGGTAGTTGATAACGATGCCGGCAATACTGTCACAGTTGATGGTGAAGATGCAGACAATCTGATCTTTAGCCTAACCTATATTTTTAGCAAAGAAGATGCTCATGAGGCATTTAGAAATGCTACCGACGCTTATCTTACGGTCGCGCTAGAAACGAAAGAGTTCTTGGTGTCAAACCAAAAGAAGAACCCTGAGGGAAAGCCTGAGGTATCGGAGGCAGTGCTTCATTAAGCGAACCAAGTTTGGCATTGGTCTAATCGCTTAAAGGGAAGAGCTTATGTCTGAATATGATGATGGTAACAATGACTCCGGTGGTAGTGGTGGCTCGATCATTGGCACCATCATTTCGATATTGATATTGGCTGCCATCTGGCCGTATCTCATGGCAATCGTTGGTCTTTATATTGCTTACCTAGCGGCAATAGCCATCTTGGAGTGGATGGCGCAAAACCCACTATCAGTTGTTTTTATTTTATTGGGGATATTTTGCATCTACGCAATCTTTCATTACCGACTCATCCCCAAGACTTGGAGATGGATGATTGCGCTGTTAAAGCCCAAGGCAGTTGAAGTTCATTTATCGCAATATGCAGTCAATTCTGAGTTGCCAGATTTAGCAAGTAGGAAATTTATTCCCTCAACAAATCTATATTGCTACTGGTGCACTAAGAAGCTCGGTATTCAAGCTTGGGAGAAAAATGGCAAATACTACTGTGATGAGTGCAAAGCTAGGCAGCTAACAAATGCTTGAATAAGGTAATTTTGGGCAATACTTTTTTCAACTTAAGCTCTGCCTGCCACAAATCATATTTAGACTGCATCTCAATCCAGAGTTGTGGGCCATTACCTAAGAAAGCGCCAATGCGTAAAGCAAGCTCAGGAGTGATCGAGCTTTTTTCCGCCAAAACAGCATGAAGGGTCTGCCTAGAGATGCCAAGATGCTTTGCAAACTCTGTGACGGATATGCCAAGAGTTGGAAAGACATCCTCTCTTAAGATGGCGCCAGGGTGGGTAGGTAATCTTTTTCGCATGATATTAGTGATAGTTTTCTAGGTTAAGTCGATAAGCATTCTCATCGCGCCATTCAAAGGTGAGACACCAGGGGCCATTTATATGAATGCTATAGCGTTTTGGAACTCCTTCTAAGCCATGAAAATTAAAACCCGGCACCTTGAGATCATCTAGCGATTTAGCGGAGTCAATGGCGTCTAAACGTCGAATGATTCTGTTTGCTAATGCTTTCTGAATCTTGATGCTTTTTCCGTCTTCAAATAACTCTTTTAAACCTTTGTGTATAAACGATTCAATCATCCATCTATTTTAAAGATTTAAAGCAAAGTGTAAAGCAAAGCCTTACACTTGTAAAGGCTTAATAAGTAACTAATATCATCCAATTACGTGAATATGTGAATTACCGCGCCGATAGAGCCGTAAAAATTACCGCTTCGCACTTTCGCCTCGCACTTTTATTGTGCCTAGATTTCATCTGAATGTGAGTGTCCAACACTAGCAACATATAAATAGATGGCACTATTCTAGAAATTGATGTCTTGGTGTATTGTTAACCCCATTAACCCAAAGGAATTCCTGTGAAGACAATCTTAGCAATCGTATTAGCATCTATTTTTTCCCTGGCTTTTGCTCAGCAAAAAATAGCCATCATCCAAACCGATCAGATGCAGCAGGCAGTTGCGCGCGGTGCGATCATTTGGGATGTGCGTGATGAAAAGAGTTATTTAGAGGGCCACATCCCAGGCGCAATCAATATTGGTGAAGTCGGTGGCACACTTCGCGATCCAAATAAGGAAGACTACATTCCTACAGAACAAATCCAGAGGCTCTTTAACAGTGCCGGATTGGATGTGAATAAAGATGTTGTAGTTTATGGTGCGCGGGGCAATCCCTATGCCTATTTTGGTTTGTACACTATTAATTACTTTGGTGGAAAAAATGCGCAGATTTATCACGATGGCATTGATGGTTGGAAGCAAGCGGGTTTACCAATGCAAAAAGAGCGCCAAGCCTTACCACCGGTATCCGTCGCACTAGTAGCTCAGCCTCAGTTATTAGTTAGCAATGAGGAGATGCTCAAGATTGCTCAATCAAAGTCAGTACAAATTATTGATGCTAGAACTCCCGATGAATTTTCGGGCAAAGATGTCAGAGCCATTCGCGGTGGTCATATTCCCAATTCCATCAACATTCCTTTTGAGGATAACTGGCAAGATCCGGCAACCGCGATTAAGTTAGGTAAAAAACAGGTTGCTGATAACTCCGGTATGGCGCTGAAAAATCAAACAGATCTTAAAAAACTCTATGCCAATCTCGATCCTGATAAAGAGACGGTCGTGTATTGCCAAAGCGGGGTGCGCGCCGCTGAAACGGCAGTGGTATTAAAGACTTTGGGCTTTAAGAAGGTTAAGGTATACGACTCAGCTTGGCTAGGTTGGGGTAATAACCTCAAAGCACCTGTAGCGGATGAAACCTTCTTAAATGTGGGCGCTCTCAATGCCAAGATGGCTGCAATGCAAAATAAAATTACCCAGCTAGAAGAAGCTTTGAAAAATAAAAGTAATTAGTGAACCGGAGCAAAAACCATGGCTGAAAAGCTCATAGCAAATCATTCAAGTCTTACTTTAGCTGATGCTGACCGGATCATTGATGAGGCTCTAAGATTGCGTTCACAACATCAACTTTTGCCATTGGCAGTGGTGGTATTAGATTCTGGTGGGCATGTAGTCTCTTTTAAAAGAGAAGATGGTTGTGGCATCTTGCGTCACGATATTGCCATTGGTAAAGCTTGGGCATCTCTTGGGATGGGAATGCCAACTAGAACTATCCGAGATAGATTATCTGATCGGCCTAGCTTTCAAGCGGCTTTATCAGCTGCATCTGATGGCAGATTTATTCCTACCCCAGGCGGTGTGTTGATTGTGAATCAAGACAGAGTAGCAATTGGCGCTGTTGGAATTAGTGGTGATGCATCAGATAAAGATGAATACTGCGCTATTGAGTCCATTAAATCGGCTGGCTTTATTGCGGAGCCGCCGATGCCAGCAGAAAATTGGAATGACGGAAAACTATAAGAGATCGTAATGAAAGTGATGCAATCGCTACTATGGGTGTTGGTATCTTATTTGGCTGTCTCAGCGAGCTTTGCTCAGACCGCAGGCCCATCTGCTGCATACCCCGTTAAACCAATTCGTTTAGTAGTGCCGTTTCCTGCAGGTGGTCCTACCGATCAATTTGCAAGACAGTACGCACAGGCTTTGTCGACTCAATTGGGAAAAACTGTAGTTGTCGATAATAAAAGCGGGGCCAGTGGCGCAATTGGAAGTTTAGAAGTGAAAAACAGCGCCCCAGATGGATATACCTTGTTATTTGGAACTGCTTCCACTCATGTGCTGTACAGCTTAATTAATCCAAAGCCTCAGTATGATTCCATCAAAGACTTTACAGAAATTGCCGTGGTTGGGGATGCGCCTATTGTGTTTGCAGTAAGCCCAACAACCAAAGGGGGCTTGAAAGAGTTCATTGAATATGCACGTATCAACCCAGGCAAGTTGCAATATGGGTCAGCAGGAGAGGGAACGTATTTGCATATTGTCGGAGAGCGCTTGAAGTATGAATTAGGTGGGCTAGATATTCAGCACATTCCTTTTAGAGGAAGCGCGCAAGCAATCCCTGCTTTGATTGGCAATCAAGTCAATATGACGGTTGACACATTGGGTTCATTAATTCAACAACATCGTGCTGAAAAGTTAAGAATTGTTGCAATTGCGGCCTCCAAGCGATCTCCTTTGATTCCTGATGTGCCGACCGTAAATGAGGTAACGGGCTTAAAAGATTTTCAAGCGGCTTTATGGAATATTGTCTCAGCACCTGAGGGTCTGTCGCCTCAAGTGACTAATACCTTGATATTGGCGACAACTAAGGCTCTCAAAAACCCAGAGTTATTAGAAAAATTAAACTCAATATCCATTCAGCCCATTACCAATCTCACGGGCGTTGCCGCTACTGGATTTATTGCCAAAGAACTCGTTAGTTTGCGACCAGTATTGCAGTCGGCTGGACTTAAAAAAGAATAATCCCGCCTGCAGATTATTTTTCTAAAGTAATACCACCCTTTTTAATAATCGCAGTCCACTTCTTAATATCAGATGCCATCAAATTATTGAGATCTTCTGGTGGACCAATCATCGGTTCTGCCCCAAGCTCTGAAAACTTCGCACGCACTGTGGGGTCAGACAAGGCTTGGTTCACATCCTTATTGAGCTTATCCACAATAGATTTTGGGGTGTTTTTGGGTGCAATGAGCGCAAACCAAGCAGCAGATTCATAGCCTTTGAGGCCCGCTTCAGCGGCGGTAGGCACATCGGGAATAGCGGCTAAGCGTTTATTAGAGGCAACCGCTAGTGCTTTGACGTTGCCACTATTAATTTGTCCAACGACATTGGGAAATAACTGAAAACTCGTTGGAACGCGACCAGCTACCAGATCGGTCACCATATTGGCGGTAACACGATAGGGCACATGCAACATTTTGGCGCCAACAAGTTGTTCGTAGTAGGCGCCGGCTAAGTGCTGAGAGCTACCGTTACCAACAGAACCATAACCTACGTCAGGATTTTTTCGTACATAGTCATTTAACTGACCAAGAGTATTGATATTGAGGGTTGAGCTCACCACAATCACATTTGGCAACACTGCAAACACAGCGATGCCTTGAATCTCTTTTTCAGGGTCGTAACCCAGATCTGGATTTAAGATTTTATTAATCGCCAGGGGGCCAGAGGTGCTAATTCCAATCGTATAGCCGTCTGGTTCGGCTCGCACCAGCGCTGCAGTTCCAACATTACCGCCTGCTGCCGGGCGATTATCAAATACAAAACGGGTGCCAGTATTGTTACTCACCTTATCTAGTAATACACGAGTTACCACATCACTAGCACTGCCAGCAGAAAAAGGCACGATTACTGTCACGGGTTTATTGGGATAATTTTGGGCAAAGCTACTTGTGCTGAAGAAGCAGGTAATCAGACTAAAAAAAAGTGCAGTAAAAATATTAGTGCTTGGCATCATGAACCTTTCCCGTGGTGGAGTCAAAGCGCTCTTGCATTACTTCTTCTAAGGACAAACTGGCTTTCGTATGTGCTCCACCGCCGCGTAGACAATATTCATCAGGCAGGTGAGGAGACTTCGGTTTCTTACCATTGGCATAAGCCTTCGCATCTTCTAATAAGATTTTTCTAAAACGAATGATGCCAACATCAGTAGGTGATAGATTTTCTTTGGTGCGGTCAACAATATAGCCCTGACTTTCTTGAGCCATCTGGTCTTGCTCAGCAATTCCTGAAATTCCGGTAAATGTAATTGTTTTTTGCTCTTCACGACTCATCAGATATTGATTGCTGCGGTTGCGCAGAGGGACATAGCCTGGGCCTAGTTTTGCAAATTGCCCATAACCACCTTGGATATATTTTTTGCGTTCTTCATCAGGAATGGGATGTTCTGGATGCCAAGCATAGACATACATCCAACAATGATGATCATCGATGGGCGTCCAAGAGTAACCATAGTAGGTTTCATTAGGCATTGCTGAAGGTGTAATGGAATGGGTTGGCAACATGTATTGAGTAAGGCGCCAATAGTGGTCTCCTGGATCAGCATTTCTAGCGCCACCAATCAGAAAGCCCACGGCATGTTCAATGATCTTAAAACGGGGGGCTGGGTCATTGCGCAACCAGCGGATGCGTTTCTCATCAGCAGCAATATTCGTAGTGTCGTCTTTAAGAAATGCTGGGGCTGGCATATGTAAAAACGAGAAATGCGCAGTATCTAATGCGCCCTCCATCGAATGCACCCAATTGCACTCGATTAAGCGTTTAGTGACATAGCGTTGATTAGGGGGAACAAGGCCAACTTCAAGTTGAGGAACGTCTTTGGGTTGTAGGTCTGAAGGACCCATATAAGCCCAAACCATGTCAGCAAACTCTTGCGTGGGATACGCTTTAATTTTGATCTTCCCATGATAGGCAGCATCTTTAGGGACATTGGGCATATCAATACAGTTACCGTGAATGTCGTATTTCCAGCCATGATAAATACAGCGAATGCCACACTCTTCATTTCTACCAAAGAAAAGGTCTGCGCCACGATGGGCGCAAAACGGTTCGATTAAACCGGTTTTGCCATTGGTATCCCGAAATAGTAATAGGTCTTCACCCATGACCTTGACGCGAATAGGAGGGCAATCTGGCGCTGCTACTTCTTCTGAAAGAGCTACCGGATGCCAATGGCAGCGTAAATAATTACCCATCGGCGTATTGGGTTCACTAGTGACCAGAAATGCGTTATCTTGCGCGGAAAGCATATACCCTCATCTTCGGCTTATGGTTCAAAGCTTATCGTTCGAATGATCTTAATACAAAAAATTAGTTTTGATGCCTTTGTGCTGCAGAGTAAAGCAAAACATACCTTGATTCATGCGATGCCGATTGTTGTATGCTTGGTAATCCAAGAGGGCGGAAATACAAAATCAAATGACTTAGCTAGAAGAAGCTTTGAAAAATAAAAGCAACTCATCTGAACCTAGCTTATTAATCAATCTGCGCCTTTGAGGTTCTGACAACTTCTCCCCATTTCTGAATATCTTTTTTGACGATTAAGGCAAATTCGTTGGGTTGCGTGATGAAAGGATCGGCACCCTGAGAATTAAATTTCTCAATGACTTCAGGATTTCGAAGTACTTCTGCTACATCTTGGTTGATTTTGCGAATGATATTGGGCGGCGTTTTTGCCGGGGCAAATAAGCCAAACCAGGGAGTAACATCAAAATCTTTAAAACCCGATTCTGCAATAGTTGGAATGGTGGGAAAGTTTTTGGATCGCACACCACTAGTCACTGCAACTGCTTGCAGGGTTCCGGACTTAATTGATCCTGCAACTGAGGGCAGGCTAGTAAATACGATATCAATTTGTCCACCCATCAAATCTTGCATGGCAGGAGCAGCGCCTTTATAAGGAATGTGCTCCATCTTAATTCCAGCAGTGGTATTGAACATCACTCCCAGTAAATGATTGACTGATCCATTACCGGCAGAGCCAAAAGTGAAGATCTTTGTTTTGCCCATCTCCGCTAATTCTTTGGCTGATTTAAAAGGTGCGTTGGGTTTGCTGGTGAGGACAAAAGGTAAAACTGCAAGTGTGGCGACGGGGGTGAAGTCCCGTTCCACATTGAACGGTAAATTTTTATAAAGGGCGCCATTAATAGCGTGAGAACCTGCGTAACTCATGAGCAAGGTATAGCCATCTGCAGGTGCGAGGGCCACAAACTCCATTCCTACATTACCGCCAGCGCCTGGGCGATTTTCAACCACTACCGATTGCTGCCACTTTTCACCTAATTTCTGAGCCACAATTCTTGCTAAGGCATCTGAAGCGCCGCCAGGTGTTTGCGGAACCAAAATCTTCACGGGCTTGCTAGGGAACTCATCTGCCCGCAACTCTGAGATAGGTCCACCAATAAAAAGGAAAGGTAGCACAGAGAAAATGACCTTTTTTAGTATTCCTAATCTCATGTAGTATTTCCTTTAGCAGGTGCTTAACTGGTTGATTTGAATCAGTATACTCAAAGTAATTGAGAAATAAAGAATGGGGAAATCATTCCTTTATTCGAATTCTATGCAGTGATGATGGAGTCCCTAAATGGCTAATATAACGATCAAAAAAATTTCTGGTGCTTTAGGTGCAGAGATTAGCGGCATCGATTTGAAGCAGAAACTTTCTTCAGAAGAAATTCATTCGATTAAACAAGCTTTCTTAGATCACCAAGTAATTTTTTTACGTAATCAAGATATTGACGCAAAACATTTTCTCAATTTTGCTCGCTTAATAGGTAAGCCCATTAAGTATCCTTTTGTAAAAGGGCTCAATGAATTCCCCATGATTATTGAAGTGAAAAAATTAAAACATGAGAAAGTCAATTTTGGCGGAATTTGGCACTCGGACACTACCTATCTCAAGGTTCCCCCCAAGGCTTCCATGCTGCTATCTCAAAAAATACCGCCTTACGGAGGCGACACTATGTTTGCCAATCAGTATTTGGCTTATGAGTCCTTATCTAGCACGATGAAACAATTGCTCGATGGTCTGATTGGTATTAGCAGTTCAGCTAAGGCAGATGTTTCTAAAACGCGGGAAGATCGCATCAAGAATGATGGCAGCGCAAAAGCGAATGAAGTGCTACTAGCCGAGCATCCTATTGTCAGAACTCACCCGGAAACTGGTAAGAAATCCCTATTTATTAATATTGCTCATACTATTGGCATCAAAGGGATGAGCCCAGAAGAAAGTCAACCTTTACTGAACTTTCTCTTTGAGCGCCAAATCAAACCTGAATTTACCTGTCGGTTTTCTTGGACTAAAAATGCCATTGCACTTTGGGATAACCGCTGCGTATTGCACAACCCAATTAACGACTATCACGGCTTTGAAAGGTTAATGCTCAGAATTACCTTGCAAGGTGACCAGCCGGCCTAAGTGATCTTGCCCCGGCAATGATTGCTGTGTGTTCACGGTTAGTAATTTTTAAGCGTCTTTTCAAGTTCGGCTTTCACTTTATTTTTAAGACTTACCGGTCCAATGACTTCAACTCCAGAGCCGTGTTTGAGAATATCCATTACAAGCTCAGGATCTTGGTTAAAGTCAAACTCCAGGTTGTAGTAACCCTCTTTATCAAAAGAGCCCACTTGCTGCCCGTGCCAGTTCTCACCAGAGACCCACCTAGCGTGCTCTGGGGTAAAGCGTAGTTTGGCCCTTTGAGTTGCCTTACCAGAGAAGATGCCATAACTCTGTGCAAAATGTTCTTGGCAATCTTTATCAGAAATCTCTTGTGCCTTGGTATTGGTCGGTACTGCGCTACGGATACCATCAACCGCAAAACTGCGTAAGCCCTCGCGCAGATGGCAATAGGCATCGAGATACCAATTCTCGCGATAGAAAATCAGTCGTTGTGGAGAAATCTCACGCTCGGTTTCCTCGTTCTTGCCTTTAGCGTAGTACTTGATGTTCAAACGATTGCGCTTAAGAAGGGCGCCACCAATTTCAGAGAAGTTATCCATGGAGTTCTTGCGAGAGCCCATGCCCAGTACCTTAATACGCTTACGCAATTCTTTAGTAGTCGCTTCACTTTGTCCCAAGATGCCATCAATGATGGCCGAGAGTGGTTCAATGTGCGGACCAATCAGACCACTTTGATCGAGCGAGGAGAGTAGGTGCTGCATGAGTACGAGTGCAGTGGCTTCTTTTTCAGAAAACCACAGACCGGTTAATTCAATCTTGTTAACGTCGGTGCCATCTTTGAACTTATAGCCCCCTAAAAAGCGGTCGTATTCAATATCGGCTTTTGAGCGTGAGCGCAAAAACTCCAAGTCTCGTTTGAAGGTGGCCTTTGAAATCTCAAGCTCACTCATGAAGTCTTCAATGGGCACACATTTACGGTGCTGAAGCATGTATTTAATGCGATGCAACCGCTCCATATTGCTCATAAGACCCCCTTTGGTGGCTAAAAAAGCCAAAAAATGAATATTTATTGTTTTTAGAACTTTAGTGAGTTTAAGGCTCATTTAATGAGCTAGCAAGTATTTAATCTACCCATCAGCAGTCAAACAGCAAGTAACTAGGCGGAGGCCAAAATGATCAAATTTATCGGTGTTTTCTTCATGTTTATCAGCGTTCTTGGGCTACAACACGGTTTTGCAATGAACTTGGTGCTGTGGTTCTTACTCGGTCTATTCTTAGTGTTTAGTCAAGGCATCTTTAGCCACATCATGTTTGCCGAGCGTGAAAAGATCAGGGCACAATATCGGAGAAGAAGATGACAGTAAACATCCCAACACTTAATTGCACCGTGGGTGACCTAGCGATTACCGTGAACTGCAATGTGCCAGAGAACCTAGGCAATATCGTGCGCGTTAAATCTGCCATTGGGATGAAGGAGTGGGGCGCCCATAATGAGTTGCTGTTTAGTTGGGAAGTTGAGGTTGCTACTGACCATGGATGGCTGCTCTATGAATTTAATGGATACCCCGTATCCGCCAAGAATGGACCTGCACCGGATCATTGTCTGCGCAGAATTACGCCGCCCCAAGGCTATCTGATGGAAGAGTTTGCAGATTCAGAGCAGTTGCAACTAAGCTTTCATGAGCTTGATTTGTAGCCATCAAAAGCAAGGCCTAAAAAATGGCATCGATTGCCTAAATTTTGAGCTAGAAAGTATTGCCATCAGCCCAAGAGCGGGGTTTTCCATGGGCACAGACCTTGAATATGGCCCTTGAAATTAGCAAAATCACCCCCAAATAAGTATCAGTTCGTATTTTTTAAGGGATGCTAATAATGACTGTTGCTACTAAAGAAACCTTAGGATTTCAGGCGGAAGTAAAGCAACTTCTGCAGTTGATGATCCACTCCTTATATTCCAATAAGGAAATTTTCCTGCGCGAGCTTATATCGAACGCCTCCGATGCTGCCGATAAATTGCGCTTTGAAGGCATTGCTCACCCTGATTGGTATGGCGATGATCCAGAGCTCAAGATCAAAGTGGAATTTGATAAGACTGCCAGAACCCTCACCATTACCGATAATGGTATTGGCATGAGTCGCGATGAGGTGATTAGTAACCTGGGCACGATTGCCCGCTCTGGTACAAAAGAATTCTTTTCCAAGCTCTCCGGGGATCAGCAAAAAGATGCCGCCTTAATTGGTCAGTTTGGTGTGGGCTTTTATTCGGCCTTTATCGTTGCCGACCGCATCACGGTTGATACCCGTCGTGCAGGATTGCCTGCTGCTGATGGCGTGCGTTGGGAATCGGATGGTTCTGGTGAATTTACGATTGAGCAAATTGATCTGCCACAACGCGGCACCAAAATTACCTTGCATTTGCGCGAAGGCGAAGATGATTTCCTCAATAGTTATCAGCTCAAGTCCATTATTCGCAAGTATTCAGACCATATCTCTTTGCCGATTCAAATGCGCAAAGAAGAGTGGGATGAGGATAAAAAAGAGCAAGTCATCAAAGATGAGCTTGAAAATATTAACCAATCTTCCGCACTTTGGGCTCGTAATAAGTCAGACATTACTGAAGAGCAGTACAACGAGTTTTATAAGCATCTCTCACATGATTATGAGAATCCGCTGTGCTATTCCTTAAATCGCGTAGAAGGTAGAAGTGAATTTACCCAACTGCTTTTTGTACCAGCTCGTGCACCATTTGATTTATGGGATCGCAATAAGCGCGGCGGCATTAAGCTGTATGTCAAACGCATCTTCATTATGGATGACGCTGAAAAGCTCATGCCGATGTATCTGCGTTTTGTCACGGGTGTGATTGATTCGGTTGATTTGCCGCTAAACGTTTCTCGTGAAATCTTGCAAGAGTCTCGTGACATTAAAGTCATTCGTGAAAGTGCTACCAAGCGAGTACTGAGCATGCTCGAAGAATTGGCTAATAGCGACGATGAGGCTAAGAAAGAGAAATATCGCACTTTCTGGACCCAGTTTGGTCAAGTACTCAAAGAAGGGGTCGGCGAAGATCAAGCAAACCAAGAGCGTATTCTCAAGTTACTGCGCTTTGCAAGCACCCAGACGGATTCTGCTGAGCAGACCGTATCCCTAGCGGAGTACATCTCTCGCATGAAAGAAGGCCAAGATAAGATTTACTTTGTCACTGGCGAGACATTTAATGCTGCCAAAAATAGTCCGCACTTAGAGATCTTCCGCAAAAAAGGCGTTGAAGTGCTCGTGTTATCGGACCGTGTCGATGAGTGGATGCTTTCTTTCATCACTGAGTTTGATGGCAAGCAGTTGGCATCTGTTGCCAAGGGCGGCCTCGATTTAGGAAGCCTGAGTGATGAAAAAGAAAAGAAAGAGCATGAGCAGACTGAGAAGCAGTTCAAAGACTTAGTTGAGCGCATGAAAAAAGTCTTGGAGGAAAAGGTTAAGGATGTGCGTGTGACCTTCCGCTTAACAGACTCCCCAGCGTGTTTGATTGCCGATGAAAATGAGCTCTCTGGTAACTTGCTACGCATGCTCAAAGCAGCAGGACAAAATGCCCCGGATATGAAGCCCATATTGGAGATTAATCCAGAGCATCCATTGCTAGCAAAACTCAAAGGTGATGATCAGCATTTTGATGATTGGACCAATCTCTTGTTTGACCAGGCCTTATTGGCTGAAGGCGGCCAACTCAATGATCCGGCCAGTTTTGTCAAGCGCATGAATCAACTGCTCTTGCATTAAATCAGATAATACCCCCTTCAAGTATGAAGGGGGTATTTTTCTAGTGGCTAACTAGTTCAGTAGCCAGCTAGATAACTGCGCTAGTTCTTTAGGACCAATGCCCGTATTGGGATTACAGCGAATGAGCTCTTGGCAATTGCTCGGAAATTCCCAATAGGAGTCATCTAGTGCGCGCCATTGCACTACAACATCATTGGAGTAAGCGTGAGCCGTGATCTCCTGATAGCGTGCATGTTTACCAATGACTGCAGGGCCGGTGACATCTATGACTCTTTGCGCTAGAAAGTGAGGCAACTTGGCTTTAAGACTAGCTAGTGAATGGGTAAAGCGCCAGCTCGAGGAAATCACAATGGAGACTGCTGATGAGGTAGTGGCATTTTCAATTACGCTCTCTAGTAGGTGTGCCCTACAAAATAAAGCATTGTCTATAGGAGTGCTGGGATGCAAGACTCCATCAAAATCGAGATAGACAATTTTGACAACGCTCATTACAGCTCTTCTTCCACTTCTTTTTCTAGAACTAGAAAGTTGCGCTGAATCGCATTCCAATCGCTATCTCTTGCCCACAGCTTTTGAATGCCTACAAAGCGAAAGCCCTCAGCACCTTTTTCATTTAAAACTTCTTGAACCGAGTCGCAATCCGTTTCTACCGGCTCCATTTTGACAAGCTCGTATTCGAAGGTTTTCATTGTCTGACCCCTGCAGGTGAGTAGCCAATGCGATTGCCATTGTTATCAAAAACATTGGTCACGCCAGTAGGTGATTGGGTTTGATAGCCAATGCGATTGCCACTGTTGTCATAAACCCCATTAGTCGAGTTGTAGTTTAGGGGGCTGTTTTGATAATTGAGCGGACTATTGTTGTAGTTGAGCGGTGAGTTGTTGTAGTTCAGCGGGCTGTTGTTGTAGTTCAGAGGCGAGTTATCCCAACTCGTGACTTGGCCAATACAGGCATTGGCAATCAGAAAGCCTGTGCAAAATCCCAATAGTTTTTTAACGTATTTCATCGTTTTCTCCTGTCAGTGATTAATGGATGAGCACTTCATATCACCAGCCCTTCACGCTAGGTGCAACCGGTGCTTGGCGTGGGGTATTGATGGTGGTGTTCGGCGCTGCATAAATCGGGGTAGTCGCCGTGCCTTGATAGGCGCCAGCTGGGCTATAAAAATTAGTCTGCCCGTGATCGACTTGATACGACTGAACATTCTGACCAGTCGCGTTATAGACATTGGTAACACCGCTGGGGGATGTTTGGCTATAACCCAGATAGTTTCCCGTTGGACCATAAATGGCCTGAGCACAGGCGCCGCGCACCAATAAAACGGCCTGAGCAATTAAAAAGAGGGTGATGAGGTATTTCATGGCTATCTCCAAATGTTCTAAAAAAAGAGTTCATGGGACAAGAATAAAAACCCTCAAGCTCACCTAATGAGCTCATGGCGTATCAAAATGAAATCACTCAATCAAAAGCCAAAAACACTAACCCTATAAAGAGCCTCATGCTAAGTACCCTTGTATTGATTACCTTCATGCCGCTCCAGGTGTCACCTAGTAGTCATACCCACGTGCCACTCTCCAAACCATTAGCGGTAGCTGCCTTTGTGGATAGCGCCAAGATTTTAGGCTTGCCTAAATTCAAGCTCAGAGATGCCAAAGGCAATTTGTACTCACCCTACAAAGCCATGCTACAAGAACCCTATGCAATTGTTCATCAGCACGCTGGTGTGCCGATGGTCAGCGAAGTGACGATGCGCAAGGCCTATATCAATTCGTATGTGCGACGTTAAATAGGAAGAAAATAGTGAAATGAAATTTGCACTGCAATCAATTAGTAGCCTTGGCGCAATCCTACTGGGATTTCTATTGCTCGCAAACGTCACTATTACCAGCGCGGGTAAGGGAGAGCTCGAGTCCTTGTCTACAACGGTAAAAGCAGTCATCACAGAAACGATTCAGGCCGATGGTACGGTAGTCGAAATTGATGAGCTCACGACCCTCGTGAAATCCCAACTGATGGTTGATACCGAGTCACAAGCTGACTTGGCTTATAACTCCACGCTTTCTAAGCTAGAGGTGCTCGAGGCCTACACCATCACTCCAAAAGGTGAGAAGATTCCAGTTGCTGCCAATGCCATTAGAACTGTGGAGGATGACAATAGCTCGGGCGCGGCGATGTTCTCCGATCAAAAGCATAAAATCATCATCTTTCCAAAGGTGACCCCGGGATCTCAAACCTATTACAAAACTAAACTGACGACCTTCAAGCCTTTATTGCCCGGGTATTTTTATACAAGGCTGCACTTTTCACCTAATCTAGAGATCCAGTCTCATGAGTACCACCTCCATTACCCAGAAGATCTAAAGCTCTATACCGATACCCAAGGGGTTAAACAAACACGTGATGAAGTCAAAGATGGCATGCGCCATGTGAGTTATGCCTATCAAAATCTGCAGATTAAGAAAAAAGAGCAGTACCAAGTCGCGATCAGTGACTATTCGCCATACATCCACATCTCCACCTTCCCCAGTCAAGAAGCGTTTGCTAAAGCCTATGAGGAGCGCATTAAAGATAAATTTATCGTAACCCCTGAAATTCAAAGGCAGGCTGATGAGATTACCCAAGGACTTGAGAAAAAAGTCGCCAGTGATAAAACACTCGATCTAAAAAAAGAGCAAGCCCGTGCGATTTATAACTGGGTCTCTAGAAACATTCGCTATGTCGCTATTTATCTTGGTGATGGTGGCATCGTGCCACATGATGCCAATAGCATTCTGAGAAACCGCTATGGTGACTGCAAAGACCACAATGCACTACTCATTACTTTGTTAGCAGCTAAAGGAATTGAAGCGAGTAGTGCGCTGATTAATTCAGGCAATGCTTTTGTGGTGCCTAAGTACCCTGTGATTGGCCCTTTTAATCATATGATTACCTATATTCCGGCTTGGAATTTGTATTTAGATTCGACAGCCGAGATGGCGCCATTTGGAGTGCTGCCTGGTGATGAATTGGATAAGCCAGTACTCCTAACCAAGTTAGCCAAATTGGCACGCACGCCAAAACCTAAGAAAGAAGAAAATCGCATGGCTACCGGTATTAGCATGCAAGTAGCAAAAGATGGACGTATTACCGGCAAGACCCATACGACCTATATTGGCACTGCTGAGATTAATGCGCGCTATAAATACGAAGGGGCAGAGACGGCTTACTCAGATAAGTTAGTCAAAAGTCAATTAGCCAAATTTAGACATACTGGGGAAGGCAAAATCACCACCAGCTATGTTTATGATCTCAATCGACCCTTTACCACTCAGACGGAGTTCACACTAGATGCCATTGCCAATGTCCCAGGACCCGGAGCGATGACTGTGCCTGTAGGTTTAGCACCAGGGGAGTTGGCCATGATTGCAAACGATAGGCCGCCTGAGAAATTTACCGTACCCTATGTTTGCACCACCCGCATGGTGGGTGAGGCTTATCAAATCCGTTTTCCAGATAACACTAAGGTGACGCGTATTCCGCCTAACGTGAAGTACAAAAAAGGGGGTATTGAATATGAAGCCATCTATGAAGAAGTAAAGAACAATATCTTTGTAAAGCGTCAGCTAGCTATTCAAAGACCGGGGGCAGTGTGTGAGCCAAGCGAGCTGCAGCGCTGGAAGGATTTTTACCAAGTGTTTATCAAAGATATGCGCGGGCAGATTTTTTATGAGTGATTGAGTAATTCATCTTCAAATATTGAAAGTCTAATAATGCCCATCAAACCCCAAAGGACATTACTTGCCTTTTAAATCAGGTGATCTTAAGATGATTTTTTTGACATCGTCGGTTGAAGTCTTGCAAATAGAAATGTTGAACAAGCGGCTTGAGAGAGTTATTGCAAACTGCTTCAAGTTTCTGTCAGAGCCCCTTCATTAGGGGTTTTCTTTTATCAGCTCATTACCCATGAGATAGGGCGCACTTGAAACATCTAATTTAGGATGTTTGACAATATCTAATTTCTTGCCAGCTATTTCTATATAAGAATGATCGATTAGCAGCTCAGCAAATATGGCCAAGCAATTACCAGTTGCCTTGCTTGAAGGGTAGAGGATGGCCTCAAAGCCGGCGGATTTTACTAACTCTGCAATGATTTGACTTTGAGAAGGGAGTCCAAACTGAATCGGCAGAGTTCTCCAGTTACTTTGAGAAATAGCATTATGGAGCTGCTTAGAGCTTGTGATCATAAATAGATCTCGCGCAGAAATTCTTAATTGTTTCTGTAAAACTTTTGCGCGGTCTGGCATCTTGATCTTTTTCAAGACTTTACTGATGGGCTCTAATGTTTTAGGCATCCTCATGTCAAATACTCGTTGTAATTTTCCTTGTATTGATATCGAAGTTAAGTTCTCACCTGGTTGAAGTGCAAGCTCGCTTGGACTTAATCCTTCAGTTAAGGAGTTACTGGCAATTTGACGTTTTTCTCTAAAGGCCGTTTCATATGTTTCTGCAATATACAGAGCGGGCCATGGGCTCAATGTGCCGCTACCTAGTTCTTGTCCTACATTAAATCTTCCGCCGTAGGATTTAATGCTACCAAGGCAGGATAGAGGTTCGGCACTATACTCATAACTCACAATTCTCGACCAATTTTTTATTTCAAATTCAAGCGGGGTTATGCACTGAAGGCTAGCGATTAGCTCAGGGCGAAGTCTGCGACGCTCAGGCTCAAGATTGAAGTAAAGAACATCTTCTAATTCATTGAGATTTTCAGAGGCATGATTCCACTGAGTGATGCTCGCTTCGGTAAATCGCTCTAACTCAAGAATGCCTCTTGGGACATTTGTTTTATTTCTCAAAGTCGGCGTACTTTTATTACTGGGCAAAATAACTATTAATTTAGTGATCAGTCGATGTTATGAGACATGGCATTAATAATGAACTTTCGTAAACGTTCATATCGGCCAAGACGAATCATATCTCTTGGAGAAACATCACCTAAGAAGGGGTTTCTTACCTTGAACCATGCAGTTGTTTTTTCTATGTCCCCATTGAATATTTTTGCAACCATATTGATAGTATTAGCAATTTCTTCGAGGCGCTCCTTCATCTGATCTGGAATCGCATCATCGTATCGAACAGATTTTATCGATACAGAAGTGATGCGGGAAATATCTTCTCTTTTTAGACTGAGAATCTCCGGAACTTTTTTGGCATTAAAGCTTGAACCAATACCAAAATGAAGGACATCATCTGGGATAGTGTCAAAAAGCCCAATAGGGGGGACAGATTTCCGAGGTGTATGTGCTTCTTTCATTTAGCGCCTTTTTGATTTAACAACCAATTCTAAACCACATTTAGACCAAATATAAACCACTAAATAAAATCCCCCTTTTTTAGATTAAGAAAGTAAAGTATCGTCCCCGTCCACTTGCTCGTACCCTGAAAGAAGCCCCATGGGAATGGGTACAGGCAGAATGCACAAGCTGGTATGGTTTTCTCATGAGAGGGGCAAATCAATAAAGCCCTTTGATCTTTGGGCACTCATACCCTATCCCGATGATCGCTACCGAGCAGTAAAGCAAAATAGAGCGATGAAGGATTGAAAAAACAATCTCCTTGCCTCCGTAAATCAATCGTTCTGAAGCCTGTACTGTCATTATTTTTACCTAATATATATTTAATCTATCTTCTATTAAAGGCTCATATGTTGAGCCTAAAAGAGATTAATTTTATTTAGGCTATCCGTAAATGGCATCCTATAATGAATTGTTAATAATTTTTATTATGTCTTTATTTAATTAAAATATATGAATGGCAAAGATAATCAAGTGGAATTGTTAGAGGTATTACCTGATCCAATTTCACTTATTGAGTCAATGCGGGCAGTTGGATACTCTGTTGAGGCTGCGATCGCAGACTTAATTGATAACAGTCTATCTGCTGAGGCAACAAAAATTAGCGTTGCTTATGATGGGGTATCGCAGCCATTTGTGGCTATTTTAGATAATGGCCTCGGAATGAGTTCCTCTGGTATTACCGAGGCAATGCGACACGGAAAAAATCCAAATGATCCTCGTGAAAAATCTGATTTAGGTCGCTTCGGGCTTGGACTAAAGACAGCATCTCTTTCTCAATGCAGAAAGTTGACCGTTGTATCAAAAAAAGATGGACAGATTAATGCGCGATGCTGGGATCTAGATATCGTAGCGTTAAAAAATAAGTGGGTTGTGACAATTCCCTCCATTCAAGAAATTGAGAAATTTAGCTTTTTTGCAGAGCTTAATAAACAAGAATCTGGAACTCTTGTCGTTTGGGAGGAGCTAGATAAGTTACTCGCAGGCGCTAAAGATGCAGATAAAGAGATGACACTTAAGTTCCATGGTTTATTGGAATATTTGGCCTTAATTTTTCATCGGTTTACTCAAAAGGAGCCTGGGTTTAAAGAGGTTTCAATTGATGTGAACGGGCAGCCGCTGCCATTCCGAGACCCTTTCTTAAAGGCAAATAGCTATAGGCAAAATCTAGAGGGCCAGGTGATACGCCACGAAAAAGGCAATGTCACAATTACCCCTCATATTCTTCCTCCGGTAAATCATTTAACGCCCGAAGAGATTGCCATTACAGGTGGTTTGGACGGCTTAAGAAATTCACAGGGATTTTATATTTATCGGGGTAGAAGACTTGTTATTTGGGGCACTTGGTTTCGATTGGTCCCAAAGGAAGAGTTTTTTAAATTATCAAGAATACAAGTGGATATACCAAATTCATTTGATGAATTATGGTCACTAGATATTAAGAAATCCGCAGCATTTCCCCCGGATGTAATTCGTAATCGCCTAAAGGAATTGATACCTCATTTTGCGAATACAAGTCGCAAGACTGTAACTTATCCCGGACGAAGAAGAGGGGTTGAGCAAATTACTCCACTGTGGGAGCGGCTAGAGCCCGCACATGGCTTATTTAAGTATGAGATCAATGAGGAGCACCCACTTGTAAAGAGAGTATCTGAGCAGTTGGATGGGAAATCGATGGGTAATTTGAGGGATTTAATTTCTGCTATTGAATGCTCGCTTCCGGTTGAGGCAATTTATGCCGATCTTTGTAATGACGCCCGTTCCAAACTTGACACTGATGTGGATGAGTTAATCAGAATAGGCCAAATATTGCTGGAGTCTAGTGTTTTATCTATTGAAGATGTGTTGAAGATGGAGCCATTAAGTCGATATCCAAAATTGCACGATGAAATATTAAAAGGATTAAACGTATGACCGCCATGGATCTTTATGTAATTGCAATTGGACTTTTAGGTAGCCAAACCTTAACTGATGAATTATTAGAGGAAATACTTGGGCAGCTCAAGAGAATTGCTCCTGATGCAAGTGAAGAGCATCTAAAGGTCATCAAGAAAAGACTTGAATCAAATCTTGGTGTGAGATCGACGCCTGGCTATTCTCTGCATGGTGGAGATCAGGATCCTTGGCTGGATGAAGTGAAGCCAACTATTAAATGGGATTATTGGGATGCTTATGTCAATGAGCTAAAAACCAATGGCTTCAATACTGACGTTATTCGCGTCTTGGATGAGGATACGAACAATATTCTTAATGAGTGCGGAAATCCTTCAAGAGATGGCCCATGGCGAATTAAGGGGCTAGTCATGGGTGATGTCCAGTCTGGAAAAACGGCTAATTATTGTGGTTTGGTAAACAGGGCAGCGGATGTCGGATACCGAGTAATCATATTGCTTACGGGCGTAATCGAGGAGTTGAGATCACAAACCCAGGCGCGTCTAGATTCTGGTTTTGTAGGAAAAGATAGCAGGGAAATTTTGCTTGGGATTAATGGTGGCAGTGATATTGGATCAGGAAGGTTTAGATCAAAGACGCCAAATGTCCTAACTTCAGTAGATTCAGATTTTTTAACTTCAAATAAAAAAGCGTTGGGTGGAATACCGTTAAAGAATATTCAAGAGCCAGTTCTTCTTGTGATGAAGAAAAATAAAACTGCGCTTTCTAATTTGAAGAGCTTTCTTGAGACTCAGATGAGCGGCAATAATTATTTAGATGTGCCAATGCTCATGATTGATGATGAAGCGGATAATGCATCCGTTAACGCAAAAAAAGATGAAGATCCAGCCACAATTAATAAATTAATAAGACAGCTCTTAGAATCATTCAGTAAGTCAAGTTATTGTGCTTACACTGCCACCCCATTTGCCAATGTGTTTATTACTCCGGACGGTGAAGATTTATTCCCAGAAAATTTTGTCTACTCATTAAATGCACCGAGCAGCTATATTGGGGTTGCAAAAATTTTTAGAGAGGATGGAGAGCATCATTATCAACTTCAAACAATTGATGATGCAGAAGAATTTATTCCAGAAAATCATAAAAAGGATTTTGTAGTTCTTGATCTACCGCCATCCTTAAAAGAGGCTATACGAGTCTTTTTTATCACCTGCGCGATTCGAGATTTAAGGGAAGAGCCGCTTAAGCATAGGTCTATGCTAATTAACGTGAGTCGCTTTACGGATGTTCAGAATAGGCTATCAGACGTTGTAAAGAATTACGTTTATGAGTTAACCGAAGAAATTAAGCAATACCTAGCAGCAGATGCTTTATGGAGTAGACATGAGCTATTAATTGAGTTGCATGAGACTTGGGAGCAGCATTTTTCAGACGCAGGTAATAGCTGGAATGAGGTTCGCAAGGCTCTATATGGCTCAATTTCTAGCGTTAAAACAGTAACCATTAACCAGAAAACTGAAGAAACGGAAAAGTTAAATTACACACAGCATCCATTAGGTAGAAAGGTAATCGCGATTGGTGGGCTTACTTTATCGAGAGGTCTCACATTAGAGGGCTTATCTACAAGTTATTTTTATAGAAATTCTAAGGCTTACGATACTTTGCTTCAAATGGGAAGATGGTTTGGTTATCGCTCTGGGTATCAGGATTTGTGTAGGGTTTGGGCTGCGGAAGACGCACAGGAATGGTTTGAACATATTGCCGATGTTGTGGATGAATTGCGTCTCGACATTAAGAGAATGCATGTCAATAGAAAGCCACCTAAATTATTTGGTATGAGAGTAAGGTCACATCCTGGGGCTCTTCTTGTAACAGCACGCAATAAGATGCGAAACGCCAAGGAAATAGAGATTGCCGTTTCTTTTAGCGGATATAAGGCTGAAACGCCATTTATTCCAAGCGTGAAAAATGAGATTGCTAAAAATATTTCTGAAACCAAATCATTTCTTGGCGCATTAGGAAAGCCATCCAAAATGAGCGGTACTAGGCGGATATGGGGAGATGTTCCGGCTTCTCAGATTGCTATGTATCTGTCGACCCTATCAATTTCCAATATGAATTTTGCCTTTATGGTAACGACTCCTGATGAAGAGAGGCCGTTAATAAAATTTATTAGAGAAAATACCGTGGAATCTCTCTCCGAGTGGGACGTGTGCTTGCCGCAAGGATCGGGAGAGCTCTTAGGGGAATTCAAAATTCCAAGAGACGACGGATCTATTGAGATTGTGAAATCAAGGGGGCGACAATTTTCAATAGTTCCCCCCAGTTCTAATTTTTACAAATTGAACAAACAAAGGGTTGGAGAGAGTGAAGATGAGAAGGTGGGATTACTGCCGGAAGCAGTAAAAGAAGCCGAGGCAGAGTGGAGGCAAGATCCGAAGAATGATGGAAAGGTAACTGTTCCAGGAAAAGCATTCACGGCTTTTAGACATAGACCTCTTCTGACAATTCATTTAATTACACCAATGGACCCGAAGGAAACTAAGTCGGAAAAAGCTGGAAAGTCTAAGAAGCCAAAATCAATGGCTGCTTCAGATGTGGCGAATGGTCCTTTTGTAGCTCTTGGCTTAAATTTCCCAATTTATGAAGAGAATGGGAACGTTAACTATGTGCCATACAAGCTTAATCGCATTGCGCTAGCGCGGCTCGGTCTAATTGGTGAAACTGATGATAGTGATGAAGATGAAGATTAAAGATCTTTGGTCTGAATGTATAAATGGTTTAGATAAAAATGAACTGGGAAGCGACGAATATCAGCTAAAAAGAATAGAGTCAGTTAATAAATTTGCAGTCTATGTGGGAATTGATTCTTCAAAAAATTTCATCCTTGCCTTTAATGTTATTAGTCGCCCTCCAAGCATCAACTTAAAGTCGGGAGCCATTGATTACTTAACAATTGAACGGCCAGATAAATCATGGTTTATAGTTCTTCGGCTGCTTGACGCAAAGCTTTTCAATGTATTTGAAGTTTTATGTGAGAATTTAATTGACGCTGCTACACAGTGTGATGCCGAATTTGCGCTCATATTGCTTATTGAAAAAAGGCTCAAGTCTTGGGAGAAGCTTTTTCAAGCAGGGGGTAACGGGTTACTAGCTGAATTTCAAATTCAGGGGCTGTTAGGCGAATTAATTTTCCTAGAAGAAGAAATTATAAAAAGTGGGCATGAGATCAATATCCCCCTGAATGCTTGGGTAGGACCTCAAGGCGCAGACCAGGACTTTATATTCTCAGATCACTCTTATGAAATAAAAACGATAAGAGTAAATGGTGAGACTATTTCAATTGCCTCATTAGACCAGTTAAGCTCAAGTCTTCCAATAACACTTGTAGTAATTGAATTAATTAAGGTCGGTCTTGGCGATAGTCAAGCATTCAATCTAAATGAGTATGTGACTAAGATTGAAAATCTAATCTATTCAGACCCAGCAGCCTTAATGATATTTAGATCAACGCTTTTAGAGTCTGGGTATGTTCGCCATGACTATTACGATAAGTTTTACTTCTCGCTAAATGCCGTCACTAGATATCAGGCTGCGGAAGATTTTCCTAAATTAACGGCAGCCAATGTTCCTGATGCAATAGCTAGCTGTCAATACACCCTAAAACTAGAAGATTTACTCAAATTTAAAATATAAATAATTTCGTATGGAAACTTTAGAGTCGTTTCATGAAGAGCTTCGTCATATTGTTGCTAGAAGAGCATCAAATGATCATCTAGTTGACACAATTGCCTTCATACGCGAGGTTAGTGACCGTCTTGAGGATGACCCTATTTATGGGGAATTTAAATTATCCGAGGATGAGGGCAAGCTAGGAAATAAGAACTACAAAATTCATGGCTACACTGACTTTGATGAGTCAGATGGAACACTTGGCTTGGTGATAGGTAAGTGGTATGACTCAGATGCGATTGAGACGCTTACAACCGCAGAAGTGAATCAGCTGTTCACAAATCTTGAAAATTTTATTGTTGGCTCTATAAAAAATAATCTTTTTGAAGAAAAGGTAGAGTCAAGCGGGGTATATGAGATATCAACAACTCTATCTGAGTACAAGAATAAAATCTCTAGAATTAGACTACACCTTTTTTCTAATGCCGTATTAAGCCAAAGATTTAAAGAGAGTCTAAGTGGGGATATTGGCGGAATTTCAATAGAACACCAAGTTTGGGATCTTTTAAGAATTAAGTCTCTCTACGAATCCTCAAGAGAGCGCGAACAAATCGAAATTGTTTTAAGTGATTTTGATTCCGACGGAATCCCTTGTATTGAGGCCTCTAAGACTGAAAATTTAAGTTCTTACTTATGTGTAATCGAGGCACCCTTGCTTGCGGATCTCTTCGAGAGATACGGAAGTAGATTGCTTGAGGGTAACGTTAGATCTTTTTTAGGTATGAAGGGTGGTGTTAATAAGGGAATTAGGTCCACTATTCAGGACGCTCCATCACTATTCTTTGCGTATAACAATGGTATTGCTGCGACAGCTACAAGTGTTGATGTTGGACGAACATCTGACGGTCTAAAAATTACTGAGTTAGCAGACTTTCAAATTGTTAATGGTGGTCAAACTACTGCAAGTATTTTGAGCGCAAGAAAAAAAGACGGTCTTAGTCTCTCTGGGGTAACTGTTCAGATGAAGCTAACTGTTGTTAATGTCAGTGAAGCAAATTTAATGATTCCTAAAATTGCTCAGTATGCAAACACTCAAAATAAAGTTGCGATTGCTGACTTTTTTGCAAATCATCCAATACACAGGAAGCTTGAGGAAATTTCTAGGCGTTTACGTGCCCCAGTTCGGGCAGGTACACGACTTGATTCGAAATGGTTTTATGAGAGATCTCGCGGTCAATACCAAAACGAACGTTTATATTTAAATAAGTCAAAACGAGACCTTTTTGACTTGGAATTCCCAAGCACTCAGGTAATTAATAAAACTGACTTAGCTAAGTACGACAGCGCTTGGAAGGGTAAGCCATTTTGGATTAGCCAAGGCGCTCAGAAGAACTTTCTCAAATTTGCTGCTCAATTCACCCCAAAGGGTGATGCGTCAGAAACTGAGCATTGGGAAACTATTAGCCCAAATTTTGGGGATTCTTATTACCAAGACATGGCTTCGATTGCCGTTCTTTGGAAAAAGATTGAATCCCTAATCTCTTCTGCTCGAGGGGACTGGTATGCCGGAGACTATCGCGCTCAAATTGCTGCATATACGATAGCTGAATTTTTTAATATATTCAGAGTTAAAGGCGGAGAATTTGATTTGAGTAAAGTTTGGGCAGCTCAGGCTGTGCCTGATGTTCTAGGCCCGTACTTAGTTGAGCTTGCCATACGTGTACAGCAACTAATTCTTACCCCTCCTCCCGGCACAACTAACGTTGGTGAGTGGACCAAAAAAGAAGAGTGTTGGAATAGAATACAATCGCTCCCGGTTGAATGGAGTGAAGATTTGAATGCATTTCTATTGGATAAAAAGGAAGCAAATTCAAGAAAAGCAGAAAATAAAAAAATAGGACAAATTGATGATGGCATATCTGCTCAAAATACTTGCTATGAGTTAATGAATTCTGGTTATTTTGCAGGTTTGTGTCAGTGGCCACCATTCTTCCAATTTTTTACCCCTAACGAACAGTCCTTGATTAAGAAGGTGTCTACGCCAAAAAGTTTTCTAACCATTTTTAATGATAAAGACTGGCGAACTATTATTGAATTAAAAAACAAGGCTGAAGACGAAGGTTTTCGTCACACGTTAAATTAAATATATGACAGTAATCTCTATACCAAGTGCAAAAAGACTTATCTCATCCATGCGAGATTTGGGATATGAATTTAGTGATGCAGTTTCAGAAATTGTTGATAACTCCATACAAGCTGGAGCAAATGTAATTCAAGTAAACCTGCATTTTGATGGCTATGATTCATATTTAACTGTTCTTGATAATGGCGTTGGAATGACGCCCGCTGAAATAAGGGAGGCCATGAGATTTGGCTCCATGAGGGATTATGAGCAAGATGATTTGGGTAAATTTGGCCTTGGCTTAAAAACCTCCTCTCTAAGTCAGTGCGATTCATTGACTGTGTCCTCTAGAAACTCACAAAAGAAGGTTCAAGTCCATTCCTATTCCTGGGATATGGATCATGTTAATAAGGTTGATCAGTGGGAGATCTTGCCTGTTGAGATTGATGAGCTGCTAAATCCAGTTGTCGAGCATTTGTACTCAACTACTGGGACTGCGGTAACTTGGGAAAAACTGAATCGATTATTAAACTTTCAGGATCCTACCGGTGGTAGGGCCGAAAATGACATTAAGAAATTAACCCAAGATTTAAAGGTATTGCTTGGCGCTACTTTTCATCGTTATCTAACTGGTGAGCAGAGATCGAAGAAGGTAATGATCTTTGTTAATGGTGATTTAGTTGAATCTTGGGATCCCTTTTGCCGAAGTGAAAAAAATACATTGGAATTGGAGTCATTTTCTATTCCTATCTCGATGGATGGAAAGAAGGGCAACATTAAATTTAGGCCATTTGTCCTTCCAACTCAAAGTCAATTTTCATCGTCATCTGCACATCTTCGTGCTGGCGGCCCTGAAAAATGGAATAAGCAACAAGGCTTTTATATCTATAGAGCTGGCCGATTACTACAAAGTGGTGGCTGGTGTGGGTTAAGAACCTCTGACGAGCACTCTAAGCTAGCAAGAGTTCTTGTAGAAATACCCGCTGGGTTTGATGATCTCTTTAAGGTAAATATCTCGAAGATGAAAATTAACTTCCCAAGGGAAATTCGCGAAGAAGCAATCCTAAAGCTGGCCCCAATCATTAAAAAAGCTAATGATTTATATAGAGCTCATGGAGAGACAACATTCTCCGGTGCTTCGGTATATGAGACTGACGATAAAAATTTTGAACAGCTAGTTAGTAATTCATTATCTAAATTAGATGCCGAATGGAGTCTAACGCCGGGAACTGTAAAAAACGTATTACCCAAGCTGTTCGGTCAAGCCACCCCCAGTGAGAGACGTTACCTCTTGAGGATATTTAAACGTCTTGCAGAGGAAAAGAAGGCGGGCGAGAAACCTTTGGCCTAATTTAGTTAGACTGAGGCAAGATTATTGAAGTAATAATCCTCCTCTGTTAGCTCTTTATTGCTGTAACGAGTGTTTGCCTCTATTGCTATTGGAATAAGAGCTACTGGCCAGCCTGATCTCTTGTAATAAGGCGCTATAACATCGCTGGTGCCTGATGGCGGCATATGAATTTCGCCAGATCTATCAAGCGCTGTTTCTGGATGGAGTGTTGGATGGACAACGTGAACCAAATTCCATATTGATAGAAATTCCTTTGCATTCATCTTGCCAATAACGCCTAGGTATAGAGAATTAGTTAATTCCTCTAGCTTTTTGATGGCCTTATTTCTTTCTGATTCCTTGAATTGTGGCCTTCCTTCTGAAGAAGAATTATTTTTTAGATAGGCCTTTATGGCAATGCCAATTGCTCTTCCGGCTAAAGGAGGTACGGCGTTCCCAACCTGCTCATATACATTTCCTCTTTGGCCGGAAAATTGAAAAGTATCCGGAAAAGATTGAACTCGTGCTGCCTCTCTTGGTGTTAGGGATCTATTTTGTGTTGGATGGATAAACATTAATCCATCTTTCTTTAAGTGAGCAACAATCGTTGAGCAAAGATCAAATCTGCTTTGTCTTTTGTATTTATCAGCAAAAGACTCCATGGAGTAAGGCGTTTCCATAACTTCGCCTCTAGCAATAGCGCCTTTGCTATTTTCCCCCTCTCTAAGGAGTAGAAAATCCCTCAAATCTCTTTCGGAGTGGGGTCGAGATACATGCCAGGTCAATTTTGGAGCCTTATCAGCCCCCATTAAATCTATGATGTATCGATTGCTAAATTGTTTGAGGTGATTTTTTCTTAGATGCAAATCATATTTTGATTCAATGGAGCCATCATTGGTTTTTAATGGAGGTAAGTCGCAGATGGCCTCACCTAATGTAACTATCGACTCCATAGAGTGATCGCTGGGTTCCAGTGAATGAGTTTTTGTTAGGTAGCGCGAAGGCATGAACAGTGGTAACCCAACACGAGTGCCGATAAACAGTTGGCGAATACGCTTTTGGGGAACCCCAAACTCCCAACAATTAATTTGAACTGGTACAACTGAGTATCCTAAGGCTCTACTGGCTTCCTGAATCTTGGTGAAATAAATTCCGCTGCCCATGCTTTTGATACCCAAGACGTTTTCCATGACAAATATCTTGGGTTTAAAAAACTCAACATGTTTTAGAAAGCGCTTATAGAGATCACGCCTCGGATCATCAACAAAATCTTTGCCAAAATTAGCGCCGCCTTGTGTTCTTGCTGTCGAGAAGCCTTGGCAAGGGGGTCCACCAACCACTAGGTCAATTTCGTTTATGCCCATTATTTCAGCGAGCTCTTTAGGCTCAAACTGTGTCAAGTCTCTCTTTAACCCAACTGGATGCTTATGATTTAGATTAAATGTCTCTATAGCAATAGCATTAAAATCTACAGCAGCAAGGCATTCAAGACCTGCCATCTCAAGGCCATAAGAAAGGCCTCCACAGCCACTAAATATGTCAATAAATTTAAGTTTTTTGGACATGTTCTGATTTTAGGCTATACAAATTTGATAGCAGGAATTTTTCATGCTTAGTATACAAAAGCTCTCCAGGTTCACTCTCGTATCCCTACTTTATTGTTCCTATTATGGTTTCTAGATGCTGTAAAAATCCATTTTGCTGCCCCAATCTTTTCAATTGCTTCAGAATTTTTGGTTGTGAGTTCCATCTATTTATCTAGGTGAATCTTAGCTGCCAAAGCATCTGATTTACTTCTGTTGCGTGCGGGGCAAGCTAAGACAAAACTAATTAGCTTTATAGATGCTAGGGGAGTGTAGGAAGCTTAATTCCTTTCCTACACTCAATTCATCTTTCATCCCTATTTATTACCTTGTGATATCTCTACGCTGAAACCTTCTATATAGGAGGTTAGTTTTGCGCGTATCTATTGAGTGTTCTCACAGACAGTTACAACTATTCAAGATCCAGCTTGACGCTCGAACTGTCCTAGTTTTAGCAATCATTTGGATGATTTGGGGAATTCTGCGCACCCTCCACATTCTTTAATTGTTTGTATTTACAAATAATTACTTGATTGCCGAATAATTTGTTACTACAATTAAATCGATCAATAGAGTTTGATCCGCAGAAACGTTTACAAACTCTTATAGCGCGTGGCCTGGATTTTGCTCGTGCAGAAGAGGTCTTTGCCGATGCTGCAGCAAATATTGAGGATGCCCGCTGTCATTATGGTGAGCATCGTTATATAACGTACGGATTTTTAGATGATCGTCTCACTGTGCTTGTCTGGACGAAGCGTGACAAGAAAATGAGAGTGATCTCGATGAGGAAGGCAAATGAACGTGAAAAGAAAAAATACCAGCGTTGAGTGGGTTGATCCTGATGATGCCCCAGAGTTAACAGATGAGGATCTAGCGCGCGCTGTGTGGAGTATAGGTGGCAAGATTGTTTCTGAAAGTGAAGGTCGAGAGGCTTTTGCGAAACGATTGCGTGGCAGACCTGTCGGTAGCGTGAGTAAGTCTCCCAAAAAACTCACAACGATTCGTTTATCGGCTGAAGTCATAGAGCAATTCAAAGCGGCGGGTGCGGGTTGGCAAACAAAAATTGATTTAGCGCTTAAAGATTGGCTTTTGACTCATCGACCATAATTTTCTAGATCATTAAGGGGCTGGTGAAGCCAGTCTTTCAGATCACATGCAGCTTATTTAAGATCGAGCTCGATGCCTGAACTATTCTAGTGTTAATCTAATTCCTATGAAGCAAGCTAAAACTAAATACTTCGCGCTAGCGACCATCGTGATCTTGGTAACTCTATGGGTTTATATCAATAGCCCAGTCCATAGACCGGCGATTCATTGCCAATATCCGCTCAATTCATAAGCGTGCTTTTGCTTTCTGTAAAAATATTAGAACATCTCATTTCAACAAAAGGGGTAGCTGTGCAAAATCAAGTTAAACAAAGTTGGAAGAATCAACTCACTAAAAAAATCGTCGCCACTAGCGTGTGCGCTTCTTTGGCATTGACTCCTCTCATTAGTAATGCCTGTACAAGCTTTTTGCTCAAAGGCAATGACAACGGTTACGTGTATGGCAGAACGATGGAGTTTGGTTTAGCGCTCAAGTCGCAGCTCACCCTCATTCCTAAAAATACGGCTATGCAAGGTGTGGGTGTGGATAGCAAACCCGGTACAGGTCTCAATTGGACGGCTAAATATACCGCCGCTGGTATGAATGGTTTGGGTTTGCCAGTACTCGTTGATGGTATGAATGAAAAAGGTTTGGTCGGTGGCTTACTCAATGCTCCCAATACCGCGGTATTTCAGGCGGTGCCAGCAGCCGATTCCGCGAAGAGTATTGCTTCAGTGCAGATGCTCACTTATGCCTTGACCAACTATGCAACGATTGATGAAGTCAAAGCCGGCTTTCCGAAGATTTTGGTGAATCGCTCCATCATTCCGGCATTTCATAATCAATCGGCACCTGTCCGCATGACCTTGCATGATGCGCTGGGTAGGAGCCTAGTCATTGAGTATCTCAAAGGCGAGTTAGTGATGACCGATAACCCAACTGGGGTGATGACGAATGATCCTGCCTTTCGAGAGCAGCTCAACAATATTGGTAACTACGCAAATCTGACGAATGTAGAGCGCAATGCTTTGGTAATTAATGGCGCTAGTTTTGTTCCACCAAGCTCCGGTAGCGGTTTGCATGGCCTACCGGGAGACTACCTCAGTCCGAGTCGTTTTATTCGTGCGCTATTTTTAACCAAGTCCGTACCGACCACTTACTCAACTGCTCAGCATACCAATACCGCTTGGCATATTTTGGGTAGCTTTGATATTCCTCCTGGTGCGATTAGCTTACCAGCAAGCAATGCTTATGGTGGCGGGGCAGGTGGCATTGAGATTACAGAATGGTCTGTGGTTGCTGATAATAAAAATAGGATGTATTACGTCAAGATGTTTGAAAGCACCAATGTGTTGGCGTTTGACTTTAAGAAGATTGATCCCAATGCCAAAGAGGTGCAGTTTTACGATCTCAATAAACCTCAGACCTATATTCCCATCAATTAGGGATGTTTGATCTCACTTCGTAATGGCAGTAATGGCAGGCTGGGGGTGGATGAGCCAAACCCCCGGCACTGGCAGAAATTGGGTTTGGCTGCTTCGTTCCCGACCTGACCAGGTTATCCAACCCACCATGCGGGGAGGCCCATCCTCTTCCATTTTAGCTTGTTAGAATGTAGGACATGACAGCACTGGCATTAGCCCGTTCGTGGCGCCCTAAAACATTCTCCGAATTGGTGGGGCAAGACCATGTGGTGAAAGCCTTAACCCATGCTTTAGATCAGGGTCGCTTGCATCATGCGTGGCTCTTTACGGGTACTCGTGGCGTCGGTAAGACCACGATTGCGCGGATTATGGCTAAAGCGCTCAATTGCACAGGATCGGATGGATCGGGCAAGATGACATCAGAGCCTTGCGGAAAATGTCCATCGTGCTTAGAAATTAATGAAGGTCGCTTTGTTGACTATATCGAGATGGATGCAGCGAGTAATCGCGGTGTAGATGATATTGCTGCACTTCTGGAGAAAGCAGCCTACGCACCGAGTAATGGTCGCTATAAGGTTTATATGATTGACGAGGTGCATATGCTCACCAATCATGCCTTTAATGCCATGCTCAAAACATTAGAAGAGCCGCCAGAGCACGTCAAATTTATTCTGGCTACTACGGATCCGCAAAAGATCCCTGTGACCATTTTGTCGCGTTGCTTGCAGTTCAATCTCAAGCAAATGCCAGTGCCACTCATCGTTGAGCACTTAGAGAAAGTACTCGCTGCAGAAAAAGTGACCTATGAAGTTAATGCACTACGTGTTTTAGCAAAAGCAGCGCAAGGCTCAATGCGCGATGCTTTATCACTCACAGATCAAGCAATTGCTTATGCTGCTGGTAAGGTCACCGAAGAATCAGTGCGCGGCATGCTCGGCACATTAGACGATGCATACCTCATTCGGATTTTAGATTGCATCATTGCCAAAGATGGCGCAAGCCTTTTGGCAGTTGCTAATGAAATGGGTGAGCGCAGTATGTCATTCTCATTAGCATTGCAAGACTTATCTAGCTTGTTGCAAAAAATTGCAGCAGCCCAAGTCGTGCCAGAGTCTGTCTTAGAGGATTGGCCAGAAGCAGGTGAGATTCGTCGCTTAGCAGGACAACTCACCAAAGAAGAAGCACAACTCTTCTACCAAATTACGATTACAAGCCGTCCTGACCTATCGCTCGCACCCGATGAGCAAACTGGTTTTGCCATGACACTTTTGCGCATGCTGGCGTTTCGTCCGGGAAGCAGCAATAGCAGTGGTGGCGGAGGAGGTTCTGCACCCACACCTTCAGCACCACCGGCAGCACTAGTTAATACTGCGCGTTCATCCTCTGCAGCCTCTGCTCCTGCCGCTAAAGCAGCGCCAGCATCTGCAAGTGCTAAGTCGGTCTCTGCCTCTGGCTCTGCCTCTGCTCCTGCTCCTGTTGCTGCAGCTGCCCCGGTCGCTGTTGCCGCTAGCGCAGTTGGTAACCCTGCTGAGCGTCCCGATTGGCATAGCTTGATGCGTCAGTTACCAGTCAAGGGTTTAGTGCAGCAATTGGCATTTCAGACAGAGTTACAAGATTGGGCAGATTCACCTGCGGCTGTGAAAGCAAGCATTCTGACTCCAATGCCGCAGTTAGCCTCCGAGGCTTCTATCGCCCGCCTAGCTGATGCACTGACTGCGCACTTTGGTAAGACAGTCAAGATCGTGATTGAAAAAGGTGAAGTAGAAGGTAAGACCGTTGCCAAAGTAGATGCACAGATTCATCAAGAAAAAAGAATGAATGCTGAGCAATTGATTGCTGCCGATCCTTTTATTCAGCAATTAGAAAAAGAGTTTGGCGCTAAAGTCGTTGGTGGCTCAGTCAAGCCACTGTAATCTGGCCTCTTTAAATTCATTCATAAGTATCAATCATAGTAAGCAACATAAGCAATCAACATAAGTACTGAGGAATAAAGCGATGATGAAAGGTGGACTTGCTGGTCTCATGAGACAGGCTCAGCAGATGCAAGAGAAGATGAAAGTAGCGCAAGAGCAATTGGCTGCGCTAGAAGTCACTGGTCAAGCGGCTGGTGGCTTAGTCAAGGTGACCGTCTCTGGTAAGTACGAGATCAAACGGGTGCAGATTGATCCAGGCGCAATGGATGACCGTGAGATGTTAGAAGACTTAATCCTTACTGCTTATACAGATGCGTTTAAGCAAGTAGAAGCGGCTAGCGGGCAACTGATGTCAGGCGCTACTGCTGGCATGCCAATGCCTCCGGGCTTTAAGTTGCCGTTCTAATTGACCTTGTTAGTTTTTTCTTCACTACCTAAATAGATGGCGCGCATAGAAGCACCTCAAGATGCACTCGGTCGCTTGATCGAGGCATTGCGGGTATTGCCTGGAGTGGGTCCTAAATCGGCTCAGCGCATGGCCTTTTATTTATTACAGCATGATCGCAATGGCGCAGCAGTGCTTGCTCAATCATTAGGCGAAGCGGTCGAGACCGTTGGTCACTGTGCCCGTTGTAATACTTTTTCAGAAACGCAAATCTGTAGCACTTGCTCTGATGGTCGTCGTGACCCATCACTGCTGTGTATTGTAGAAACGCCTGCTGACCAAGTGATGGTAGAGCAGACTTTGAGTTTTAAGGGTAACTACTTTGTCCTCATGGGCCGCATCTCACCACTCGATGGTATGGGTCCTAATGAAATTCATTTTGATCGCTTACTCACTCGTATAGAAAACCCAGATACTGGTGTGCCGATTCGGGAAGTCGTGCTAGCAACGAACTTTACGAGTGAGGGCGAAGCAACAGCCCATTACATTGGTGAAGTACTCAAAGCTAAAGGTATTAAAGTCACGCGTATTGCACGCGGTATTCCGGTGGGTGGGGAGCTCGAGTATGTGGATGCAGGTACCTTGGCCAGGGCTCTCATGGATCGTCGTTAGTCTTTTATTTCCTAAATTCCTCAAATGCCAAAAGGTTGCAAATTGCAACCTTTTGTGTTAAATTACATCTATATTTATTGAGGGGTAATTATGGCTATAGCTATCAAGTTATCTGATCTTTTAGTAGAGGATGCAAAGCCTTATGCACAGGCAATGCATCGCTCCGTTCCTAAGCAGATTGAGTATTGGGCTCGTTTAGGTAAAGTCGCAGAGGAGAATCCTGACTTACCAGTTCATATGTTGCAGGATATGTTAGTCAGCATCGAAGAGGTGAAGGTTGGCAATCTAAATCCCTATAAATTCGGATGATTGTATTTACGACACCTAGATTTGATAGGGCTATTAAGAAGATATCGCCTGCTGAGAAAAAGACTCTTGATGATACCGTCAAGAGCATAGTTGCTGACCCATCTCAGGGTGAGATGAAAAAAGGCGATTTAACAGGTATCCAGGTATTTAAATTTAGACATCTAACGCAGCAGATGTTGTTAGCTTATTCCGTCAGTCTTGATGGATCTAAGCTTGTGCTGATGGGGTATGGGGTTCACGAAAACTTCTATCGTGATTTGAAGCGATAAGCATTAAAGCAAGCGTTGTTCCGGTACGAATAAGTTCGCAGCTGTATCGTCCTTCTATCACTCTCTGAGCCCCCTTTTTTATGGCTCATTTTGTGTTAAAATGTAGTCACAATGAGACTACATAATGATACTTCGTATATTCCCTTTGCAAGGAGAGACAAATGACTATTGCCGATACTTATGTCCGGGCCAGGATTGATATGGCCACAAAGAACAGGGCTTCCGATGCGCTTGAGGCAATGGGCCTATCTATCTCTGATGCAATTCGAATGCTGATGTTGCGAATAGCAGATGAAAAGCAACTACCCTTTGCTGTAAAGGTTCCCAATGCCAGGACCAGAAAAGCAATAGCCGAGCTCGAGGCGGGAAAAGGTAAACGTTTTAAAACCAGTAAAGCACTGATGGCGGATTTACATGCGGATGATTGAAAGATCTTCTGTATTTAAAAGAGACTTCAAACGAATCTATGCAAACCCAAAACATAAAAATAATATTGAGCAACTTCTATTGGTAACCATAGACCTTTTGAGATTAGACAAAATATTGCCAGTTCATTCGCGGGACCATTATTTGATTGGTGAGTGGCAAGGTCATCGTGAATGTCATATTAAGCCCGATGTCCTACTGATTTATAAGAAGCCCGATCATCAAACATTGAGACTTGCTCGCTTGGGAAGTCACAGTGACTTATTTGGATGAGTTGCTGCTAGACACTGCATGACCGCATCGCCTAGGGGAACTACTTAAATACCCTTTGCGATAGATGCATTAGAGTCAACTGATTACAAAAAAGTAGTTTAATCAGGGAGATGACTCATGCGTAAATTTCAGTCCACCAAGGTCTTAGTAGCCGGCTTAATGAGTGCTGGTTTGATATTGACCTCAAATATGACTCAGGCACAAGTAGGCTTTCCGCCGCCACCACCAAAAGTGAGTCCTGCAGCAGGTGTGATTGATATGCACGTGCATCCTGATCCAGATGTATTTGGTAGATCCTTAACCGATTACGAGTTAGCCACTATTGCTCGTCGCAAAGGTATGCGCGGTATTGTGATTAAAAACCATGTGGTCACTACCAATGATCGCGCTGCTTTAGTGATGCAACAAGTCCCAGGCATTGAAGTGTGGGGCGGTATTGTTCTAAATAAATCCGTTGGCGGTGTAAATCCTTCTGCCGTTGAATGGATGCACCGGATGTCTGGTGGTCGCGGCAAAGTGGTATGGCTACCTACCTTTGACTCTGATAAGCATGTCAAGACCTTAGTTGATAAGAACCAATCTGGCATCGTGGTTGCGCCTAATGGCCAAGTCACACCAGAGCTTGAAGAAGTATTAAAAATCATTGCTCGTGAGGATTTGATTCTGGCGACAGGTCATATCTCTGCAGAAGAAGTAGTGGCAGTAGTCAAGCGCGCAAAAGAATTGGGCGTGAAAAATATTTTAATTACCCATGGCCTAACCAATATCCCAGGTCTATCTTGGGAGCAGGCTAAGCAAGTCACTTCCATGGGCGCCTATATTGAAATTTGCTACCTGCAATTTATGACCGGTCCTACAGCGCAGTACAAATGGATGACGCATTGGGAAAAGGTTGATGCCACCGTGGTTGCTAAAGCGGTCAAAGAAATTGGCGCAGACCATTTAGTACTTTCAACTGACTTAGGTCAGCAAGGCATGATGACTCCACCAGATGGTGTTGAGAATGAAATTGCAGCAGTTAAAGCTGCAGGTGTGTCACAAACAGACATCGATAAGATGATGAAAAAGAACCCAGCAAAACTATTGGGTCTCAAAGACTGAGGCGTATCCTCCGCCAGGCATGACACTTTTGTCATGCCTGAGACATAAAAACTAGGTAAATTACTCCTTTTTGGGGATAATTTGGGCTACGCCACACTGGGGTTTTAATCTTCGGTGTGAAGGTCTAGTTTTCTCTATCGGTATGTAGCCAGTGTATTGATGCACTGGCACCCAAAGACATCGCGAATGATCCGCAAGTTTTATTTCCTTCTCCTGTTGAGCATTTTGTGCACTTTTCTTGGAGCTTCTGCGTTTGCGCAGAGGGCAGGGTCAGGCGCTGACCAAATTGCCAGTTTTGCTAACGACCTTTCTTGGTTACCAACTGAAGGTGAGATTTTTGGTCTGCCCGTCAATATTCACGGTCAAAGCACTTATATCAATCAGCGTTATAACAATTTCACCTCCAGCTATTCAGGTCTTAATAGTATGAGTGCTCTGAAGTCAATGAGCTATACCTGGTCTGGTACTTTATTCTTTGGTGCGCGCTTGGCACCTGATACCGATTTTTATTTCAACCCAGAAGTGGTTTCTGGTGTGCCATTCTCTGGCCTGACGGGTCTTGGTGGTTTTACAAACGGCGAGGCTACCAAAGCAGGCGGTGCTCAAGCCAAGTTTTATTCTGCACGCGCATTCTTGCGTCACACCATCAACCAAGAGGGCGATAAGGTGGTGCTTGAGGATGATGCGAATCAAATTACGCAAACCGTCAGCAGCAATCGAGTAGTGATTACTGCCGGTCAATTTTCTACTTTAGATATTTTTGACGATAGTCGTTATGCAAAAGATCCTCGCATCCAGTTCATGAACTGGGGCAATATGACTTATCTGGCGTATGACTATACTGCTGATGCCCGTGGCTACAGTACAGGTTTGGCGGGCGAGTGGTATTTAAATAATTGGGTCTTGCGCGCCTCACGCATGTTGGCACCAAAAAACCCCAATGGTCGTGACCTCAATTGGCAAATCTTTAACACCTACGGTGACCAGGTGGAAGTAGAGCGTCAGCACCATATTGCTGATCTGCCAGGTAAGGTGAGCGTCTTGGCTTATCGCAACAGAATGATCTTGGCGCGCTTTCAGGATGCAAGCAATTATGTGATTGCCAATAATGCGCAGGGTACGCAAGCGATTAACAACGTACGCAATAACTACCAATACAAAACGGGTGTTGGTATTCATGGGGAACAAGCGCTGACTCATGACTTGGGTATCTATGGCCGCGCATTCACATCCGATGGTCATACAGAAACGATGTCTTTCACTGAAGCCGATAACTCCGTCTCAGTAGGAATGGGTATGAATGGCACTTCTTGGAGTCGTCCAAGCGATAGTATCGGAATCTCGATGATGCAAAACGGCCTATCGAGTTACAGAAGAGGCTATCTACAAGCAGGTGGCGTGTCTTACTTTATTGGTGACTATGCGAGCGCATCGCAGACTATTTCTTATCGCCCAGAGCGTATCGGCGAGGTGTACTACAACGCCCTGCTTGTGAAAAATGTTCTTGGCGGTGTGAACTTTCAGCATATTCAAAATCCTGCCTATAACTCTGCCCGTGGCCCTGTAAATATCGTGTCTTTCAGGATTCATGCCGAGTTTTAAGGGTTTGTACAAGCTAGAGATTGATTATTATCTTTAGAATCAATAGTTTAGAGATTGCCGATTATTCGACATTTCGCTTTTGTCCCATATAATCGTCTAAACCCCCTGAAATGGGCTTAGATGAGATCTAAATCTGCATTAGGGGCTAGAAAAACAGCATTTTTATTGATTTAGAGGCGGCCGCATTTGTTCATCCACGGCACACGTAAAACGAGCGTAGTAAATCTACTCAAAAGCATTGCACCATCTGCAATGACTACTTTTGCTATTAGCCTTGCTTCTTTTTCAACAACTGCTTTTGCGCAAGCGTCTGCCACTACAACTGATAATACGCCTGCAAGCGTGACGGTTCAGTCTGGTGATGCGGCATTAACAACACCCCCAAATGTTGCTGCCATTAGTGCGCAACTCAGTGCGCAAGATAAAAATAGTGCGCCGGGTTCTAAAGCTGCTGAATTATTTGCCCCGGTAACGAAAGCCAATACACCCAAAATTTATACCAAGCCGATTGCAAGTGGTCCTGCTGAAATGGATCTGCGTCAGCTTTGGAATGAACTCAAGATAAATAATCCGCAATTATCTTCTTTGCGTGAATCATATTTGTCTGCCAAGGCAACCGTGCCACAGATTGCAGCACCAGCCAATCCACAGGTTGGTTTAGTCTGGTCTGGTATGCCAGTCAACTCTCCATTTGCTTTGGGGGGCGCTAACGCACCATCACAGCAGTACCCAGGTGGCATTAGTAGTAATAACTCGATTTCGGTAGCGCAACCCTTTCAGTTCCCAGGCAAAAAAAGTTTGGCTGCCGATATTGCCGATACCAATGCAGAAGCGCTCTTAGCTAGCTCTGAATCAACTTACTTACAGTTAGGCGCTCAGCTATCGACTCTGTACTACAACGCTTTGGCATCGCAAAAGCAATTGCAGGTGTTAAAAGAGTCAGTCGTTCGTTTGGAGATGATTAAGAACGTTGCCAAAGCACGTTATGCCAATAACGCAGCTGCCTATGTTGAGTATCTCAATGCACAAGTAGCGCAAAGTGCAGCGCAAGCGGATCAGTTCAATGTCGAGCGTCAATTGCAAGTGGCGCTGAACAATATCAATACCTTGGTCGGTCGTCACTCTCGCGAGAGGTTAGTTCTGCGTGGTGATGTACGCCGTGCACTCACTGGTGTGCCAACCCTCATTGAATTGGAAGACTATGCAGAAAGCAGCCACCCTGCATTAAAGAGTTCAGCCTTACAGCTCGACGCTGCGCGTAAGGGTGTAGACCTGGCTAAGAAAGCCTATTTACCAGACTTTCAGGTGATTGGTTCTTCATACACCCCCCGTGGCCCATTTACTGCAAACAATGGCGCGCTGTTTTATCAGCTTGAATTAGATTTGATTATTCCGCTGTATTTCTTTACCAAAGAGAAGTACGGAGTAGAGCAGGCGCAACGCAACCAAGCGGCAGCAGAAGCGGGCAATATCTCCAATCGTCAGCAAATTGTCTTGGCGGTCAATACGGCTTATGCCGCTTATGAGCAAGCCAAGAACCAGACCCAGTTCTTAAAGGAGCGTCAGGTTCCCCAAGCGGATGCTGCCTATAAGGTCGGCCTGACCCAGTATTCCAATAATGGTCAAGGATTTAATGATTTGTTGACTGCGCAGACCCAATTGCGTAACTTAGAGATTGCGTTAGCGCAGGCAGAGAGTAATTTATTGCAAGCGCAAGCAGTATTGATGGTTTCAGCGGGCAAAGAGCCTTTTTAAGGAGTAGTTTTGATAGACAAAATTCTGTCGTTTCTGAAACGGTTGTCCGAGAAGGCAAAACCGATATTGCATCAAGCTGCCGAGCAGGGTGCACACCATGCAAAAGCGGCGGCTGCCGGCTTGGCTGGTATGTATTGGAATTTGTCTGCAGAAAATCGCCACCGTGTGCGTTTAGCGGCTTATGCTTTTGCGATTCTTTCAGTCGGCATTGTGGTGGGGCGTGTTACTTACGTCAATCGCACTGTCAAAATAGAAACCTCTGATAAGGCGCTCAAAGTAGAGAAGACCGGCGCCCTGGAATTGAAATTGCCAGGCGTCAAACTCAATCCTGAGATTTATCTATTTCAGACGGCAGAGAAAGTGCAAGTACCTGTGAACATCAAGGTGCCCGGACGTTTAGCCTTTAATGCCGAAAAGTCTAAAGTACTTTCCGCTCGTGCTCCTGGTAGGGTAGAGCGCATCTACGCCTTTGATGGCGCTTTGGTTGACATGGGCTCGCCGATTGTTGAGCTCTATAGCCCGGATTTCCTCTCGGCCCAACAAGAATATTTACTATCTTCTCAAACTGCCAAAGTATTAGAGGGCAGCAAAACCATGAGTGATTTGCTCGGTGATGCGCGGATTACTCAACAGGCTGCTGCCAATCGCATGAGAAATCTCGGGGCAGGTGATAGCGATATTAAGAATATTGAAACCAGCGGCAAGACTACAAGTAATTTGATCATGCGCTCACCCTTAAAAGGGGTTGTTGTGAAGCGCAATGTAGAGCCTGGTTCTGCTGTGAGTTCAGGTGATGTGATTACGACCTTGGCTGATCCAAAACACCTCTGGTTTTTGGGTAATGTATTTGAGCAAGATTTTCGTCTGATCAAGCAGGGTCAAAAAATGATCCTGCGGCTTGAGGCCTATCCCGATAAAGAGTTTGTTGCTTATGCCAATTACATTGCGCCAGGCATTGATCCACAGACCCGCGCTTTATTGATTCGTGCTGATGTAGAAAACACAGATGATCTGTTGCGCCCCGATATGTATGCAACCGGCTTGCTGACCACTGGCATGGCTGATGCTGTCGTGGTGCCGCAGTCAGCGATTGTGCGAGTCCGTGAGAACCGCTACGCCATTATTAAAGTAGGTCCTGAAACCTTCCGACGCGTTCCAGTGAAAGGTTATGACTTAAATAGTAAGAGCTTTGCCATCACCGAAGGGGTGGAGCAAGGCTGGCAATTGCTGGCAGAAGGCGCTGTGTTATTGAATGATCGTTTTGCAAAGCAGGAGGACTAAGTGAGCGTTTTCACCTCCTTCATTCGAGGGGTTATCGAGAAGCGCGTATTAGTCATCTTTGCTTCGATCGTGCTATTAGGGCTTGGCATGGTCAGTCTGAGCAAATTGCCGATTCAGCCATACCCAGGCGTTGCGCCCTTAACAATTCAGGCGATTTCTCAATGGCCGGGAAGAAGTACAACTGAAGTAGAGCAGCAAGTTACGATTCCAGTAGAGAATGCTTTGGCAGGTATTCCTGGGCTGCAAGCATTTCGTTCCGTATCACTCTTTGGCTTGTCCGTTGTGACGCTCAAGTTCAATGACACTGCAGATCCATTTAAAGCGCGTCAAGTATTTATCTCCAATTTATCCAACGTCAGCTTTCCACCGGGCGTGACTTCCAGTGTTAGCCCAGACTCTGACGCAACGGGCGAGATCATGCGTTATGAAGTACGTTCTGAATACGCTAGCTCTACCTTGCTCAAGACTTTGCAAAACTATGAGATCTATAAAGAACTGAAACAGACTCCAGGTGTTGCAGACGTGTCTTCCTTTGGCGGCAAGGTTCGTCAATATCAAGTGATTGTGAGTCCCGAAAGCTTGCAAGCGAAGGGCATCTCTATTAATCAGTTGATCTTGGCCTTGACCAATGCCAATAGCAACACGGGTGGGGGCTTATTGCCTGCTGGTGAACAACAGTTTGTGGTCCGCGGTGTAGGTCTACTTAAAGATATTGCTGATATCAAACAAGTCATCATTACCACGAACAATGGCGTACCGATTCGGATTGGAGACGTAGCCAGAGTAGAGATTGGTAATGCACCGCGTTTGGGGATGTTCCAATTTAATGACAACCCAGATTCAGTCGAAGGCATTATTTATTTACGTCGCGGTGAAAATGCTACTGAAGTTTTAGCACGCGTGCGTAATACCGTTGACAACATCAATCGGCATGTCTTGCCGCCAGGTATTGAGGTAAAGCCTTTTTATGACCGCCAAGTCCTGCTCGACATCACTATCGGAACCGTAAAACACACTTTGTTCTTTGGTATCTCGTTAGTGTTAGCGGTGTTGTTCTTCTTCTTAGGCAACATTCGCGCTGCTGCGGTGGTGGCTGCCGTGATTCCTTTGGCATTGTGCGTCTCCTTTATTCAGATGCACTTGTGGAGCGTACCGGCAAACTTGATTTCTTTAGGGGCAATTGACTTTGGTGTGATCGTTGACTCGGCAGTGATTCTGACGGAGAACGTCATGCGTCACTTAGAGGAGGGTGGTAAGCGCCTTAATCAAAGCATCATTATGGCCACTAGTGAAGTACAGCGTGCCATGATTTATTCCACGGGCATCATCATTGTGGCTTACTCCCCATTATTCTTTATGGGTGGTGTTGAAGGCATCATCTTCAAGCCGATGGCATTTACCATGGGCTTTGCCTTGATCGCTGCAATGGTCTTGAGTCTCACGTTCTTACCAGCGATGATTTCCTTGGTGTTTGGTGAGAACCTGCATCACAAACCACCATCATTTATCACCAAGATTTTGGAAGGCTACAAACCTTTGCTCAGAAAATGGATGGATCGTCCATTAACTGTTTTCTCAGTTGCAGTCTTTGTGCTCGGTTTAACGCTCTTGAGTATGACCCGTTTGGGTACGGCATTCTTACCTACCCTAGAAGAGAATAATATTTGGTTGCGTGTGACTTTGCCCAACACGGTAGATTTAGACTACTCCGTCAAGGTCGCCAATCAATTACGCGAAACCTTTATGGCACAACCAGAGATTGATAAGGTTGCCGCACAGATTGGTCGCCCCGATGATGGCACTGACTCTACAGGTGTGTTTAACCAAGAGTACGGTCTTTATCTGAAGAGTCCAGACAAGATGCCTGCTGGATCTAGTAAGAAAGATTTGATTACCCATTTAGAAGCTGAGCTTGATAAGATTCCAGGCGTTACCTACAGCTTCTCGCAGTACATTCAAGACAACGTGAACGAGGCGCTATCAGGCGTTAAGGGGGAGAACTCCGTCAAGATTTACGGCACTGATCTCGAAGTGCTTGATCAAAAGGCTCACGAAGTGATTGATCAGCTCAAAAAAGTCCGGGGTGTTGCAGACGAAGGCATTCTCAAAGAGTTAGGTCAGCCAACGTTGAATATTCAAATTGATCGTGAGCGTGCAGCACGCTATGGTATCAATATGAATGACATTCAGACGGTGGTGGCAAATGCCGTTGGTGGCGCTGCGGTCACTAATTTGCTGGAAGATGAAAAAACCTTTGGTATTGCGATACGCTTAAATGAGGGCAGTCGTAATGATGTTGCCGATATTCGGCAGCTATTGGTAGATTCTCCTGATGGAACAAAAATTCCACTCGCGTTGGTTGCTTCAATTCAGCTGACCGACGGCCCATTCTTTATTTACCGTGAGGCGGGTAAGCGCTATATCGCGATTAAGTTCAGCGTTCGTAATCGTGACTTAGGTAGTGCGGTAGAAGATGCGCAATTCTTGGTTGAGAAAAATATTACCTTGCCACCGAACTACTCGATTAGTTGGGATGGTCAGTTCAATCAGATGAAGCAAGCGCAAAAGAAGTTGATGGTGATCGTGCCCTTGGCACTGATGGGCATCTTCTTACTTTTAGTGAGTGCTTTTGGTAATTTCCGTGATGCCTTCATCGTCATGATTAATGTGCCATTTGCTGCCATTGGGGGTGTGATTGCGTTGCACCTAGCAGGGGAGACTTTGAGTATCTCGGCATTTTTCGGTTTCTTATCGCTCTTTGGTATTGCGATTCAAGACGGCGTGATTTTGATCTCCTTTATTAATAAAACGGCTGCTACCGAACATGGTGAAATGAAAGATGTCATGGTTGAAGGGGCATCACTGCGTGTGCGCCCTGTATTGATGACTGCAGCGTTGTCCGGTTTAGGCCTCTTGCCAGCTGCTTTGTCTCACTCGATTGGTTCAGAAGCACAACGCCCATTAGCCTTGGTGATTGTCGGTGGCATGGTCACGACAACCGTCTTGACACTCTTAGTCTTGCCAGTGATTTATGGCTGGTTTAGGGGTCGTGCTTTAAATCAAGCAAGTAGCGTTTAAAAGTGATTGAGAAAATTGAATAAACGGGGAAGCCATTATTTATGAGTGATCGTCAACCTCATATTCTGGTATCGAATGACGATGGCTATTTGGCTCCTGGTTTATTGGCTTTAGTCAATGCGGTGCGCCCTTTAGGTCGTATTACCGTGATTGCTCCAGAGCAAAACCATAGCGGTGCTTCGAATTCACTCACACTTTCAAGACCACTCTCGATTCATCGTGTGGCTGGCGGTGAACGTGACGGTTTCTTCTTTATTAACGGCACCCCGACTGATTGTGTCCACGTGGCGATGACTGGTTTCTTGGATGAGAAACCTGATCTAGTGATCTCGGGGATTAATCAAGGCGAGAACATGGGTGAAGATGTGCTGTATTCCGGTACGGTAGCTGCGGCAATTGAGGGAGTGATGTTTGGTGTGCCTGGCATTGCCTTCTCCCAAATTGATCGGGGCTGGAATCGTATTGAAGATGCCGCTAAAGCAGCGCATGATGTCGTAGTGCAGATGTTGGCATCCAAACTCTCACACAACGATGGCACTGCAACTTTACTCAATGTCAATATTCCGAATCGTCCTTATACAGATCTCAATCGCTGGCGCGTGACCCGTTTGGGCAATCGTCACCACTCTCAGCCAGTTGTTGTGCAAGACAGCCCGCGCGGTGAGAAGATTTATTGGATTGGTGCGGCAGGCGAAGTGAAAGAAGGTTCCGAAGGGACCGATTTTCATGCGATTACTGATGGTTGCATTTCGATTACCCCTATGCAATTAGATTTAACGCATCACGCGCGTTTAGCGGCGATGCGAGCGAATGGTTGGGATCGCGCTTGAAGGCACACACCGAGCGATTCGCCGCCTATCGGCAAGCACTAGCAGCAAAAGTACATGCTGCCGGTGTAAAGCATGGCAAAACATTAGAGGCGATTGCCACTGTTCCGCGTCATGCATTTATGGACGCGGGTTTGCACGCGCAAGCCTATGAAGATACGGCATTACCCATTGGGCACGAGCAAACAATTTCTAAGCCATCGGTTGTGGCGCGCATGATTGAGTTGCTGCATAAACCCAAACACCCCCTGGGCAAAGTCCTGGAAATTGGTACGGGTTGTGGTTATCAAGCAGCGGTGCTGAGTTTATTGGCCGATGAGGTTTATTCCATTGAGCGCATTCGTTCGCTGCACGATCTGGCTAGGGCAAAACTGCGCCCATTTCGGATTAATAATTTACGCCTGATTTATGGCGACGGTATTTTGGGTTTGCCACAAGCCGCCCCCTTTGACGGGATTATTCTGGCAGCGGCAGGTTTAGGGATTCCTGATGCCTTGCTGGATCAATTAGCTATCGGTGGACGCTTGGTAGCTCCAGTTGCCAAAAATGAAAAAGAGCAACAACTGGTGATGGTGGAGAGAATGAGCTCCCAGCGCTATCAAAGAACTGTGCTGGACGGGGTCTTTTTTGTCCCCTTACAATCAGGGGTAGTATGAAATCGCGACCCGTCAATCCTATCTCTCATTCCATGACTAATGTATCTAGCAGCTTTCTGATCACAATCCTGTTGGCATCCGCAGTACTGATCGCAGGATGCTCTACTCCTCGCACTAAACCTGCGAATGTGACTGATCGCTCTGGGGGGTCTGTTGCGTATGAGCCAGCGCCTCCTGGTTACTATCGCGTCAAAAAGGGTGACACCTTAGCGCGTATTGCTTTAGATCACGGTCAGGCTCCACGGGATGTAGCCCAGTGGAATACTGCTGCCAATCCAGGTTTTAATCCCAATGTGATTGAAGTGGGTGATCTGGTTTTGGTTAAAGCGCCAGCCAGTGCTAAGCCCGCTGCACCTCTTGAGAAAAAATCTGTAGATGCCCCTGCTTCAGCAGAGCCTGCTAAACCCGAAGTGGTGGCAGAGCCTGGCATTCGTTTATCTTCACCCGCCAAAGGTAGAGTGACGAGCGAATTTAACGAAACCAATAAAGGGATCGACATTGCTGGCAAAGTGGGCGAGCCCATATTGGCAGCCTCTGATGGCAAAGTCGTTTATGCCGGTAACAGTTTGCGTGGTTATGGCAACTTAGTCATTGTGAAGCATGACAACACTTACCTCACGGCTTACGCACACAACAGCAAACTCTTGGTAAAAGAAGGCGATAGCGTGCGCAAGGGTCAGAAGATTGCCGAGATGGGGGATACCGATACCAATTCTCCTAAGCTCCATTTTGAATTACGCGTTAACGGCAAGCCAGTCAATCCAACGCCGTACTTGCAGTAAGCCTGCGGCGATAAGGCAATAGGCTATGGCCACCGTTCTTGTTTTTGATATTGAAACCATTCCTGATGTAGCAGGTTTGCGTCGTCTGGAAGATTATTCAGATTCGATGAGTGATGCCGAGGTTGCTGCTAAAGCCATGGCTGAGCGCGCCGCTAAAACTGGTAGTGAGTTTCTGCCCCTGTTTTTACAAAAAATTGTTGCGATCTCTTGTGTGATTCGGAGAACGACCAAAGAGGGTACACCGCAAATTAAAGTGGGTACCTTAGGCACGCCCCAAGATGATGAGAAGGTGTTAGTGCAAGCCTTCTTTGACTTAATTGAGAAGTACACCCCGCAACTAGTCTCTTGGAATGGTAGTGGTTTTGATTTACCCGTCTTGCACTATCGCGCGCTTGCAAATCACATTCAGGCGCCACGCTATTGGGAAATGGGTGAGAGTCAAGAGGCTGATAGCCGTGACTTTAAATGGAATAACTACATCAGTCGTTATCACATGCGTCACCTTGACATGATGGATCTTTTGGCTAAATTTAATGGTAGAGCCAATGCGCCATTAGATGGCTTGGCAAAGCTCTGCGGCTTTCCAGGAAAGATGGGTATGGATGGCAGTCAAGTGTGGCCTGCTTATCAAGAAGGTAAGATCGATGACATTCGGCGCTATTGCGAGACCGATGTTGTAAATACCTATCTTATGTATTGCCGCTTTCAATTACTGCGCGGTGGATTTTCTCTTGAGGAATACCAAGAAGAAATTGATTTCGTAAAAGCTTATCTAGAAAAAGAAGCTCGAGAGCCAAACGGTAGCCAGTGGCAAGAATATCTCCAAGGTTTCGCGCCGGATGCGTAGAGGAGAGAAGTCAGTCAATCTTGAAGTGACTGAGCCAGTAAGAGTTGAAGCACTTGATTTAGACGCCCAAGGGATAGCCCGTTTAGCACCCAATGAAGCAGAAATAGAACAAGGGCAGAGCGGTAAAGTCATCTTCATTCAAGGCGCACTCCCTACTGAGCTTGTCACCTACACCATCACTAGCGATAAAGCCCGCTTTAGTAAAGCTAAAGTACGCGACATTCTCAAGCCTGCAGTCTTTCGAGCAGAACCCAAGTGCGCAGCCTTTGGCGTCTGTGGGGGCTGCACAATGCAGCACTTAGATATTCGTGCGCAAGTCGCCATGAAGCAACGTGTGCTCGAAGATGATTTGCGCCACATCGCTAAAGTACGGCCCGAAGAAATTTTTCGCCCGATGGGTGGCCCCACTTGGGAATATCGCCATCGTGCCCGACTCAGTGCAGTCAATCGCTCAATTAAAAAAGGGACTGTACTCATTGGATTTCATGAGGGGAAAAGTAGCTATGTTGCTGACATGCTCGCTTGTGAGATCTTGCCTCAGCACGTATCTGATCTCTTGCCTGAGCTGCGCAAATTGGTCATGGGCTTATCGATTGTTGATCGCATGCCACAAATTGAAATTGCTGTCGGCGAGCCAGCAGATCCCCATTCTGATGACCCTAAGCAAAACAAGCCCGTTACTGCTTTAGTCTTTCGGAACTTGCAGCCTTTAACAACAGCAGATGAGCAACTCCTACGAGCGTTTGCAGATGAACATCAGGTTTGGATCTGGCTACAACCCAAAGGGATTGAGACGGTTGCGCCGTTTTACCCGGAGACCGGCAAGCTTTGCTATCGTCTACCCGAATTTGAAATCGAGATGCCATTTAAACCTACGGACTTTACGCAGGTTAATCACATGATGAATCGCACTTTAGTGAGTAGAGCGATTCGCTTGTTGGAAGTCAAAGAAACCGATCGTGTGCTCGACTTATTTTGCGGGATTGGTAACTTTACCTTGCCGCTAGCGCGCAAAGCAAAACAGGTTTTGGGGATTGAAGGTCTAGAAACATTAACGACTCGCGCTAAGGCTAATGCCGAACATAATGGCTTAGCAAGCAAGGTCCGATTTATGCAAAGTGATTTGTTTGAACTCACCACCGAAACCATTGCATCCTGGGGCAAAGCAGAGCACTGGTTAATGGATCCGCCGCGTGAAGGTGCGATGGAAATGAGTAAAGCGCTCGCCCAATTGCATCTGCAGAAAAGTGATTTGCTGCCAGAGCGTATTGTGTATGTCTCTTGCAACCCTAAAACTTTAGCCAGAGATGCAGACATCTTGTGTCATCATGCCGGCTACACCCTCAAAGGGGCGGGTATCGTCAATATGTTTCCACACACCTCGCATGTCGAGTCAATCGCTGTCTTTGAGCGCTCAAAGGTTCTCTAAATCCCTGATTTAGAGACTTTTTTAGCTATTCCAGCGCCAATGTAGTGCATTGCGCATAGATGCGGTGCAGTGCAGTGAAAGCGTTGCCTTTCAGGAGCGTAGATTGAAATCGTGCAGTGAAATATTGCTGTTAACGACTGAAGATCCCTGGAGCGCATCATGAAAACCTCAGATAGTTTTGCAATCCTATTGATTTTGATTGCACTCGCTTTTGCGGTGAGTATGTTTGTAGCTAACTAATTTCTACTGACAAATCAGTAGAAAAGCAGTGATTAAAAAAGGCGCCCGCAGGCGCCTTAAGAGGACATCACACTAAAGTTTTTAGTCGCGATCGCCACCAACAATACCCAAGAGGGCTAGCAAGTTGGTAAAGACGTTGTACACATCTAAGTAAATAGCCAAGGTAGCCATGATGTAGTTAGTCTCACCGCCGTTAATTACTCGCTGTACGTCAACGAGGATGAAGGCGGAGAAGATTGCGATAGCCAACACCATCACAGTCAACATCAAAGCAGGCAATTGCAACCAGATGTTAGCGAGTGAAGCCACGATCAAGAGCAATACACCTACCATTAACCATTTACCCATGCCAGCAAAATCACTCTTGCTCACAGTAGCAATAGTTGCCATGGTGGCGAAGATAGCTGCTGTACCGCCAAAGGACAACATGATGAGGGTCGCACCGTTGCTGTAGCTATTGAGGGTGAAACCAATCAGGCGGGACATCATGATGCCCATGAAGAAGGTAAAGCCTAGCAGTAGGAGTACACCCACGCCAGTTTCTTTATTCTTTTCAATGGCCCAGAAGAATCCAAAAGCCACTGCCATGAATACGATAAAACCTAAGAAAGGGCTGTCAGAGAACAGGTTAAGACCCATCGCTACGCCTAGCCATGCACCAATCACAGTTGGAACCATGGACAGGGCCAACAGGGCATAGGTATTGCGCAGCACGCGGTTGCGTATCTGGACGTTGCTAATTGAGCCGGTCTGGCCAAAGCCGTAAGAGTTCAGATCACTCATATTGACTCCTTCATTTTCATAGTTGTAACAAGAGCCCATCAAGGGCTGTTGACTGTAAGTATAGACAAAATGCCCCAATTTCAAGCCCCCCAGGAAAAGACCTACTAATTAAGGGCTTATGTCTTGTAAATTCAAGGGCTTAGCCCTACAGATATAGGGGTAAATACGGTCAGGCAATGTATAATTCGGGGGTCGTTGAGGTAGAGAAGCTTTTTAAGTGGAATTTAAGCCTAAATCAGCCCTATCCAACAAAATACCTTTGAAATTACTACTGGAGTCTTGAATGGCAATTGAACGCACCCTTTCTATTATCAAACCTGATGCTGTCGCTAAAAACGTCATCGGCAAAATCTATGACCGTTTCGAATCCGCTGGTTTGAAGATCGTTGCTTCCAGAATGGCGCATTTGTCACAAACCGAAGCTGAGCAGTTCTACGGCGTTCACAAAGATCGTCCTTTCTTCAAAGATTTGGTGAGCTTCATGATTTCTGGTCCAGTCATGATTCAGGTATTGCAAGGCGAAGGCGCGATTGCAAAGAATCGTGATTTGATGGGTGCCACTGATCCAAAGAAAGCAGACAAAGGCACTATCCGTGCTGACTTTGCTGACAGCATCGATGCCAACGCTGTTCATGGTTCTGACGCTCCTGAAACAGCTGCTGTGGAAGTTGCATTCTTCTTCCCAGGCATGAATGTTTTCAATCGTTAATTAACACCTATTGATTCATAAGTAGGCGCATTGACCTCCCCGCGCGTAAATCTCTTAGATTTTGACGCTGACCAAATGGCAGCGTATGTCGCGGGGTTAAATGAAAAGCCCTTTCGGGCGAAGCAGCTCATGCAGTGGATACACCAACGCGGTATATCCGACATCAATGACATGAGTGATTTAGCAAAAAGCTTTAGAGCGACATTGCTCGATAAAGCCGAAGTCCTCTCGCTTCCCGTGATTAAAGATGAGCACGCGCACGATGGCACCCGTAAGTGGCTGTTAGATGTGGGTGCGGGTAATGCGGTCGAGTCTGTTTTTATTCCTGAAGATGATCGCGGCACGCTGTGCATCTCTTCTCAGGCAGGCTGTGCAGTCAACTGCCGTTTTTGCTCCACTGGGCGTCAAGGCTTTTCTCGCAATCTGACTTCTGGTGAAATCATTGGCCAACTTTGGTTTGCTGAGCATCTTTTGCGCAATGATCCAGAGGCTGTGCGCAGAATTGAAAAATATCCAACCCCGGGCTGGGAACACACGGGTCGTGTGATATCTAATGTAGTGATGATGGGTATGGGCGAGCCATTGCTGAACTATGACAATGTAGTCTCTGCACTGCGTTTAATGCTCGATGACAGAGCATATGGCTTATCGCGTCGTCGCGTTACCGTGTCGACCTCAGGCGTTGTGCCCATGATTGATCGTTTGGCACAAGATTGTCCAGTGGCATTAGCAGTGTCATTGCATGCGCCGAACGATGCCTTACGTGATCAATTGGTGCCACTTAACCAAAAATATCCCTTACGCGAGTTGCTTGATGCTTGTGAGCGTTACTTACCATTTGCGCCCAGGGATTTCCTGACCTTTGAATACTGCATGCTCGATGGTGTAAACGATTCTGACATCCAGGCAAAAGAATTGGTGCGTTTACTCAAAAACATCAAGTGCAAAATTAATCTGATTCCTTTCAATCCATTTCCAGAGTCTGGTCTCAAGCGCTCCTCGGCTCAGCGCGTGAATGCCTTTGCTAGCATTCTGTTAGATGCGGGTATGGTGGCAACAGTCCGCAAGACTCGGGGTGATGACATTGCTGCCGCCTGTGGACAGCTAGCCGGTGATGTAGTCGACCGCACAAGAGTGCGCGAACGGGCTGTACATAAGACTGAGATTGAACTTACTGAAGTAGAGTCTGATGAAGAGCCCGCTGCGTACTCCAATACGCAGCCAATAGAATGGCTTAAAAAGTTAAATTAAAGATTGGATCCTCATGAGTTCTGATAGTTCTTTGTCACCACTACCGAATTTACCTTTAGGTCCAGCGCCTAAAAGGGCAACCCGTCAAGCAAGCGTTGCTTGGAAAACCAGCATCATTACTGTCGGCGGTGATGCGCCAGTGCGCGTGCAATCGATGACCAATACGGATACGGCTGATGCAGTGGGTACAGCGATTCAGGTAAAAGAGTTAGCACGTGCTGGTTCGGAGATGGTGCGTATCACGGTGAACACGCCGGAGGCTGCAGCAGCAGTTCCCTATATTCGAGAGCAGTTGGACAAGATGGATGTCTTGGTGCCATTGATTGGTGACTTTCATTACAACGGCCATACCTTATTAAATGATTACCCAGAGTGCGCTAAAGCGCTTTCGAAGTACCGCATTAATCCAGGCAATGTGGGTAAGGGCGCAAAGCGTGACCCACAGTTTGCGCAAATGATTGAAGCAGCGTGTAAATACGATAAGCCCATTCGGATTGGTGTGAACTGGGGGAGCTTGGATCAAGACCTATTGGCTTCCATCATGGATAGCAATGCGGCCTTAGCCAGCCCGAAGACAGCGCAAGAGGTGATGATTGAAGCCTTGATTCAATCTGCTTTGCAGTCTGCAGAAAAAGCCGTTGAGCTTGGCATGAACCCCAATCAAATTTTGTTGTCATGCAAAGTGAGTAATGTGCAAGACTTGGTGGCGGTATATCGTGATCTTGCGCGTCGCTCTGATTACCCATTGCACTTAGGGTTAACTGAAGCGGGCATGGGCAGTAAAGGCATTGTGTCCTCAACCGCAGCAATGGGTATTTTGTTGCAAGAGGGTATTGGCGATACGATTCGGGTTTCATTAACACCTGATCCTGGTGCTCCTCGTGAAAACGAAGTGATCGTTGCACAAGAGATTTTGCAAACCATGGGCTTGCGTAATTTCACACCCATGGTGATTGCTTGTCCTGGTTGCGGTAGAACCACGAGTACGACTTTCCAAGAGTTGGCCGCCGATATTCAATCCTATTTGCGCCAACAGATGCCAATTTGGAAGAAATCTCACCCTGGCGTGGAGAATATGAATGTGGCAGTGATGGGTTGCATCGTGAATGGCCCAGGAGAGAGCAAACATGCCAATATTGGGATCTCCTTACCGGGAACAGGCGAAACGCCAGCAGCTCCGGTGTTTGTGGATGGCGTTAAAGTCAAGACCTTGCGTGGTGAAAATATTGCCCAAGATTTTCAGGTCATCGTCGACGACTATGTCAAACAAAACTACGCTACCAAGAATTAATAAAGCTAATAAGTAGAAGAATAAGAAGAATGACTGACCAAAGTAAAGACGCAAAAGCCCAAGCAGCGCAAACCAAAGTTCAGAAGATGAATGGCGTGCGTGGCATGAATGATTTGCTGCCAGCTGATGCTGCGCCATGGGCTCATCTTGAGCACGTCTTGCGTGATTTAACGCGCGCCTATGGTTATGAGTTTTTGAGAACGCCGATTGTGGAGGCGACTGCGGTATTTCAGCGAGGTATTGGTGAAGTGACCGACATCGTTGAAAAAGAAATGTATTCCTTTGAGGATCGTCTCAATGGTGAGCAACTCACTTTGCGTCCTGAAGGTACTGCGGCACTTGTGCGCTCAGTGATTGAAAATAATTTGCTCTACGAAGGACCTAAGCGTCTTTGGTATACCGGCCCGATGTTCCGTCATGAGCGTCCACAGCGTGGTCGCTATCGTCAGTTCCACCAGTTTGGGATTGAGGCGCTCGGCTTTGCTGGTCCCGATATCGATGCTGAAATCATTCTCATGGGTCAACGTCTGTGGGATGAGTTAGGCCTGAAAGGTGTTCGCCTAGAGATGAACTCTTTAGGTCAAGCCAATGAGCGTACTGAGCATCGTGCCGCCTTAGTGGCTTACTTTGAGAAAAATCAATCTCAGTTAGATGAAGATTCACAGCGTCGCTTACTCACCAATCCTTTACGTATTTTGGATTCTAAAAATCCAGAGATGCAAGCCTTGATTGAAGGTGCCCCCAAGTTATTGGATTTCTTGGGTGCGGCATCGCTGGCGCATTTCAATGCAGTGCAAGCCTTAATTAAGGCGAACAATATCCCTTGCAAGATTAATCCGCGTCTAGTACGTGGCTTGGATTACTACAACCTCACCGTATTTGAGTGGATTACCGATGAGTTAGGCGCGCAGGGTACGATTGCGGGTGGTGGTCGTTATGATCCTTTGATCGAGCGCATGGGTGGTAAAGCAGCGCCAGCTTGTGGATGGGCTATGGGTATGGAGCGTGTTCTGGAATTGATGAAGGTGTCTGGCTCCTTGCCTGAAGCCCAAGCCCAATGCGATGTCTTTGTTTTACATCAAGGTGGCGAGACTTTAACTACCGCCATGATCATTGCCGAGCGTTTAAGGAGCGCTGGTATTGACACTATCCTTTTCTGTCCTCCAGATGGTCAGTCTGCCAGCTTTAAGTCTCAAATGAAGAAGGCTGACGCCAGTGGTGCTGCCTTTGCTGTCATTATCGGCCCTGATGAATTAGCCAAAAATGAGGCGCAACTCAAAGACTTACGGGGCACAGGTGAACAGCAGTCTATTCCCCTAGAAGGTCTACTGGAAGCAGTAATTGACGCTCTGGTAGGTGCCTCCGAATAGAATGGCTTGGTAGTCATTACATTCATTAAGAAATGAAGAACGAAATTAACCACGAAATCAGCTCGGATTGATATGCCTTTAGATCTAGAAGAACAAGAACAGTTAGACCAACTCAAAGCATTTTGGCAAAAGTATCGCAACCTGATAACGGGTGTGGTGACTGCGGCTTTATTTGCTTATGCCGCCTATAGCGGATATCAGTGGTGGCGTAATAGTCAGGCTCTCGAAGCTTCGAAGTTATACGAGACCATGGTGGGCGCGATTGCTAAGGGTGATAAAGATCAAACCTTGCGTGCTGCGGATGATTTGCAAAAAGACTATGCTGGCACTCCCTATGCACCGATGTCGAGTTTAATTGCGGCGCGCATCGCAGCGAATGCTGGTGACAATGCTAAAGCACTAGATTATTTACGCTGGGCTGCTAAGAATGCTTCTAATGATGGCTATCTCGCTTTAGCTAAGTTGCGTTTGGTATCGCAATTGATTGAGCAAGGTAGTGAAAAGGATTTTGCTGAAGCCGATCAAATACTCAAAGATAAGCCGGTAGCTGGTTTTGAAGCCTTATGGCTTGAGCGACGGGGTGATTGGTATTTGGCGCAGAAGAAAAATGCGGAAGCAAAAGCCTGTTATCAAGATGCTTGGAAAGCATTAGATCAAGCAAAAGAATTTCCTGAAGAGGCGCGTCGCCTCCTGAAGGTGAAGTTAGATGCTGTTGGAGGAGTTGCTCAGTGATGGTCGCAATGAAGGTTTCAGTGAAGCGTGCAGTAAAACTCATTAGCAGCGCCCTGCTGATTGGGGTGGTTGCCACCGCTTTGGTTGCATGCTCAGGTAGTTCTCGTGTGCGCAAGCCTGCAGAACTGGTGTCAGTTACCAACCAATTCGATTTGCAGCCGGTTTGGTCTACGAGCGTTGGCTCATCAGAAACCTTTAACTTTCATCCGGTCGTGGCGGGTGATGCAGTCTATGCAGCCTCACATCGTGGCAACCTAGCCAAAATTGATTTAGCAACCGGCAACAAAGTCTGGGAAGTATCGGTTCCTGAACGTTTGGCAATTGGCCCTGGTTCAGATGGCCGCGTTACCGTTGCTGTGAGCATTAAGGGTAATGTGTATGCCTATGACGATAGCGCTAAGCCTTTATGGAATGTCAATGTCGGTAGCGAAGTATTGAGTGAGCCGGTAGTTGCCGGTGGCGTGGTAGTCATTCGTGCGCTGGACAACCGCTTTATTGGTTTGGATACCCAAACTGGCGTGCGCAAGTGGATCTATCAACGCCAACAATCAGCATTGTCCTTGCGTGTTGGCTATGGCATGTTGCCAATCAATAATGAAGTGATCGTGACTGGTTTTGCTGGTGGACGCTTTGGCATGATTGCAATGGCTAACGGCGGTTTAGTTTGGGAAACCCCAGTGTCCTTTCCAAAAGGCTTCTCTGAGATCGAGCGTTTGAATGATGTGACTGCCAAGCCGAGCATGCAAGGCGATATTATTTGCGCTGTCTCCTACCAAGGCCGCATTGGTTGTGGTCAAGCCCGCACTGGCAATCTCTTGTGGTTTAAGGATTACTCGAGCTACACCGGTACTGCTCAAGGTACTGAATTAGTCTTCTCTGCCAATGAAAAATCGTATGTCACTGCTTTTGTCACTAAGGACGGTACTCAGGCTTGGGAAAACACGCAGCTGACATTCCGTGATGTCGGTGAGCCTTTAGCAGTGGGTAGAGTATTACTCATGGGTGACGCGCAAGGTTATGTGCATGCATTTTCTCAGGCGAATGGCGAGATGGTTGCACGTATTCGTCACGATAGTAGTCCAATCTCAGCCGCCCCTATTGCCGTGGGTGGCCTCATCTTGATTCAATCTCAGGGTGGAAAAATTGCAGCGTACAGTCCAAAATGAATCCAGTCATCACTATTGTCGGTCGCCCCAACGTTGGGAAGTCGACACTTTTTAATCGCTTAACGCGTTCACGTGATGCCTTAGTTGCAGACTTTTCTGGTTTAACGAGAGATCGTCACTATGGCAAAGGCCGTATTGGCGAGCGTGCATTTATTTGCGTGGATACCGGTGGTTTTGAGCCGGTTGCAAAGACCGGCATTGTTGCCGAGATGGCCAAGCAAACGAAACAAGCGGTCGCTGAATCTGACATTGTGATTTTCTTGGTAGATGGTCGCCTTGGTATGGCGCCACAAGACCGCGTGATTGCCGACTTCTTACGTAAGACTGGTAGGCCCATCATTCTGGCGGTCAATAAAACCGAAGGTATGCAAGCAGGGGTTGTCACTGCAGATTTTCATGAGCTTGGTTTGGGTGAGCCGTTCCCGATCTCTTCTGCGCATGGTGATGGTGTTCGTGGCCTGATTGACGATGCACTTGATTCATTAGGTATCGCTGAGCCAGACGAAGCAGAATTAGCGAGCGATCCAAATCGTCCGATGAAGATTGCAGTAGTAGGTCGTCCTAATGTGGGTAAGTCGACCTTGATCAATAAATTGATTGGTGAGGAGCGCGTCATTGCATTCGATATGCCAGGAACCACCCGTGATGCGATTGAAGTTCCGTTTGAGCGGAATGGCAAGCCGTATATCTTGGTGGATACAGCAGGCTTGCGTCGCCGTGGAAAAGTCTTTGAAGCGATTGAGAAGTTCTCTGTGGTTAAAACCTTACAAGCAATTGCTGATTGCAATGTAGTAATTCTGATGCTCGATGCTCAGCAAGATATTTCTGAGCAAGACGCACATATCGCAGGATTTATTGTGGAAGCAGGGCGTGCACTGGTAGTTGCCGTTAACAAGTGGGATGGCATCGATTCATACGTCAAAGAACGTGCCCGTTTAGAGATTGCGCAAAAGTTGCGCTTTCTAGACTTTGCTAACGTCCATCCGATTTCTGCGAAAAAAGGGACTGGCTTAAAAGAGCTCTTTAAAGATGTGGATGCTGCTTATGCAGCGGCCATGGCGAAATTGCCAACCCCACGTTTGACCCGTATTCTGCAAGAGGCAGTGGAACACCAGCAGCCAAAACGGGTTGGTATGGGTCGCCCTAAATTGCGTTATGCACACCAAGGGGGCATGAATCCTCCGATCGTTGTGATCCATGGAACATCATTGAGTGGCGTGACCGATAGCTATAAACGCTATCTAGAAGGTCGCTTTAGGGATGTCTTTAAACTGCGCGGTACGCCTTTACGGATTCAGATGAATACCGCCAAAAACCCCTACGTCGATGCAGATAAAGGTAAAAAGGGCAAAAAGCGCTAGTTTGGGATAAGCTTTTCATTTTGGAAGTAATCAAGCCTTGATTTTTATGTAATTAAGCCCAATATAGATAGTTAGGTAATAACAGTTTTAGAGGTATTCAGTAAAAAAATAATCAGCAAAAAGCAAGACTCCCAAAATAAAGCAAGTCAAAAATAAATAAGGAGCAGTATGAGTAATAACAACCCCAACAAAATCCAATTACTGCAGGATCCGTTTTTAAATGCACTACGTAAAGAGCACATTCCTGTTTCAATTTACCTCGTGAATGGCATTAAATTGCAAGGCAATATCGAGTCATTCGATCAATACGTTGTACTTCTGCGCAATACCGTAACGCAGATGGTTTACAAACATGCAATCTCCACGATCGTTCCTGCTCGTGCGATTGATTTCCGTGTAGAAGAAGCTAGCTCTGTATAAAACTGGTGTAGATGCGGCACGCGCCGTTCTGGTTGGTGTAGATACCGGACGCGAAGATTTTGCAGACAGTATGGCTGAACTCAGCCTCTTGGCTGATAGCGCTGGTTCTATTCCCGCAGCGAGCGTCATTGCGCGAAAGGGTAGAACCGATCCCGCTTTATTCATCGGTTCTGGAAAGGCGAATGAGTTAAAGCGGGTGATGGAAGAGCATGACGCTGAATTAGCTATCTTCAATCATCCTTTATCCCCGACGCAGCAGCGGAACTTAGAGCGTCATATTGGTCGTCATGTGATGGATCGCACAGGTTTGATTTTGGATATCTTTAGTCAACGCGCGCAAAGCCACATCGGTAAGACCCAAGTCGAATTAGCGCAAGTGCGTTATCGCATGTCTCGCCTCGTGCGCGCTTGGAGTCATTTAGAACGTCAGCGGGGTGGTATTGGTGTCCGCGGTGGACCGGGTGAAACCCAGATGGAGTTAGACCGCCGGATGTTGGCGACCAAAGCCAAGCGCCTTGAAAATGAATTAGAAAAACTACAGCGTCAGCAAAGAACCCAAAGAAGGGCGCGCAATCGTCAGGATGTGTTCTCCGTTTCCTTAGTGGGATATACCAATGCTGGTAAATCAACGTTGTTCAATGCGTTGACCAAGGCGGGCACTTATGCTGCTGACCAGCTCTTTGCCACCTTAGATACCACTTCTAGAAGAGTCCATTTAGAGGGGGTAGGCTCGATTGTGGTGTCAGATACCGTCGGATTTATCCGCGATTTGCCACACCAATTGGTCGAGGCCTTTAGGGCTACTTTGGATGAAACGATCCATGCCGACCTGATATTGCATGTAATTGACGCCTGCAGCCCAGTTGCTAGGGAGCAAAAAGCGGAAGTTGAGGCGGTTTTACAAGAAATCGGGGCTGACGACATCCCGCGCATTGAGGTGATGAATAAGATCGATTTAATGCCCCAAACCTTCACCCGCGGGGCGGTTTTAGAGCGGGATAACCAAGGTTTTCCGAGCGAAGTTTTCCTCTCAGCTCAAACAGGCTTAGGCCTTGATTTAATGAGGTCAGCCTTGGCGGAATGCTCCCAAATGACTGATAAAATGAGGAGTGAACACAACCGTGCTAAGACCCAACTGGCCCCGGACGAGTTTTTAGCACCTTTACCTGAACGACCAGAGTCATCCGAATTTAATCCGATTCCTAACCGAAGCTACTTTTCTAATGATGCGTAAATTTTTAGACCTTTTTTCGGTCAATGATCCAGGTTGGGGCAATAGCCACAACAACGGATCCAAAGATTCCAAGGATGCCAAAGATGGGCAGGGCAATGAGCAAGCTCCAAAAGTAGAGCCTGATCAAAATCCACCAACAGGTCAGCCAAATAAGCAGCCAACCAAGCCAGATGGTCCACCAGATTTGGATGAGTTGTGGCGTGATTTCAATGACAAGATTGCCGGTATCTTTGGGGGTAAGAAAAAGCCGGGTACGAATTCAGGCGCTTCTGCTAAAAAACCCAACAGTGGCGATATTCCTCCGCCATCACAGCGTGGTGGTAACGGTGGTGGTTCTGCTGGACCAAACTTTAATTTCACAAATCCCTTTAGCTCCAAGAGTGGTCCGCTAGTAGCGCTGGCGATCTTCCTCTTCTTTTGGGTATGCAGTGGTTTTTTCATTATCCAAGAAGGTCAGGCGGGAGTTGTTCTGAGTTTTGGTAAATACGACTACACCGCTAAGCCTGGTATTAATTGGCATTTCCCATGGCCACTCCAGTCTGCTGAAACTGTCAATCTCTCGGGCGTGCGCTCCGTTGAAGTGGGCCGTCCGGTATTGATTAAAGCGACTAATCAAAAAGACTCTTCGATGTTGACTGAAGATGAAAACATTATTGATGTGCGTTTCGCTGTGCAATACCGCTTAAAAGACCCAACTGATTATTTATTTAACAATCGTGATCCTGATGCTGCAGTCATCCAAGCTGCTGAGACAGCCGTGCGCGAGATTGTCGCTCGTAGCAAGATGGATACTGTTTTGTACGAAGGGCGCGAGAAGATTGGTATTGATCTTGCCAATTCGATTCAAAAGATTTTAGATAGCTATAAGACAGGTATTTATGTCACGAGCGTTACGGTACAAAACGTACAGCCACCAGAACAAGTGCAAGCTGCATTTGACGATGCGGTGAAGGCTGGTCAAGATCAAGAACGCTTAAAGAGTGAGGGCCAGGCTTATGCCAATGACATCATCCCGCGCGCTAAGGGTACTGCAGCTCGCTTAATTCAAGAGGCAGAGGGCTATAAGGCTCGTGTAGTAGCTACTGCAGAGGGTGACGCAACTCGCTTTAAGCAAATCTTGGTGGAATATTCTAAGGCGCCACAAGTGACTCGTGATCGCATGTATATCGATACGATGCGCGAAATGTATAACAACGTGACTAAGATTTTGGTTGATACGACCAAGAGCAATAGTTTGTTGTATTTGCCGCTCGATAAGATTGTTGCGCAGGTCAGCGCAGAGACTGCGCAAGCTACTGGCGCTCCTGTTAATCAAGGCAACACAACTTCTACCAGTACCCCAACCGGTTCTGTCACAGTGGGTGGAGCAACAGGGCTTAATAATCCTGCGCCAATTACTGCAGCGCCCGGAGTAAGCCCAAGCTCTAGTAATGATAGGTCAGCGGATAAGCGCGATGGTTTGCGTAGTCGTGATCGGGAGAGTCGCTAATGAATGCTAATCGTCTGATCGTCGCTGCGGTTGCATTTATTGCGCTCGTCTATGTACTGTCTTCCAGTATCTTTGTTGTGGATCAACGCAAGTTCGCCGTTGTGTTCTCTTTTGGTCAGATCGTGCGCGTGATTGAGAAACCGGGTCTGCAGGTGAAGTATCCAGGTCCATTTGAGAGTGTGCGTTTCTTCGACCGTCGTATTTTGACAATTGATAATCCAGAGGCAGAGCGCTTCATTACTGCTGAGAAGAAAAATCTGCTCGTAGATTCTTATGTGAAGTGGCGCATTGTTGATCCTCGTAAATTCTTCATTAGCTTCAAAGGTGATGAGCGCCTGGCGCAAGATCGCTTAACGCAACTAGTGCGATCCGCATTAAATGAAGAGTTCACCAAGCGCACAGTCCGTGAATTGATTTCTGATCAGCGTGAAGAAGTAATGCAAGGTATTCGCAAGAAGGTCGCGGTTGATGCATCTGATATTGGCGTAGAAATTGTGGATGTCCGCTTAAAACGTGTTGACCTCTTGGCTGAGATTAGTGATTCAGTCTATCGCCGGATGGAGGCTGAGCGTAAGCGTGTAGCCAATGAGTTGCGCTCTACTGGTGCAGCAGAGTCTGACAAAATTCGCGCTAATGCAGAGCGTCAACGCGATACGATTTTGGCTGAAGCCTATCGTGATGCTCAAAAGATCAAAGGGGCGGGAGACGCTAAGGCTACCTCACTCTATGCAGAAGCATTTGGTCGTGATCCACAGTTTGCGCAGTTCTATCAGAGCTTGGAGGCCTACCGTAACTCTTTCAAGGATAAGAAAGATGTGATGGTGGTGGAGCCGAATGGTGAATTCTTCAAGTTTCTGCATAAAAAATAAGAAAGCGCATCATTCAGATCATGAATCGTTGGTTACTTCCTGAAGATATTGCAGACGTTTTGCCAGCTGAGGCTCGCAAGGTAGAGTCTTTGCGTCGTGCCATCTTGGATCTTTATCAATCCTATGGCTATGAACTAGTGGCTCCTCCAATTTTGGAGTTCTTGGATTCGCTCTTAACTGGCACGGGTTCTGATCTCAATTTGCAAACTTTCAAATTGGTTGATCAATTATCAGGTCGCACCTTGGGCTTACGTGCGGATATCACTCCGCAAGTCGCGCGTATCGATGCGCACTTATTAAATCGGGTAGGTGTTACTCGGCTTTGCTATGCAGGCTCGGTTGCGCATGCACGCACCCCCGTAGGTAGCTCATCACGCGAACAATTGCAATTGGGTGCAGAGATCTATGGCTGCGCCAATTGGGAAGCGGACTTTGAAGCCATTACCTTATTACTCAAGACCCTGGGAGTAGCTGGTCTCAAAAAGGTGTATTTAGATTTGTCACACGCTGGCATCTTGACTGGTATTTTGGCCGATCAAAAGCTCGCTAAAGAAACTATTGAAACTTTATACGGCCTTTTGCAGACCAAGGATCGTCCTCGTTTGCAACAATGGGCAACCTGTTTACCTGCCAAGATTGCTGAAGCTTTGCTCGCATTGACGGAATTAAATGGTCCGTGCGCTGAAGTTCTAGCTCAGGCAAAGCAGGTGCTACCGAAGCATGCTGCTATTGATCAGGCATTAGCAGACTTAGAGCGGATAGTTTCTGCAGCAAATGCTAATGTAGGTATAGAGCTCAGCATTGATCTAGCCGATCTGCGTGGCTATCAATATCACAGCGGTGTGATGTTTGCAGCTTATGTAGATGGCTTGCCACAACCGATAGCTAGAGGCGGGCGCTACGACCAGGTGGGTCAGGCCTTTGGTCGCTCCCGGCCTGCTACTGGATTTTCCTTGGATCTACTCACATTGGCTAGCTTGTCACCTTTACAGGTTCGTAAATTCGCTATCCTTGCACCTTGGGTTCAGGATGTGATCTTAGAAAATGCCATTACTGAATTGCGCAATCGTGGTGAAGTAGTGATTCAGGTTCTCGCCGGAGAATCCGTTGAGGCAGCTGAATATGAATGTGATCGAGCATTGGTGAAGCAGGGTAACTCTTGGGAAGTAAAGAAGAACTAAAGTCAGTAGCAATCGATTGATTAATCAAGTAATCACTTAACCTAATTTGTCATTATCTTTTTGGATTTCAATATGTCTTCAAAGCAGCAAGCAAAAGGTCGTAACGTCGTTGTCATTGGCACCCAGTGGGGTGATGAAGGCAAAGGTAAGGTAGTTGATTGGTTAACTGATCACGCTCGAGCAGTTGTGCGCTTTCAGGGTGGTCACAATGCTGGTCATACCTTAATCATTGGTGGTAAGAAAACGATTTTGCGTTTGATTCCTTCTGGAATCATGCATAAAGAGGTGATCTGTTACATCGGCAATGGTGTGGTGCTGTCACCAGAGGCGCTCTTTAAAGAAATCGGCGAGCTTGAAGATGCCGGTTTAGATGTCCAATCCCGTCTAAAAATCTCCGAAGCCACTACTTTGATTCTCCCGTACCACGTAGCAATTGATCATGCCCGTGAGAAAAAGCGTGGGGAAGCCAAGATCGGTACAACCGGGCGTGGCATTGGCCCGGCTTATGAGGATAAAGTAGCACGTCGTGCTTTGCGCGTACAAGATTTGTTCTATCCGGAAAAGTTTGCAGCGCAATTGCGTGAGAACTTGGAGTATCACAACTTTATGCTTATCAACTATTACGGCGCTGAGCCTGTCAACTATGAGAAGACGCTTGCTGAAGCGATGTCTTATGCAGAGCGCATCAAGCCAATGGTAGTCGATGTCTCTAGCGCTTTATATGCTGCTGAGCAAGCGGGTCAAAACCTCTTATTTGAAGGTGCGCAAGGTACCTTGCTCGATATCGATCATGGTACTTATCCATATGTGACTTCTAGTAACTGCGTAGCGGGCAATGCAGCGGCGGGTTCTGGTGTTGGTCCTGATTCACTTCAATATATCTTGGGTATTACGAAAGCCTATTGCACGCGTGTTGGTGCGGGCCCATTCCCAAGCGAGCTCTATGATCATGACAATCCAGCAAGACAAGATCCTATTGGTATTCGTCTTGCTGAAGTTGGCAAGGAATTTGGTTCTGTTACCGGTCGTCCCCGTCGCACTGGCTGGTTAGATGCTGCTGCTTTGAAGCGCTCGATTCAGATCAATGGTTTATCAGGTCTGTGCATTACCAAGCTGGATGTGCTCGATGGCCTCGAAACCATTCGCTTGTGCGTGGGCTACAAGCTCGATGGCAAGAAGTTAGATGTATTGCCGCGGGGCGCAGAGTCAGTAGCTCGATGTGAGCCAATCTATGAAGATTTCCCAGGCTGGAAAGGCACCACTTTTGGGATTCGCGAGTGGGATAAGCTACCTGTAGAGGCGCAAAATTTCCTGCGCCGTATTGAAGAAGTGGCTGGTAAGCCAATCGCAATGGTTTCTACAGGACCAGAGCGTGATGAAACCATTCTTCTCCAACATCCCTTTCAGGATTGATGGAAAATATTTGATTCAGTAAGGAAGTAAAAAACGAAGTAAAAAACGAAGTAAGAAACTGAGTAAACCTAATTTTAACTTTTGCATAAGAAATGAATCACATGACTGCGCGTACTACCTGTAATGGCCTTCAAGTAGCAACCCCCTTGTATCGTTTTATTGAAGACAAAGTGCTTCCTGGAACTGGCATTAGGAGTGCTGATTTTTGGAAGGGTTTTGATGAAATCGTTACAGACTTAACTCCAAAAAATGAAGCTTTACTGGCAAAGCGCGATCGTTTACAGCTTGATCTAGATAAATGGCACAAAGCCAATCCAGGCCCAATTAAAGATATGCCTGCGTATCGCAAATATTTAAAAGAAATTGGTTATATCGAGGATGTTCCTGCCACGATTAAGGCTACCACTCAGAATGTGGATGATGAGCTAGCTCTCCAAGCTGGCCCTCAGCTTGTTGTTCCAGTTCTCAATGCGCGCTATGCCTTGAATGCTGCTAATGCCCGTTGGGGATCTTTGTATGATGCTTTATATGGCACAGACGTGATCTCTGAAGCAGAAGGTGCCACTAAGGATGGTGCTTACAACCCGATTCGAGGTGCAAAGGTAGTTGCCTTTGCCCGTCAGTTTTTAGATGAATCCGCTCCTTTGGCTGGGGCTTTATATCGCGATGTAGTAGCCTATAGCGTTGTAGATAAAAAACTGTCCGTTAAATTAAAAGACGGTAGCACTACTAGCTTGGTTGATGAAAAACAGTTCGTGGGCTATCAGGGCGATGCTTCTGCACCATCATCCATTTTGTTGCGCAATCATGGTATTCATATTGATATCGAAATCGACAGGACTAAAACTATTGGTGCTGCTGATCCAGCCGGAGTCAATGATGTGGTGCTCGAGGCAGCACTCTCAACCATTTTGGACTTAGAAGACTCAGTAGCCGTAGTTGATGGCGATGACAAAGTACTTGCCTATGAGAACTGGTTGGGTATTCTCAAAGGCACCTTGGTTGAAGAAGTCAGTAAGGGTGGTAAAACATTTACCCGTAAACTGAATCCAGATCGTCAATATAAAGCAGGCATAGGCGCAACCAACGCAGAAGATGGCATTGTGTCGCTGCATGGTCGCTCACTCTTATTCCTTCGCAACGTTGGTCACTTGATGACTAACCCAGCCATCATTACTAGCGAAGGTAAGGAAATCTACGAAGGTATCTTAGATGCCGTTGTCACCGTGTTAATTGCTTTGTATGACATCAATCGCCCGACAACCCAGGCCATTGGCAATACACGCAAGGGCTCTGTCTACATTGTGAAGCCAAAAATGCACAGCGCAGAAGAAGTAGCGTTTGCTAGCGAGCTCTTCGGCCGTGTTGAGAAATTACTGGGTTTACCCGAGAACACTGTCAAATTAGGCATCATGGATGAAGAGCGCCGTATGAGCGTCAATATTAAAGCTGCTATTGCTGCAGCTGGTGCTCGCGTTGCGTTTATTAATACTGGGTTCTTAGATCGCACCGGTGATGAAATGCATACCGGTATGTATGGTGGTGCCATGGTTCGCAAAGGCAGAATGAAGATTGCTAAATGGTTCGGAGCGTATGAGCGCCGTAACGTATTAGCAGGATTGGATTGTGGTCTACGTGGCCGTGCACAGATTGGTAAGGGTATGTGGCCTGCGCCAGATCTGATGAAGGAGATGGTAGAACAAAAAGGGGCGCATCCTCTAGCCGGAGCCAATACGGCTTGGGTACCATCGCCTACCGCTGCCACTTTGCATGCCATGCACTATCACCAAGTGAATGTGGCCAAGATTCAAGAAGAGATGGAGAAAGAAGATACTACAGCTGAGTATGAGGCTTTAACTGACGATCTCTTGACTGTGCCAATTGCACTCTATCCTGATTGGACTAAAGAGGAGATTCGCGAAGCTCTCAATAATAATTGCCAAGGTATCTTGGGTTATGTAGTGCGCTGGATTGACCAAGGTGTAGGTTGCTCTAAGGTGCCTGATATTTATAACGTAGGCTTAATGGAAGATCGCGCAACTTTGCGTATTTCTAGTCAGCATATTGCCAATTGGTTGCTACACAAATACGTCACTAAGGCGGAAGTAGAGGAAGCAATGCAGCGCATGGCTAGCATTGTTGATATGCAAAATGCAGGCGACCCTTTGTACAAACCAATGATGCCAAACTACAAAGACTCTTATGCCTTTAAAGCTGCTAGCGATTTGATCTTCAAAGGTCTAGAGCAGCCTAATGGCTACACTGAGCCACTCTTGCATGCATGGCGTTTGAAAGTGAAGCAGGCGCAAGCGAAGTAATTCGCATTTGCCCGTAAAAAGAAATGGATTTGTCGCAAGGCAAGTCCATTTTTTATTTACCAATTGCATAAATAAGTATGTTTAGTTTCTTAAATCCTTTCTCTCTTCTCAAACGCTCAAGCCAAGCCTTTCCATTTCAATATCATGATGGTGGCAGAGGTGAAGCTGGCTTTAAAGGTAGCGCTGGCGACTGCGTTGTAAGATCGATTGCGATTGCAGCAAATCTTCCTTATCTACAAGTCTATCAAGATCTGGGTGAGGCTAATGAGCGATACGCTAACGAGCGAGATAACAAGCTATCAAGACATCTTGTCCGCAGGGGTTCATCGCCGCGGAATGGTAATCATCGCAATGTGTTTCATGATTACATTTTGAGTCATGGCTTTGAATGGGTTCCCACCATGAAAGTAGGAGCTGGTTGCCAGGTTCACCTCAGGCCCGAAGAGCTACCATTAGGCACTTTGATCGTTAAGGTCTCCAAGCACCTCACGACTGTGATTAATGGCGTGATTTTCGATACTCATAACCCATCTAGAGGTGGCAATCGTTGTGTATATGGGTATTACATCAAGAAGATTTAATGCGACTCCGGCTGTACTTTTGTCCCCAGGCTTTTTTGTAGGCATCAGTCATGCCGATCATGACCGAGGTGGTCCAGGCGATTGAAAAGAGACCGGAAAATGCAATAAAGAAAGCCAAACTTTTCCAACCTGCAGACAAGGAATCAGCTGCAAATCCTACGGTGGTATAGCAACTACCTGCAAATATCAAAGCCTCGATTCCATTCGGAATCAAATTGAGCGCAATTAAGTAAACAGACCAAATCACAATTTCACAAATGTGCACGCAGGCAATCAAAATAAATGAGGCATAAAAGTGTCTAAACACTCGGTTATATTGTCCCTGACTTTGATTCTTTTCGGTCCTTCTATCAAAGCGCATGATGATGTGATTAATGCAGCTACCATGAAAGACCAGAATCGCAATCAGGCCCAAGACTCCAAAGAAAACATCCGTGATAAGCGGTATCACGGGGATGCCTAGTACGGCTGTTTGTAGAACTGGTTCGGCAAATGTAGTCATGATCTAGTAGGTAAGGGGTCGGCAGAATTGGGATTCAAGGGGGATAATGGCATATTGACCAGCGCGTGTAAAGCAGACCTTGAACCAGCCATCTAATCTTTTTGAATCCCCTAAGCGAGAGCACTTTTTTCTCTTTGCATTAGCCGGAATTCAGTTCACGCATATCTTGGATTTTATGATCATGATGCCTTTAGGGCCTCAGTTCATTAAAGCGTTTTCAATCAATACTCATCAGTTTGGCTTATTGTTGTCTTCCTATAATTTTGCGGCAGCAATTGCGGGAATATTTGCAACTTACTATGTCGACCGCTTTGAGAGACGGCAGTTACTCCTACGTTTATATATTTGCTTCATCATTGCAACAATAGCCTGTGGTTTTGCACCGAACTACCATTTACTATTTATTGCACGTGCATGTGCAGGGGCCTTCGGTGGGATCTTGGGTTCACTTGTTCAAACTATCGTGGCTGACTCTATTCCGTTTGAACGTCGTGGTAAAGCCTTGGGTACGGTGATGGCAGCATTTTCGGTCTCGACCGTTGCCGGCGTTCCCTTGAGTTTATTTTTAGCCAATCACATCGACTCTTTAGGTTGGCGTGCGCCATTTATGTTTATTGGTTTGATTTCCACTCTCGTTTTGTATATTGGTTATCGTAATATTCCCAAGATTTCTGGGCATCTTCATCATGTTCATGAGGGAAGTCGTTTTAGACAAATCTATGACATCTTGATTGCCCATCACCACTTGCGTGCTTTTGTGTTCATGGGCCTAATCATGTTGACGGGATTCTCAGTGATTCCGTATATCGCGCTATATCTCACTGCCAATGTGGGTGTTGCTGAGTCCTATATTTCTCTGATCTATTTATGCGGTGGGGTGGCAACCTTAATGAGCTCCCGCTTGATTGGCCATATGGCAGATAAGTATGGCAAAGTACGCGTATTCAGAATCCTGGCAATAGTCAGTTTGATACCGCTGATCGTGACGACCAATTTAGTCCCCGTCCCTTTATGGGTGGTGTTAATTAATTCCACATCTTTCTTTATCCTCATCTCTGGTCGCATGATTCCGGCCATGGCAATGGTGAGTCAGTTAGTCGAGCCCAAGATTCGGGGGACTTTTATGAGCCTGGTAGGTTCGGTTCAGATGCTTGCCTCAGGTATTGCCTCAGTACTGGCTGGAGTAGTGGTAACCATCACGGCAGACGGTAAGATGGAGCACTACAACCTGGTTGGATATGGGGCGGTAGTCTGTGGCTTGCTCACGTTCTGGCTGGTAGGATATATTCATTCGGATACCAAAACGAAGAACGCCTAATGAATCCAATAGTCAGAAATAAATTAAGGAGCACACATGATCGAATACAAAAGACCCGATGGGCAATCAGTCAATGGATACTTGGCAGAGCCAACAGATCAATCTCATACTCCAGGGGTGGTCGTTATTCAGGAGTGGTGGGGGCTTGATAGTGAGGTGAAGGCTGTAGCCGATCGCTTGGCTAAGTCAGGGTATCGTGCACTAGTGCCTGATTTATATCGTGGAAAACTCGCTCTAGAAGCTAAAGAAGCAGAGCACCTCATGGGAGATCTGAACTTTGGTGATGCAGCGGGTCAAGATATTCGTGGTGCCGTTCAGTATCTCAAGGCTACTGGTAGCAAAAAAGTGGCAGTCACTGGATTTTGTATGGGCGGTGCATTAACCGTACTATCCGCCTGTCATGTTCCTGAGCTTGATGGCACGGTGGTCTGGTATGGCTACCCTCCGCTGGAATATGTAGATGCCAAAGCGATCACAAAGCCAATGATGGCGCACTGGGCTAGCCATGATGATTTCTTTGTCATCTCGGGCGTTGATCAACTAGATACAAAGTTAACTGAGGCGAAGATCCAGCATGAGTTCTATCGCTACGATGCTAAGCATGCCTTTGCTAATCCAAAGGCGGATAGTCGCGGTATGCCACCATTGCAATATAACGAGGCTGCAGCAAACTTAGCTTGGGAAAGAACCATGGCATTCTTAAAAAAGAACTTGGCTTAATTGAAAAACCTTAATTTAAAAACTTTAATGAATTTGTCATGCACCTCTTTTCAGAAAACCTGGCAGTAGAAGTCTCCACTTATTACCGTAACCTAGTTTTAGGTCATGGCGTTACGCCTAAAGTCTTTACCTTAGTCAATGGCGATGGTGATCAATATCTATTCTTCATCGACGACCTACAAATGGAAAGAGCAGAGGAAGATCAATTCCTGGCATATATTGTTCAGCAACATGATGCAGTGACTTATGCTCGCGGTACCTTAGTCATCGTGGATAAGACCCAGCAATTCATCGAATTTGCCGTAGTGGATAAGGATGATGAAGAGGCGATTGTTTGCTCTGCAGAACTCACCCGCGACATGGAAGATAAGCCTATTGGTTTGACAGAGTTTGAGAAGAGCCTGGTGAAAAGGAAATCCATTGTCTTTGGCCAGCTCTACGATCCTGTAAAACTCTCCGAGGAAAAAACAGACGATTTTGAAAGTCTTTGGGAAGAAATGAAGGGGAAGATTCTCCATAGAAACATGGGAATCTAAGCGCTATTGAATTTAGGCTGATTCGTCCCCATATAGGAGTTATCAGGACTAGTAGGAGTGTTTGGTGCCCAGGAAGGGACTCGAACCCCCACAACCTTACGATCGCCAGCACCTGAAGCTGGTGCGTCTACCAATTTCGCCACCTGGGCATGCCTCTATTATAGAGGGATGGGTGTTTTTGGGCTATTTCAACCCCATTTTGGCTTTTTCCCTTCAGACTTGATGGTTTGATACAGTAGCCTTATTCATAACAAAAATAGATATCAGTAGATATATAGATAGGGCATGTATTGCCGAAGGAATTAAATGCGTAAAGCAAAAGACTTGGTGCCCCGCGAGGCTGATCGTTTAGGGACAGTTCAAGGGCATCGAGATGGATTTGGATTTGTTATTCCCGATGATGGTGGTGAAGATATTTTCCTCTCCGAAAGAGAGATGTCCCGTGTCATGCACGGCGATAGAGTCAATGTCAGAGTATTGGGAACGGATCGTCGTGGTCGCCCTGAAGGACAGATTGTTGAAGTCGTTCTGCATGCCAATAAGGTCGTAATCGGCCGTCTCTTAAATGAAAATGGAGTTTTGATTGTTGCGCCTGAAGATAAGCGTATCGGTCATGACATTCTGATTCCACCCAAGGGTCAAGGACAGGCCAAGTTAGGCCAAGTCGTTAGTGTTGAAATTATTGATTATCCAGATAGCTATCGTCAGGCAGTAGGGCGGGTTGTTGAGGTTCTAGGTGAGATTGATGATCCTGGTATGGAAATCGAAATTGCGGTGCGTAAGTACGGTGTACCCCACGAGTTCTCCGCCGCTGCCATGAAAGAAGCCGCTGCATTACCTGATGCAGTTCAGCAAGAAGATTTAGAAGGTCGCGTCGACTTACGTGATGTGCCATTAGTCACCATTGATGGTGCTGATGCCAGAGACTTTGACGATGCTGTCTATTGTGAGCCAGTCATGTATGGAAAGACTAAAGCTTGGCGTCTCATCGTCGCGATTGCTGACGTTTCGCATTACGTTAAACCGGGACATCCTTTGGATGACGAAGGCTTGCTGCGGGCAACCTCTGTGTACTTTCCAAGACGGGTCATTCCGATGTTGCCAGAGAAGATCTCAAATGGTCTTTGCTCACTCAACCCCAATGTTGATCGTCTCTGTATGGTGTGCGACTCGGTAGTGGATAACAATGGCATTGTATTGGCCTACCAGTTTTACCCAGCAGTCATGCATTCTGCGCAACGTTTTACCTATGACATTGTTTGGGAAATTCTGTCTAATAGCAAAGGTCCGGAAGCAGCACGCTTTACCCAGTTCCGTCCGCTCTTAAGCAATCTCTACTCTTTATTTAAGATTCTGTTATCAGCCCGTGAGAAGCGTGGCGCAATCGAATTTGAAACTACGGAAACGCAAATCATTAGCAATGAGCTTGGTAAGATTTTGCGAATCGAGCCGCGTCTGCGTAATGATGCTCATCGATTAATCGAAGAGTGTATGTTGACTGCCAACGTGTGTGCCGCAGACTTCATTGATAAAAATAAACATCTCAGCTTATACCGTGTTCACGGCGAGCCTTCTGAAGAGAAGTTGATGACCTTGCGTCAGGTACTAAGAACCTCAGGGCTATCTTTGGATGGTGGTGAAAAACCAAAACCTCGTGATTACGCAAAGTTGATGCGGGAGATTAAAGATCGACCTGATGCCAATATGCTGCAGTCAGTTGTATTGCGATCAATGCAACAAGCAATGTATCAACCAGATAACGAAGGCCACTTTGGTTTGGCATATCCAGCCTACTCGCACTTCACCAGCCCGATTCGTCGCTACCCAGACTTATTGACCCATCGAGTTATTAAGTCAATTTTGCAGAAGAAGCCATACACGCCTGTATTGCCTCCAAAAGTACCACTCAATTTGACCTTACCGCGTAAGGGTAAGGGAAGAGAGAATGCAGTCAATGCCAAAAAATCCCAAAGCGATGCGAAAGAAATTGCAGCGAGAGGCGCTAGAGCGCCAAAAGGGGCTAACGCAGCATTACCAATTTGGGGTCAGCTAGGGGTTCACTGCTCCTCTAATGAGCGCCGCGCTGATGAAGCCTCGCGTGACGTCGAGGCATGGCTCAAGTGTTATTACATGCGGGATCATCTTGGTCAAGAGTATGCAGGTACCGTAACGGGGGTTGCTAACTTTGGATTATTTATTCAGCTGGAGAATCTTTTCGTTGAAGGTATGGTTCACGTTACTGAACTGGGTGGCGATTACTTCCAATACGATGAAGCCCGTCAAGAATTGCGTGGTGAACGGACTGGCATTCGTTATCGCTTAGGTGATCGTTTACATGTATTGGTGAGCCGTGTTGACTTAGATGCTCGCAAGATTGAATTCAGTCTCGTTAAGAGCTCCGGTGCTGAAAGTGGTGGATCTTCTAATCGCCGTCAATTATTATTGGCTGCTGATACTGGTCGGCCTAATAAAAAGGCGGCACCTAATAAGAGTAGACCTGCTCATAAAGCGCCTCAAAAGCCCAGTGGGATCAACGTTAATGCTGCAAAATCCGCTGGTACCTTGGGCGCAACGCAGTCCAAAAGTAAAGCGAGTCGTAAAAACGGTAAGGCAAGTAAACCCGGTAGATCAGTCGGCAAGCCTGCAGGCACAAAACCGCCAGTACGTAATACCAAGGCCAGACGTAAATAATCAGCATATAAAGAACAAGCACAGAGATGAAACAAATATTAGTGGGATTTCATGCGGTGCAAGCGCGTTTGCGTGTTGACCCCGATAGCCTAAAGTCGGTGTACTTCGATCCTAGTCGTCGCGACCGACGCATGGGAGATTTTCTGAAGCAAGCTGAGGAGATCTTGGGCGAACGATTGCATGCAGCAGATGCTGAGCGTCTTCAAAAGTTGACTGGCCACGACCGTCATCAGGGTGTGGTTGCTTTAGCTGAAAAAATGACCATAGCGCGTACCATTACCGAAGTGATTGAAGATGTCGAGGGCGCTCAAGCTAAACCATTGTTTTTAGTGCTCGATGGCGTGACAGATCCCCATAACTTTGGCGCCTGTTTACGTGTTACTGATGGTGCAGGGGTAGATGCGGTAGTCATTCCGAAAGATCGTTCGGCTTCGATAAATGCTACCGTGAGCAAGGTATCAAGCGGTGCCTCTGAAGTCATGCCAGTGATTACTGTCACTAACCTGGTTCGCAGCATGAAAGAGATGCAGGAAGCGGGCGTTTGGTTGATTGGTACGGATGATGAAGCTCAAAAGTCGATCTATGACATCGACCTTACTGGCTCTATTGCTATCGTGATGGGTGCTGAAGGTGAGGGCATGCGCCGTCTTACAAAAGAAACCTGCGATGAGCTCGTCCGTATCCCAATGCAGGGTGTGGTCTCCAGTTTGAATGTTTCGGTAGCAAGTGGCGTATGCTTGTATGAGGCATTAAGACAGCGCCTTGCCAAATTAAATAACAAAGCTGCCAAATAGTTGTTTATTCAATAACAAAGGGGCTTATATGAAATGCAATATTGGTCACACTGACCGTGTTTTGCGTATGACTGTTGGCGTCACCCTCATGGGTTTAGCAGGTTTTGGTATCACTGGCCCGTGGGCTTGGATTGGAATCATCCCCTTGCTAACAGGGATCTTTGGTTATTGCGGGGCTTATACCTTGGTCGGTATCAATACGGCTAAGAAGTAAATTAAACATAAGCAAAGCTACTGCTAGCGAATTACTTTGCTAGCAGTGCTTCCAGCTTTTCGGTATCGATACAGAAATTGCGTATACCTTCTGCAAGTTTTTCTGTTGCCATCGCATCATTATTCAATTGCAGCCTAAAGCTAGATTCATCTAGTTTAAGTGGCGTTATATTCTCAGCACTTAATGCAGCGTGAGCATTGGCACCATCCAATTTCTTACTCACTATTGTGGTGCCTGCACTCAACTCAGCCAATAACTCAGGGCTAATCGTTAAAAGATCGCAGCCGGCAAGCTCTAGGATTTGACTGGTATTGCGAAAGCTAGCACCCATAATCTCGGTTGGGATACCAAAGTGCTTGTAATAATGAAAAATCCGCTTTACTGAAGTCACACCGGGATCATTGGCACCACCATTGTGGGTATCACTCCAATTGCTTCCGAGTTTCGCCTTATGCCAATCCGTAATTCGACCAACAAACGGTGAAATCAGTTTTGCATTGGCTGCGCCACAGGCCGCCGCCTGAATCAGCGAGAAGAGTAGAGTCATATTGCAATGAATACCATCTGCCTCTAATTGTTTAGCAGCAGCAATACCCTCCCAAGTTCCAGCGAGCTTGATCAGAATGCGCTTGCGATCAATGCCTTGAGATTCATATAGGGCAATTAAGTGTTTTGCTTTAGCAACTGTGGCCTTGGTATCAAACGATAAACGCGCATCCACTTCGGTTGAGACACGACCAGGCACAATTTTTAAAATCTCCAAGCCAAAGGCAACCAAGATGTTATCCACCAAATCAGTAACGCTTAAGCTTGGGTGAGCTGCCTTCACCGCACTCACCAAAGACTGGTAATTACTTTGCTGGGCTGCCTTCAGAATGAGGGAGGGGTTAGTAGTGGCATCTTGAGGTTGAAACACTTGCATACGCTCAAAATCGCCCGTATCGGCCACGACAGTAGTGAATTTTTTGAGTTGCTCGAGTTGGCTGGGAGCGGAAGAGGCGCTATTCATGGCTGGATGGCTCTATTTAAGGGGTCTGCTTTGGTTCGTTTCTTGTGAATATCATATGATAGATGGATTAATCACTCAGTTCTAGTAAAGGTGTTTGGTGGATATATGAATCAGGATCAACTCAAGCAAATGGTGGGCGAAGCTGCTCGAGACGAGGTACTAAAGCTACCCGCTGGACAAATCTTGGGTGTAGGAACAGGTTCGACCGCTAATTGCTTTATTGATGCCTTAGCTCCACATAAGGATCATTTTTCCGGAACTGTTTCTAGCTCCAATGCTACGACTGAGCGATTGCTAAAGCATGGTTTTAAGGTACTCGACCCTAATGATGTACTCAGTCTGCCAGCCTATGTCGATGGTGCCGATGAAATTGATCCTGCTGGCCATATGATTAAAGGTGGGGGTGGTGCGCTGACTCGCGAAAAAATTATTGCCTCCATGGCAAAGCAATTTATTTGCATTTGCGACTCTTCTAAACAGGTTCCGGTACTTGGTAATTTTGCTCTCCCAGTCGAAATCATTCCGCTAGCCAAAGGTATTGTCAGTAGAGAGCTGGAAAAGCTTGGCGGCAAGGTGACTTTGCGCTTAGCTAAACATACTCGCTCTGACCTCAATCAAACTCCAAGCGAGCCCTTTGTGACCGATAACAGCGCTTGGATTTTGGATGTCGCTGGTTTGCACATTGCTGATCCCATCACTATGGAGTCTCAGATCAATCAAATGGCTGGCGTGATTACGGTCGGCTTATTTGCTAAAGAGAAAGCCAACGTCTTGCTGGTCAGCAACGCGTCTGGTGTTAGCCGCATCGCACTCTAATCCGTAAAGAGGAAATAAAAAAACCCGACGGGGCATCCCCATCGGGTTGTTTGCCATGGTTTGCATGGCGCAGGCACTCGGAAGGTATTTAGTTCCTTAGCCTATGAGCGCATAGATGCGCTCATTTTGAAGTGGCTTTCGCCAATGCAGCAAGACACTACATCTGTCTCACTACGATTACATCCTATGCCTGTACTTTTACTGTGTCAACAACAGAAACTGCATTTATAGAAATTTATTTTTGCTGTATTGCAATACTTATTCGGCAGGCGGTACATAGCCTTGTGCCATATCTGCACCACCTTCAAAGAAGTATTTTTCTACTTGCTTTAAGAGGTACTGGCGTGCACGTGGATCTGCCATATTGAGGCGATTTTCATTAATGAGCATAGTTTGATGCTTTAACCAAGCAGCCCAAGCTTCTTTAGAAACTTGATTCCAAATCTTTTTGCCTAAGTCACCAGGAAGTGGAGCGAAATCCAAGCCTTCTGCCTCTTTATTGAGTTTGATGCATTCAACCATCCGTACCATCTGTAGTGCCTTTCTTATGTATCTCTTTGTTCTTATAGATCTTTAGTTAAAACCATGGACTTACGGTCCCAGTTATAAATTTGCTTTCTTTCTTCTGGCAGGTCATCCACCGTGGCCCTTTTAAAGCCCCGCTTCAGAAACCAATGCTCTGTTCTCGTCGTCAGAACAAATAATTTTTTAATGCCTTCTTGTTTAGCACGCATCTCAACCCGTTTTAGCAAACGCTCGCCATCACCGGAGCCTTGCACATCAGGATCTACTACAAGACAGGCTAATTCACCAACACCATTGGGGAATGGGAACAGGGCAGCACAGCCGAAGAGTACGCGGTCATGCTCAATCACTGAGAAGCGCTGAATGTCACGCTCAATCACGTCTTGACCGCGGGCAGCCAAGATCCCTTCTTCTTCTAGCGGCATAGTGAGTTGCAAGATACCACCGACATCATCTTGATTGGCTTCGCGTAAATTCTCAATATCAGAAGAGGCCAGCATCATGCCAATACCGTCGTGGGTAAAGAGCTCCTCCAATAGGGCGCCATCCTGGTTGCAGGGCAAGAAGTGAACCCGACTCACCCCGGAACGAATCGCTCTACCAGAGATATTGAGCAAACTCTTCATGCCAACGTCGAGATTTTTGTTCTCTACCATATAGTCTTGCAACTGAGGCAAGGAGAGTTCTGTAATCAGATCACCTTCAGCATCGTGTAGACCTTCATATGGACTTAAGAAAATCAACTTATCCGCTTTGAGCGCTGCAGCAGTAGAAGCTGCTACATCTTCGTAAGCTAAGTTAAAGGCTTGACCTGTAGGTGAGAAGCCTAACGGAGAGAGCAACACAATCTTGTTGCTATCGAGTGATAACTTAATTGAAGTGGAATCCACTTTACGCACTAAGCCGGTATGGATGTAATCAACCCCTTCGACAACGCCCACTGGCATCGCTGTAATAAAGTTACCAGAGATAACAGAGATACGAGAGCCTGCCATCGGAGTGTTTGGTAAACCACGGCTAAATGCCGCTTCAATATCGAGACGCAATTCTCCGGCAGCTTCTTTCACGCACTCTAGAGCAGCAGCATCGGTAATTCGGTAGCTATTCATGGCGCTCTTGCCAAACTTACTCTTAATTTTGCGCAGCATGAGCTGCTCTTCAATCTGTGGACGAATGCCGTGAACCAAAACGATTCGCATACCCATGGCATGCAACATCGCAATATCTTCGATGAGATTCTCAAGACCAATTTCTTGAACAAGCTCGCCAGCGAAGGCGATCACAAAGGTCTTTTCGCGGAAGCTATGAATGTAGGGTGCAACATCGCGCAACCACCCTACGAAGGGGAAGTTGGAGGTAGATTCTTCGGCGGTTGAGGCCTGGTTTGGTGCATTTGTCGGCATAGTGAGAAAATTATAGGGTGCAAGAGCCTATAAACCAACAAAAACCCAAACCCAGCTCCAAGCCTGTGCCTGCTTCCAACACCGGACGCAAGCTTGAAATCCGCTTTCCGGAAGAATTGCCGGTCTCTGGTCAACGTCAGATCATCAAGGATGCCTTGCAAAGCCATCAGGTGGTCATTGTGTGCGGCGAGACAGGCTCAGGCAAGACCACCCAGCTACCAAAGATCTGCTTAGACCTAGGGCGTGGCACGATCAATGGTGGCAAACTCATTGGCCATACCCAGCCACGACGGATTGCTGCCACCGCTACTGCCAAGCGGATCGCCCAAGAGCTTGCTTCGCCCATTGGTCAAGATGTGGGTTACCAAGTGCGCTTTGCTGATAAGACCAGCAACACCGCTTCCATTAAGCTGATGACAGATGGCATCTTGTTGGCCGAGACGCAGCGCGACCCACAACTCAAAGCTTATGACACGCTCATCATCGATGAGGCACATGAACGTAGCTTAAATATTGATTTCTTATTAGGCTATTTAAGGCAGTTATTGCCCAAGCGGCCCGATCTCAAACTCATCATTACCTCAGCCACAATTGATGCCCAGCGATTTTCTGAGCACTTTGCCACCAATGGCAAAGTAGCACCGGTGATTGAGGTGAGCGGCAGGTTGTTTCCGGTAGAGCAAAGATATTCACCGCTCGAACCAGATTCAAAACCTGATGGCAAGAAAGAATCTAAGACAGCAAAAGAAATTCCAGATGCAGTCGCCGAAGAAATTACCAAGGTCTGGCGAGAGGGTGCTGCAGGCGCAGGAGACGTTTTAGTTTTTTTGCCAGGCGAGCGTGAGATACGAGATTGTGCTGAAACACTGCGTAAAGACCATGTCTTGCAGCAACGCTTTCATCCAGAAGTGCTGAGCTTGTTTGCACGTCAATCTGTGGCCGAGCAAGAGAGAGTCTTTAGCCCTGGAAACGGTCGTCGCATTATTTTGACAACCAACGTTGCTGAGACTTCTTTGACTGTTCCTAATATTCGTTACGTGATTGATAGTGGTTTAGCAAGAGTGAAGCGCTATTCCTATCGTAATAAAGTAGAGCAGTTGCAGATTGAGCCTATTTCACAAGCGGCGGCTAATCAGAGAGCGGGGCGTTGTGGCCGTGTATCGGATGGTATCTGTGTGCGCCTCTATAGCGAGCAGGATTATCAAAGTCGTCCAAAATTTACTGATCCTGAAATTTTACGCAGTTCACTAGCTGCAGTATTGCTGCGGATGAGCTCACTACGCTTATCCAAAATTCAACACTTTCCATTCATTGATAAGCCATTGGGTAGAGCGATTGCTGATGGCGTACAACTTCTAGATGAGCTTGGCGCAATAGAGTTTGATGATGCTCAAGTTGGCGATGGTAAGGATATCAATCATAGTTTTAAGCTAACGCAGATTGGTAAACAGTTAGCTGATTTGCCGCTAGATCCTCGTATTGGCAGAATGCTCTTGGCTGCTAAAGAGCAGAATGCGTTGAGAGAAGTCACCATCATTGCCTCCGCCTTGGCTACACAAGATCCACGTGAACGTCCCATGGACCAAGGGGCTGCAGCGGATCAGGCGCACTTGCAGTTTGCGGATGAACGCTCTGAGTTTTTGAGTTTTGTGAAACTCTGGGATTGGTATCAGGACGCCTTACAGCATAAACATAGTAATCGACAGTTAGAAAATCTGTGTCGCAGTAAATTTCTATCGCCTCGTCGCTTGCGTGAATGGCGTGATGTTCATGGTCAGTTGCATATCATGCTCGGCGAAAAGGGCTGGAAAGACAATAGCCTCGCTGCAACCTATGAACAAGTTCATCTCTCTTTACTTACTGGCTTATTAGGCTATGTGGCTAAAAAAGAGGAGGATGAAAAATCACAAGACCGTAATAGCAAGACAGGTGGTTATGTTGGGGCTAGAGGTATTCGTCCCTTTATTTGGCCTGGTTCGACCATTGGTAAAAAAGCCGGTGCTTGGATCTTGGCTGGTGAGTTGCAGGAGACCACTCGCATGTATGCTCGCACGATTGCCAAGATAGAGCCGCAATGGGTAGAAAAAGTAGCGGCTCATCGACTCATTAAATCCTTGAGCGACCCCTTTTGGGATAACCGCCAGGGTGAGGTACTAGCATTTGAGCGTGGCACCTTGTATGGCTTGCCGATCTATCACGGACGCCGGGTACGCTATGAGCCACATAATTTTGCAGAAGCCCGTGAATTATTTATTCTCCAAGCGCTTGTCCAAGAAGAAATGTTTGGGCGCATGGATACATCAGCACTGCAACGCGAGACCGAAGCAGACGCTAAGAAAAAATATCCTGGTACGTTTGGGTTTTTTTGGCATAACCGGCGCCTGATTAAAGAAATCGAAGCGCTTGAGCACCGCTCACGTCGCCCCGATGTTTTGGTAGATGACGATTTGCTCTTTGCTTTTTATGAATCCCGTATTCCTAAAGGTATTTGCAATCGAGAAGATCTCAGGGCCTGTCTCAAAAAGATTCCTGACCTCGATACACAGCTTCGTTTAGAAAAAGCTGACCTCATGCGCCATGAAGCGGCAGGGATTACCGTAGATCGCTATCCCAAAGTAATGAAGGTCGGTGGAGCAGAGCTCAATTTAACTTATCACTTTGAGCCCGGTAGCCCCAAAGATGGAGTGACCTTAGTAGTTCCCTTGGCACAACTCAACCAAGTGGATGGTCGTCGTTGTGAATGGTTAGTGCCCGGTATGTGTGAGGATAAAATTCTGCTCTTACTAAAAACCTTGCCACAAAAAATTCGGCGTCATTGTGTGCCATTACCAGACTATGCAAAATCGTATTTAGAGCGAAAGCTTGAGGCACAGCAATTTGGAGTGGGTGATTTTCTCGATCAACTCATCAATGACATTCGCAAAGAGCGTGGTCTAGAAATCAAAAGAACTGATTTCAGACCCGAGGCCTTGCCGCTTCATTCATCGATGAACTTTCGTTTAATTGATGAGCATGGACGTCAGTTAGAAGTAGAGCGTAACTTAGCGCGCTTACGATCAGAATATGGACAGACTGCCCGCGATGCCTTTCAGGCAGTTGCTCAGGAAGTAGCTCAAGCAGAACTGGGGATTGAGCCGTTGTCCCAAGCCAGCGCTAAGTCTAAAGCAAGCATTCAACCAGATGGAGCTAGGAAGGTCGAGCAGAGTGGCTATCGAAGCTGGGAGTTTGGAGAGTTGCCTGAAACCTTAGAGATTCAAAAAGGCAATAAAACTTTATTTGGATATCCGGCGCTGATTGATCGTGGCGAATACTGCGATCTCGAGGTATTCGATGATTTGCTGGAGGCTCGAAAGCAACATATACAAGGATTACGTCGTCTATTTGCCCTGGGCAATAAAGATACGCTGAAAGCATTGCAAAAACAGTTGCCCGGTATTCGCGAGCTCGGATTGCTGTTTATCAATGTTGGATCAGTTGAAGGCTTGATCGATCAGATACTTAATCTGGCGATTGAGCGCGCGTTCATGACTGAGCCTCTGCCAAATAATGCTGAACAGTTTGCCGACCGAATGCAAGCAGGTAAACCCAGACTGGCACTAATTGCCCAAGAGATTTCTCGTCATGCTTTGGCTGCTTTGCAAGCTTATGCAGATTTGCAAAAGAAGATGGCCCAAGCCAAAGCAGCATCATCCAGTGCTTATGCTGATATTCAGTTGCAAGTACAGGCTCTCATCTTTCCCAAATTTGTAGCTGACATTCCCTATGCGCAATTAGTCCATTTGCCACGATATTTAAAAGCGATTGCAATGCGCATTGATAAGATGCGTGCCAATCCCTCTAGGGATGCTCAATGTCAAAAAGACTGGGAATCAGTGGCAAGACCATGGCAAAAACTCCTTCAGGGGAGTAAAGGTACAGCTGCATATGCTATGAGTGAAGATCAGGCTTTAGCTGATTTTCGTTGGCAATTAGAGGAGCTCAGGGTGGCCTTATATGCCCAGGAGCTCAAAACACCGACCCCAATGTCCCTAAAGCGCTTGGAAAAAGTTTTGGCGAGCTTGCGCTAGATCAATTCCACCGCTTATTAGGGGTCTTTTGACTCTCTCCATTGCTTACAATGTGGTTTATGCACAAATTTATCAAGATTAGAGCTTTTCGCACTATTGCCGTTTCAGTTGCCTTTGCTTCAATACCCTATCCAGCATTCGCTGAAATGTCCGCAACTGGAGTGGTGCCAGTATTACCGGCACAACCTAAACTAGCAGTGGTTCTTAATTCAGGTGAAGCTACGGTGAGTTTGATAGATATGCCAAGTCGCCGTGTTATTAAAACCACCTATATTGGCAAAGAGCCGCATCACTTGATGATGACGCCTGATCAAAAAACTTTATTGGTTGCCAATGCCGCAGGTAACGATGTCGTGTTGATGAATCCTGTGAGCGGTGAAATCACTGGGCGTATGCCCAATATTATTGACCCATACCAAATTGGCTACTCTCCAAACCACAAATGGTTTGTAGCCAATGGCAATCGATTAGATCGCGTTGATATATATGCAGCGAATGGCGCTGATCTGAAATTATCCAAGACCGTAAAGTTGGGAAAGACTCCAAGTCATATTGCATTTACTGCGGATAGCAAAATTGCCTTCATCACATTGCAAGACTCTAATGAACTGGCAGCGATTGATCTTGAAACTCAAAATATATTGTGGGTGATGCCAACTGGCAAAGTGCCCGCAGGTTTGTGGATGACACCTGGCGACCAATATCTTTTGGTTGGTATTACCGGCGAAGATTTCGTACAAGTGATTGACTGGAAAGCTCGCAAGGAAGTTAAGCGAATTTATACCGGCAAGGGTGCACATAACTTCCGTCCTTTAGGGGATAAAAAGTATGTCTTTGTAAGCAACCGCATTGCTTCTACGATCAGCTTGATCAATATGCAAACTCTCGAGAAGGAGAGTGATATTACTGGTCTTCCGTCTGGTCCAGATGATATGGAAATTACTCCTGATGGCAAAAGTCTGTGGGTAACTTTTCGTTTTGCAAAAAAAGCGGGGGTAATTGATATACCCACGATGAAGTTGGTGAGCGTCATCCCAGTGGGAAGATCTCCTCACGGTGTATTTTTCTACCCTAGGGCTTCATGGGAGTAAGGGGAGTTCTGTGATGAAACGTAATCACATCGTTTACCGCATCGTTTATCTAACAGCCGCGCTCTTGCTCGGCTGTTTTTCATTCGGCTCTAGCGCACAGACATCCAGTTGCAACAAGACAGTTTATTTAACATTTGATACTGGCAATATGTCAGTTGCGCATCAGGTTGATGAGATTTTGAAGCGTCAAAATATCAAAGCCACTTTTTTTCTGGCGAATGAAAAAACCTATCGTGGTGATTTTGCATTAGACGATGCCTGGAAACCCTTCTGGCAAGAACTGGCCAAAGAAGGTCATCACTTTGGTAGTCACACATACGACCATCTATATTTTGTCAAAGACGGCCCCAAAGGTGAGGTTTTTGAAAAGTCACAATTTGGACCTAAAGCTGGCGTGACGGTGCTTTATAACGAAGCCGCGATGTGCAAGGAAATTCGCAGAGTAGATCAACGCTTCCAAGAGATGACGAATCAACCATTGCAAAAAATCTGGCGTGCTCCTGGAGGTAAAACCTCACCAACTTTGATCCGGATGGGGGAGATGTGTGGCTATCAACACATTGGCTGGGCCCCCGCTGGTTTCTTGGGAGATGAGCTTCCTTCTGATAAGTACCCTAATGCTGGACTCTTGCAGAAGGCGAGTCATGATATTCAGGATGGCGACATCACGATGGCGCACCTTGGTATTTGGTCCAGAAAAGATCCCTGGGCACCCGCAGTGCTAGAGCAATTGATCATTAATCTGAAGCAACGCGGCTTTTGTTTTGGTCTATTGCCCGCGGCGCACAAAAAATCTGCAGATCAGTCAAAATAAAGCATGGATTTAAACTTTATCACCTCTGCAATCTCAAACGCCTATGGCAGTCTACAAGAGTGGATTTTTTCGACCCTGGTAGGGCCATTGTTGTATCAATTTGATCTGATGTCGTGGGCCGAGGATGTATTTGATGGCATGGATTGGTTTCTGTTTGGCTGTATTCAAATCTTTCTTATCATGGTTGTGCTCCGCACTTGGGAACGCTTTCATCCTGCAGAAGCGCAAGATCGCTTTGCTATTGCAAGCAAGGCGGATGTTTTCTACACCTTGTTTCATCGGCTGGGGATTTTTCATGGCTTGATCTTCATTGTCTTATCTGGATTTTTCTTTGAGGTCGATTCGATCTTGCACGATTTTCGGTTTGATCGTTTCAATGTAGAGTCTTGGTGGCCTGGAGTTACCTCGATACCAGTGGTGAGCTTTCTGCTTTATCTGATCTTGCTTGACTTTGTCGATTATCTTTACCATCGTGCAGCCCACTCGTTTAACTGGTGGTGGCAGTTGCATGCTTTGCATCACAGTCAAACAGTAATGACGGCTTGGTCTGATAATCGTAATCATCTGTTAGACGACATCATGCGTGCAGTATTTATGGCATTTTTTGCACTCTTGTTTGGAGTATCTCCTGGTCAATTTATTGCACTCGTGGCACTGAGCCAATTTATTCAAAGTTGGCAGCATGCCAATATCAAGATTCACTTAGGACCTGCGCGCTATCTCTTGATTTCACCGATGTATCACCGCATGCATCATGCCGTGGGTTATGGTCATGAAGCCATTGGTAAGCCTGGAGTGCTGGGCGGCTGTAACTTTGGCATTCTTTTTCCCTGGTGGGATATGTTATTTAGGACGGCGATTTTTCCTAAGACGGTTTATCCCACAGGCGTGCGAAACTTAACAGTTTCTCAAAATGTCATTACTCAGCAGTGGCAGTGTTTGGTACACGCATTCAGAGAGTTATTACCAAAGTAAACATACCCAAGGTATGTCATAGGAGTTTTATGGTTGGATTGCAGCAAGTATTTAAATCGTTTGGACTTGCACTGGTGGGAACGATGCATCCACGCATGCTGTGGCTCAGTCTGCGACCATTTCTGATTGTTTCTGTTGTATGGGGTAGTCTCATTTGGCTTGCTTGGACCCCGGCGCTGGAAGCCTTGAGCATTTTCCTCACGACTTCCATGTTCACGAGCTGGATCCAGGAAGGTCTGATTTGGGCTGGCTTTGAAAATGCCAGAGCTTGGATCGCGCCACTATTTTTTGTCATGTTGATCATTCCTCTGATCACGATCAGCCTCTTAGTGTTTATCGCCTTCTCAACCGTGCCAGCAATTGTTAGGATCGTAGCTCGACAATCTGCATATCATGGTTTGGAAGCAAAGCGTGGCGGTGGACTCTTTGGTAGCTTGATGTATACCTTATGGTCTGCGCTGATCTGTTTAGTGTTAGTGATGCTGACCTTGCCAGTGTGGTGGGTTCCTCCGCTCGTAGCTGTGTTACCACCGCTCTTATGGGGTTGGTTGACAATGCGCCTCATGTCATATGATGTCTTAGCTAAGCATGCCAGCACCGAAGAGCGCGATCTTCTAATAGAAAAATATCGATGGTCATTACTCACTATGGGTGTGATCTCGGGCATGCTCGGCGCTGTACCCACATTCTTCTGGGCTACTTCTGCGTTAGCCTTGGTATTGTTTCCAGTAGTGAGTTTTGTAGCCCTTTGGGTGTACTCTCTCATTTTTGTGTTTGCTGCTTTATGGTTTAGCCATTTTCTATTAGATGCGCTGCAAACGCTGAGACAAGAAGAATTAGAAAAATCATTAACAGTAGAAACCCGCTTAGTAGATTCGGAACTTCCATACCATGGATGATGTCATCAAAACAGTAGCAGTGGATGCCTCGACAGAGGGGGTCACAAGACGATTTGGCTTAATCGTGATCGGCGACGAGATCTTGTCAGGTCGTCGTCAAGATAAGCACATGAGTAAGCTCATTGAACTCCTCAATGAACGGGGCTTGAGTCTTTCGTGGGCAAAGTATGTTGCCGATGATTCAGAGCAAATTACAGCAACCCTCAAGCAAAGTTTTGCCAGCGGCGATGTGGTGTTTAGTACGGGCGGTATTGGTGCGACTCCAGACGATCATACGCGCCAATGTGCTGCGTTAGCACTAGGTACAAAAACCGCATTGCATCCGAAGGCGCAAGAGCTCATTGCTGGTCGCATTCAGTCTATGGCAGAGGGTGATCCAATCAAAGCCGATTTGAATACTCCAGAAAATCAACACCGCTTCAAGATGGGTGAGTTTCCACTGGGCAGTGACATCATCCCAAATCCCTATAACCAGATCCCTGGCTTTCGGATTCGGGAACATCATTTTGTTCCGGGCTTTCCGGTGATGGCCGCTCCCATGATGGCTTGGTGTCTGGATACCCATTACCAAGATCTCTTTCATCAAGAAAACTGGGCAGAACAAAGTTTCATTGTGCCCAAGGGTATTGAGTCCACCTTAACCCCGCTGATGGAACGCATAGAAGCTAACTTCCCAGGCGTGAAGGTCTTTAGCCTGCCGTCTGTGGGTGATGCTACTAAGGGCGGTGTATATGCCCAGCGGCATATTGAATTGGGTATCAAGGGCAATGCCAATTTATTAGAAAATGCGTGGATTGCCCTAAGAGCGGGCACCCAAGAGCTTGGCTATGAGATTCATGAAATTTCTTAAGTCAATTTTGCACTAAAGTAGTGCACATATCCTTTTTAGAGTCGATCAAAGAGCTAATCAAGCACTTAATTAGTGCAATAATGAAGATTCCCTGTTGTTTGCTTCAGTAAATTAGATACATCCAATAGGCATGTAGATGCCTGGAATGAACAAGGGTGTATGCCTTAGGTTTGAATTCCGAGTTTTGTTTATAGAGGAGATTTGCATGACGAAGACCGTCGCTGATGTGATGAAGTTAGTTAAAGAGAAAGAATGTACTTTCGTTGATTTCCGCTTTGTAGATACAAAGGGTAAAGAGCAACATACGAGTGTTCCTATCTCTGCTTTTAACGAAGATAAATTTGAGAGTGGTCATGCCTTTGACGGCTCCTCTATCGCTGGTTGGAAGGGTATTGAAGCTTCTGATATGTTGTTGATGCCAGATCCAACTGCTTGCTATATCGACCCATTCTATGAAGAGCCTACCTTGGTAATCACATGTGATGTGATCGAGCCATCAGATGGCAAAGGCTATGACCGTGATCCACGTTCTATTGCAAAGCGTGCTGAAGCGTATTTGAAGAGTTCTGGTTTAGGTGATGCAGCTTACTTTGGTCCAGAGCCAGAGTTCTTTATTTTTGATGGCGTGCGTTGGGGTGCTGACATGCAGGGCTGCTTCGTGAAGATTGATTCCGAAGAAGCGCCATGGTCATCAGGCCTTGAAGTTGAAGGTGGTAACACTGGTCACCGTCCAGGTAAAAAAGGCGGCTACTTCCCAGTTGCTCCAGTAGATACATTCCAAGATATGCGTTCTGAAATGTGTTTGATTCTCGAATCATTGGGCATACCGGTTGAAGTTCACCACCATGAAGTTGCTGGTCAAGGTCAAAACGAATTGGGTACTAAGTTCAGCACATTGACTCAACGTGCTGACTGGACTATCTGGCAAAAGTATGTAGTACAAAATGTTGCTCATGCTTATGGCAAGACTGCAACCTTCATGCCTAAGCCAGTAGTGGGTGATAACGGTTCTGGTATGCACGTGCACCAATCTGTTTGGAAGAATGGCGAAAACTTGTTTGCTGGTAATGGTTACGCAGGTTTGTCAGAGTTTGCGCTCTACTACATCGGCGGCATCATTAAGCACGCTAAAGCATTGAACGCTATTACTAACCCAGGTACAAACTCATATAAGCGTTTGGTTCCAGGCTTTGAAGCTCCAGTAAAGTTGGCATACTCAGCACGCAACCGTTCTGCTTCTATTCGTATTCCACACGTTCCAAGTCCTAAGGGTCGTCGTATCGAAACCCGTTTCCCAGATCCATTAGCAAACCCATACTTGGCATTCTCGGCCTTGTTGATGGCTGGTTTGGACGGCGTCCAGAATAAGATTCACCCAGGTGAAGCTGCTGACAAAAACTTGTATGACTTGCCACCAGAAGAAGATGCAAAGATCCCAACCGTTTGCGCAAGCTTGGAAGAAGCTTTGGCAGCACTCGAAAAAGATCATGAGTTCTTGACCCGCGGTGGTGTATTTACAGAGTCTATGATTGATGCCTATATCAATTTGAAGATGGAAGATGTCACACGTTTCCGTATGACTACCCATCCAATCGAATTTGATATGTATTACTCCCTGTAAGCGAAGGAAAGAACTTGAGCGCAGGTTTGTTGCGCAATTCGTTCAAGGGAGCAGCTTCGGCTGCTCCTTTTTTTCCGACATTGCTCGATCAGATGCCCAATGCCATCGTGGTTTTTGAGGCGGAGAACCAACAATTGGTTTATGTGAATCCGGCTGCCGAGTCAGCTTTGGATCTCTCGCGTAAATCACTTGAGGGTCAATCTGTGTTCGACTTATTTGGCGATAACACTGCTCTGAATAGCATGATTACCGAAGTGAAGCTCGGCCATGTATCGGCTCAACGCCAAGAGATGGTCTTGCATTCCTTGCCAGGAAGTATTCACCAAGATTCTATTCCAGCTCACGTGGTAATCGCGGCCTTAGAAGATCCCGTTTTAATCATGATGGAATGGTTCCCCATTGATCAGCAGCTGCGTAGTGAACGCGATGAGCGTGTGACGCAGCAAGTCGAAGCTAATAAACAGCTCATGCGCAATTTGGCACATGAGATTAAAAACCCATTAGGTGGTATTCGTGGGGCAGCTCAGCTCTTGGAGTTTGAGTTGTCTGAAAAAGGTTTGCATGAATACACGCAGGTCATTATCAAAGAGTCTGATCGTCTACAAACTTTAGTAGATCGTCTTTTAGCACCTCACCGCAAGGCCCATGTCATGGAAGCCTTCAATGTGCATGAAGCACTGGAGCGAGTGCGGAGTTTGGTGTTGGCAGAGTTCCCTAAGGGTTTAAGGATTATTCGTAACTATGACACTAGCTTGCCTGATGTTATGGGGGATCGTGAGCAATTGATACAAGCAGTACTCAATATTGTGCATAACGCAGCCCAAGCCCTTTCTGAAGAAATCACCCAGGGTGTTGCACAAATCGAATTAAAAACCCGGGTCGCTCGTTCCGTCACGATTGCGAAGCAACGCTATAAGTTAGCGATGGATCTGCACGTGATTGATAACGGCCCTGGTATTCCAGAAGAAATTATTGAACGCATCTTCTTCCCATTAGTTTCTGGGCGAGAAGGGGGTAGTGGTTTAGGTTTAACTTTAGCGCAAACCTTTGTTCAGCAACACCGGGGCTTTATCGCTTGCGAAAGTCGCCCTGGACGTACCGATTTTCATATTCAAATTCCATACCGTAGGCAGGAGAAAACATCATGAAACCAATTTGGATCGTCGACGATGACCAATCAATTCGTTGGGTTTTAGAAAAAGCCTTAGCGCGAGAAAACATTCCGCATAAGAGCTTCTCTAACCCAAATGATGTGCTAAATGCTTTGGAAAAAGAGACCCCGCAGGTATTGATTTCTGACATTCGCATGCCGCGCGGTAATGGCTTGGATTTATTGCAACATGTCAAAGCGAGCCATCCAAACTTGCCCGTCATCATCATGACGGCTTATTCGGACTTAGATTCTGCGGTATCTTCATTCCAAGGCGGTGCATTTGAATATCTCACCAAACCGTTTGATATCGAGAAAGCAGTCGAGCTGATTCATCGTGCAGTAGAGCAGGGTATTCGCAGTGAGTCAGGCAATAAGGAACTTGGCGCTTGGAGACAAGAATCCACCGAGATTATTGGTCAAGCACCTGCAATGCAAGAGATCTTCCGTGCGATTGGTCGTTTGGCGCAATCCCATGCAACGGTCTTAATCACCGGTGAGTCTGGTGCAGGCAAAGAGCTGGTAGCCCACGCTTTGCATAAGCACAGCCCTAGAGCAAAAGGTCCCTTTATATCCTTAAGTACTTCTGCCGTTCCTAAAGACCTGCTTGAATCAGAGTTATTTGGTCATGAGCGTGGCGCTTTCCCAGGGGCGCAGACCTTGCGTCGGGGCCGCTTCGAGCAAGCAGACGGTGGCACATTGTTCTTAGGCGAGATTGGAGATCTACCATTCGACTTACAAACCAGACTCTTGCGTGTTTTGACCGATGGTCATTTCTATCGCCTCGGTGGCCAAGATCCGATTAAAGCGAATGTTCGCATCATTGCATCTACCCATCAGAATCTTGAGCAGCGAGTTGCAGCAGGATTCTTTCGCGAAGATTTGATGCATCGTCTTAATGTCATTCGTTTGCGTATGCCATCCTTACGTGAGCGTAGTGAAGATATTCCGATTTTGGCAAGACACTTCATGCTCACTTGTGCAAAGTCTTTAGGAGTAGAGTCTAAAAAACTGTCAGATGAAGTTCTGAAAGAAATGAGTGCGATGCCTTTTCCAGGTAATGTGCGTCAGCTTGAGAATCTCTGTCACTGGTTAACTGTGATGACCCCAGCCAGCGTCATTGGTGCAGGTGATCTTCCTGCAGATATTGTTGCCCAGGCTAGCGAGCAGCCTCTGGTCTTGCATGGTGAATCGTCGCCAAGCAGTCCTGCAACAGCTAAATCTAGTTCTGGTGATTGGGAGAGTGCTCTTGGTCGCTTGGCGGTCAAAATGCTACAGGATGGTGATAAAGAGGTTTACGATGCACTATGCTCACGTTTTGAGAAAGCGGTGTTGATAGCTGCCTTGGAGGTCACGCGGGGTCGTCGGGTTGAAGCCGCGCAGCGTTTGGGCATTGGACGTAATACCATTACCAGAAAATTGCAGGAACTGGGGATAGATGACTGATTCAATCCGAATTGCGGCGTGGAATGTGAATTCCTTAAAAGTTCGCCTGCCACACGTACTTCGTTGGTTACAAGATCAGGAACAAAAGAAACAGCCGATAGATGGCTTGTGTTTGCAAGAGCTCAAACTCACGGATGATAAGTATCCCCATCAAGAGCTAGAGGCAGCGGGATATCTGAGTCTCGCTGCCGGTCAAAAGACTTACAACGGTGTTGCCATTATTGTGCGCAAGGCTGCTTTGGCCTCGATTGCTTCTGATGCAGCCACTACATTTTTAAAGCCCACCAGAAATATTCCTGATTATGAAGATGAGCAACAGCGCATCTTAGCTGCAACCATTCCATTTGCTGGAATGCAACCCATCAGACTGATCTCAGCTTACTTTCCAAACGGACAGTCGCCAGATAGCGATAAGTTTGCCTACAAATTGAATTGGCTACATTCATTACAGACCTGGCTTACTCAGGAGCTGCAACAGAATACGCGTTTGGCTCTCTTAGGTGACTTTAATATCGCTCCAGCAGATGAAGATGTTCATGACCCTAAAGCATGGGAAGGGCAGAATCTGGTGTCCCCTCCAGAGCGTTATGCTTTTCAGGAGCTCTTGAAGCTTGGCATGAGCGACTCCTTCAGAATGTTTGAACAAGCACCTAAAACATTCAGTTGGTGGGACTATCGCATGATGGGCTTTAGAAGAAATGCTGGCATGCGTATCGATCATATTTTGCTAAGCGATGCTCTCAAAGAAAAGTGTAGTGCCAGCGTCGTTGATAAAGAGCCTAGAACCTGGGAGCAGCCTTCAGACCATGCCCCAGTGATTGCTGAGATCAAAAAAGCGTAAGAGCTGAATTCATCGTATCCAAAGCAAGTTGAATGGTGATGAACCCATGATGCCTATTTTGTATTCTTATCGACGATGTCCTTATGCTATGAGGGCACGTATGGCCTTGAAATATGCCGGCATTCCATATGAGCACAGAGAGATTGTTTTAAGAGATAAGCCCAAATCAATGCGGCTGTTATCGCCTAAAGCTACCGTACCCGTTTTTTGTGTGGATGACTTAGTGATTGATCAAAGTTTGGATATCATGCGATGGGCTTTGGATCAATCGGATCCAGATGGCTGGAAGACTGTGGATGAGCAGGCTGCGCAATCTTGGATTGAGAAAAATGATGGCCCCTTTAAAAAACGATTAGACCAATATAAATATCCGAATCGATATCCTGAGCTTGATCAAGGAGAAGTTCTTAGTGAAGCAATAGACCTAATGTTAAAACCTATGGAAGATGCACTACAGTCAGATCAATACTTGTTAGGCAACCGAATGGCTTGGGTGGATGTAGCTATTTTTCCGTTTATCAGACAGTTTTCTATGGTCAACCCAAAAAGCTTTGAGGAAATGCCATTTCCCAATACCAAAAAATGGTTACACGATCACATTCAATCAGACTTATTTAATGCTGTGATGGAGAAGCATTCAGCTTGGATTGATTCAGATTCAGAGATCAAGAAGACTTAGCTTAATCAAGCGAAGGTTTTAGTATAGTTACAGGCATTCATCCTATTAATAGAAAAATGTAGTGATAAGGCATTTATGAAAACATCAATTACCTCTTTAGTCCTTGCTACCTTGTTGGGATTACTTTCTTTAACCGTATGCGCCGATCCTCCAGTTCCCCCGTTTTATGAGGAAGTGATCAAAATGAGTCCTCAGGGTAAGCTGGGACAAATCCTGAAGAAGGAAAGGATCAAAACATCGGTGAAGGGTGCGCAGGCTTGGAGGATTGCCTATATTTCCTCTGATATTGCAGAACGTAAGACGATCGCAACGGGTTTGATAGTAGCCCCTATTGGTCAAGCTCCCAAAGAGGGAAGGCCGATCTTGGCGTGGGCTCACGGCACAACAGGGTCAGCTCAAAATTGTGGCCCATCACAAATTATCAATCCCACCTCTCCTTTGAATGAGTATTTCTTAATGGATGGGAACTCATGGACTGATTATGGTATTCCAAACGTAGAGGAATTTATTAAAGAAGGCTACGTCATAGTTGCTACCGACTATCAAGGTCAAGGTGGCGGCGGTAAACACCAGTATGCTGTTGCTGGAACTAATGGTAGAGATGCCATAAACTCTGCAAGAGCGGCTAGCTCTATGAAAGAAGTTGGCGCTGGTAAGAAGACGATTATTTATGGCTGGTCACAAGGCGGTGGAGCAACAATTGCGGCTGCAAGTCTGCCGGACTATCAAGCTCTGAAGGGTACTGCTGCAGATAATTTGCAATACCTTGGGTTTGTTGCATTGGCGCCAGATGATATAGCAGCAATGCTTCCAAAATTGCCGGCTGATGAGTCGAGTGCTAATAAGCTGATGAATGAATTTACTCAGGCCAATATTCCGAATGTGTTTTTATTTGCGCACTATGTAATGGGCTTGTGGGGTGCCCAAGCCGCCAATCCTAATCTGAAATTAACAGATATTTTGACTGATGAAGGTGCAAAAGTAGTTAATCGGTTGGCCAGCAATAAATGTGTTCATGTGATGGCTGATACCTTCAACTTTGCTTATGGAGATCAATACAAGTCCCTCTTGAAGCCTACGGCTAGTAACTCCTTGGCATGGATAAAAGCATTTATTGATGGAAGTGTGAAGCCCGTGAAGCCGGTAGCACCAGTGGTGATTTATTGGGGAACAAAAGATACCGCTGTTCCACCTATCATGCATGAGCTCTATCAAAAGCAGATGTGCGCCATGGGTGCGAATGTAGGAAGAAACCAGTTACTTGGCGAGCAATCTCACTTTACAACTCCCGGTGTTTCAGCGCCAATGTATCTTGCTTGGGTGAAGGACCGCATTGCAGGTAAGCCATTAGAAAATGCATGCCCGCAACTAAGTCCAAAGTAATAATTTCAGCTCCTATAAGCTTACCTATTAAAACCACCCTTAGGTGTTTTTCATTCACCTAGTGCTTGCCTTGTCATTAAGCTAAACCACCATGACGCAATAAGGCATCGATACTTGGCTCACGTCCGCGAAAGGCTTTGAAGGATTCAGCTGCAGGACGGCTACCGCCGACTTCTAAAATTTCTTCGCGATAACGTGACCCTGTCTTAGGATCAAGTACGGAACCCGTGAGTTTGGCCGCCTCTTCAAAAGCAGAGTAGGCATCAGCAGATAGAACCTCAGCCCATTTATAGCTGTAGTAGCCAGCTGCATAGCCACCAGCAAAGATATGGCTGAAAGTATTAATCCACCGAGAGATCTCAGGCTGTGGGATCACATTAAAGTCAGCGGCAATCTTGCGAGAGAGTTCAAGAACAGCCTGTCCCTGCGCACTCTTTGCATCAAAGTGAGAATGTAAGCGCCAATCGATTAATGACATCACAATTTGACGTAAGGTCATTAAGCCATTTTGAAAATTCTTGGCAGCTAAAATCTTTTCAAATAATTCACGGGGCAATGGTTTGCCTGTTTCAACATGCGCAGTCATTTTCTCCAGGACTTCCCATTCCCAGCAGAAGTTCTCCATAAATTGACTAGGCAATTCCACAGCATCCCATTCAACGCCATTGATTCCTGAGACGCCTAGAGCGCTCACTTGAGTTAACAGATGGTGTAGACCATGACCACTCTCGTGGAATAGGGTAATCACATCATCATGGGTAATCGTGGGTTGACGCAATATGCCATCGACCTTCACTGGCGGTGCAAAGTTGCACACTAAATACGCAACCGGTATTTGAATTTCACCATTGGGTAGTTCTCTGCGGCCGCGGGCATCATCCATCCAGGCGCCACCACGTTTACCAGAGCGTGCATAAGGATCAAGATAGAAATAAGCCACGATATTGCCTTTGGCATTCTTCACGGAGAATGACTGGACATCTGCATGCCAGGTTGGTAAGTCAGCCGCCTCAATCTTGACACCGAAGAGCGTTTGAATCACGCCAAATAAGCCATCCAATACTTTAGGCAGTGGGAAGTATTGTTTAAGCTCATTTTCAGAAAATGAATAGCGCTCTTGTTTCAAGCGTTCAGCTGCAAAGGCCGTATCCCAAGGCTGAACACCATCAATGAGACCCAGTTCAGTTTTCGCAAATGCACAAAGCTCATCCCAATCCCGTTGGGCATACGGTTTTGATTTATTGGCAAAGTTTGTTAAGAAGAGATCTACTTCATCCACGGTATTAGCCATTTTGGGCGCTAAGCTCAGCGCGGCGAAATTAGCAAAGCCGAGCATGCGCGCTTCTTCATCACGCAAGCGCAATTGATCAAGCATATTCTGAGTATTGTCCCAAGCAATATTGCCCTGGGCGTATTGCGGACCAAGCTCAGAAGAGCGGGTGACATAAGCTTCATACATTAAGCGGCGTAGCTCACGATTTTCGGAGTACTGCATGATTGGGTAATAGGATGGGAAGTGCAGGGTAAAAGCCCAACCCTTTAAGCCCTTTTGTTGGGCTGTATCGGCTGCTGCTGCTTTAACATCTTCTGGTAAACCGATGAGATCAGATTCATTGCTGACAAGATGAACGAAACCATCGGTTGCATCTAAGACGTGATCTGAAAACGCTTTGCCTAAAATAGCCTGCTCGTCTTGGATTTGAGCAAAGCGGGGTTTATCGGCATCATTGAGTTCGGCGCCACCAAGCCGAAAGTCTCTTAAAGAGTTCTCAATCACTTTCTTTTGCGCGCGATTGAGTTTAGTAAACTCAGGACCTTTGCTGAGCTCTTTAAATTTTTGATACAGCGCTAAGTTCTGTCCGAGGCTAGAAAAAAATGCAGTCACGTCTGGAAGCATTGCTCCGTAGGTAGATCTTAACTCAGGAGTATCAGCCACACTATTGAGGTGAGAGATCACGCTCCAAGATCTTCCCAAAGATTCTGTTGCATCCTCTAATGGCTCAGCAAGATCATCCCAGGTTGCAGGTGTATTGGGATTAGTGGCAAGATCCACTGCATCTTGAGCATGTTTGAGTAGAAACTCTATCGCTGGCGTGATGTGTTCAGGCTTAATTTCAGAGTAAGTGGCAATACCCCGACCAAAAGTCAGGAGTGGATTATTTTGTAATGCAGGGGGTAGAGATGCAGAGAGGGATGTATTCATCCCTCTAGCTTAATGGATCTAGGGCTTGGCTGCTTTTTCAGCTGCCTCTAAAGTGTTCATTAAGAGCATGGTGATTGTCATAGGGCCAACGCCACCAGGAACGGGGGTAATCCAGCCGGCGATATATTTGGCCGCATCGAAATCCACGTCGCCGCAAAGCTTCCCGTCGGGTAGGCGATTGATGCCAACGTCAATCACTACGGCACCGGTTTTGACCATATCTCCAGAAACCATTTTGGGTTTTCCGGTAGCTACTACCAGGATGTCGGCATCTTTAGTGTGATGAGCCAAATCCCGTGTTTTGCTATTACAAATAGTCACGGTTGCACCGGCTTGTAATAACAACATCGCCATGGGTTTGCCGACGATATTGGAGGCGCCAACGATCACTGCCCGTGCCCCCCGAATAGGGTAATCAATACTCTCCAGAATCTTCATGCAACCATAAGGAGTACAGGGTTTGAATGCAGGTTGGCCAACCATTAAAGCACCAGCATTGGCTACATGGAAGCCGTCCACATCTTTTTCTGGAGCAATAGCTTCTAGTACACGCTCAGAGGCAATGTGTTCCGGTAGTGGTAGTTGCACCAAGATGCCATGAATCGCAGGGTCAGCATTTAAGGTAGCAATACGAGCCAGTAATTCTTCTTCGCCTAATTCGGCGGAGTAGCGCTCTAATACAGAATGAAAACCTACATCTTCACAGGCCTTCACTTTATTACGGACATAGACTTGGCTAGCTGGATTGTCACCTACGACGATCACGGCTAAACCAGGGCGAACACCTTTGGCAGTAACGATCGCACCACGGGCAGCAATTTCTGCGCGCAGTTTCTTAGAGAGAGCGTTTCCGTCGAGTAATTGAGCAGGCATTACAGGTGAATATTAAAGTAAGGATGAATACATTAATTCGGTTGTGGGTCGGACAAGGCAAGGCGTAATAGGTCGGCAACTGTATTGACGTTGAGCTTTTCCATAATGTTGGCGCGGTGTGCCTCAACAGTCTTAATGGAGATACCGAGGTCATCTGCAATCTGCTTATTCAGGCGTCCAGCAACAATACGCTCTAACACTTGACGCTCACGCCCAGTCAGCTTGCTAAGTAAACTTTGGGTAATCTTGCGCTGACTTGCTTGTGAGTAATCCACGCGTGCCTTAGCGAGCATGCGATCGACTAAGCTGCAGAGATCATTTTCTTTAAATGGCTTTTCAATAAAATCTACTGCACCACGTTTCATAGTCGAGACCGCCATAGAGACATCGCCATGACCTGTGATGAAGGCAACTGGCATCGGTAAATTTTCACTAATGAGACGCTCTTGTAATTCAAGGCCAGACATACCGGGCATGCGCACATCCAAAATAGCGCAGGAGATAGTGGACTTATCAGTACTCTGTAACGATTGCAAGAAACGTTCAGCACTGGCGTGACAACGCACTATATAACCATTGCTTTCCAGAAGCCAGGTCAGAGAATCACGCACTGCTTCATCATCGTCGACAACGTAGACAACTTCTGCCTGGGTTGGTTTGGTGCTGGTACTAAGGTTCATATCGGGTCTCGCAAGGTGATTCAATTAGTGCAATGATTAAACATTACCCGAAGTTTCAGGAGATTCCAGGGGTAGAAGTATTGTAAAGGTGCAGCCAGCCAGCTTGGTATGTTCCGCATCCATGATATTGACCGCCCAAAGCCTGCCATGATGGGATTCAATAATAGAGCGGCAAATATTGAGACCCATGCCCATGCCATCGGATTTAGTGCTAAAAAAGGGCTCAAACATGCGTTGGGAGACTGATTCGGGGATTCCAGCCCCGCCATCACTCACCTGAATACGCAGCATGGCTGGAAAAATACTGGTATCCAGATCAGCGCTGATTTTGACGGGAGCAGCGGACCAACGAGAAGAAAAGGGATAAGCCTCCCTCGTGCTATCAAGGCCATTTTTCAGTAGGTTGACTAAAACCTGCAGGATTAAGACGGGATCAACATCTACCGCAGGAAGGTTTTCACTGATTTGAGAAATAATGGTTAGGCGATGGCGATGCGCCTCAATTTCGACTAGCCCAACAGCATCGTTAATAATTTCACTAATGGCAGTCAATTTACTTTGCGGCTCGCTGCGTTTTACAAATCCTCGAATACGCTGAATGATGGTGCCTGCGCGATGAGCCTGTTCTGATGCTTTCTCAAGCGCTGGCAGGATATCTTTGGTGAGTGCGGGATCTAGATTACCTTCTAAACGTTTAGCGACCCCCATGCAATAGTTGGAGATCGCTGAGAGTGGTTGGTTTAACTCATGCGCGAGAGAGGATGCCATCTCACCCATCGTAGTTAAGCGGCTCGTAAACTGCATACGCTCTTCTTGCTGGCGTGCTAAATCATCTGCCTCTTTACGCATCGTAATATCGGTAGCAATCAAGAGTTGCGCAAGGCGCCCATCAACCCAGGGAATAAAGCGCCTTCTGACTTCGTACCATTTATTACTGCCGTCACTTAATTGAATTTCTTCCGACTCAGACTCTTGATATAAAAATGAGGTCGGAATGCCTGGAGGGGAGTCTTGTAAATCTTCCGCGACATCGTGCAAGGTCTCCAGGTTATTCGCATTACCTGCTAACTGAAAGTGACCCTTTGAGTCATCCCCAAAATTTTCTCGGTAGAAGCGATTGGCAAATAAGAGATGATCGTTTTCAAGGTCAAGCACAGAAACGGCAGCATCCAAACCCTCAAGCACAGTAACAAAGCGTTCCTGTGATGCAGCCAACTCTTCTCGGATCTTCTTCGGTTCGGAAATATCAATTAAGGAAGTAACCCAACCCGTTTGCGTTCCTTTTTCATTAATGAGGGGAGCAATAAAAGTGCGAGTCTCAATCAGAGAGCCATCACGGTGCAAAACGACTCCCTCAATACCAGTTTTCATCCCCGATTCCATTTTCAGGGCGCGATTCATTTTTTCTACGAGCTCATCGCGTCTAGAGTCGGGCCAGAAGGGGAAGGGCGGCATCAGGCCAATCAGTTCTTTTGATGACCAGCCAGTCATCTCACAAAAGGCTCGGTTCACATAGGTAATGCGCTTTTCCATATCGTGCGCACGGATGCCGACTGGTGTGGAATTTTCCATGGCATTACGAAAGCTGGTTTCAGTCCGTAAATTAGCCTCAGCTTCTTGACGCACTTGCATCTGCTTAAGGACAGACCACAAACTCCAAATAACGAAAGCAGAAAGACCTAAGACCACACCAATTAACATTCGGAAAGTCAGATTGGTCGGTGGAGGATAGGTGTCAATTCGTAAGACTAGGTTTGGACTTAATACGCCGATGTCTAAACTCGTTTGATTGCTAAAAGCTCTTTTGGGTGTATCTCGATCGGAGGAGATGGATAAGACCCTGTCGTTATCTGTCAGCAAGGTGAAGCGATAGTGTGCTTTGAGCTCATTGGGGATGACATCTAAAATGCCCTGGGTGGTATACAGTGCGGCTAAGAAACCGATGGCTTGACCACCAACAATATTAGGAGCCACTTGCCAGAAGACGGTTCTTCTATCCTTGGCGAGAGATTCCTCGCTCTGTAAGTTAAGTGAAATGAACTGACTAAAAGCAGTCCTGCTCGTCACTCGGCTAAGCTCTATTGCATTTGTGAGGCCCTCATTTACTGCCCGCTCATTTTGTGTTTTGCTAATCCAGTCTGTTTTAGGGTTATTTGCTGGGGCGGTCCATTGATAAGAGTTATCAGCATTAAGCCAAATGATTTTGACAATCTCATGATTATTGAGCACTAAATCATCGGATTGCTCGCGCACTAGTTGTTTTAACTTTGCATCTTCGCTACTCGCAGCAATTTCACGATTAATCGTATTTAAAGAGTCAGCATTGTTTACAAAGCGTAATTGAATACGTTGTTTGGCAAAAGAGAGCTCTCTAAATAGGGCAGATTCTTGTTGTCCTTTTTCCTGCAAATGGAGCGTACCCAAAATAATGCCCATGACTGCGGTAAAAAGCACGATTGCTAGCAGGGGGGTGTAAACGAGCCTAAATCCCCGGATTTTGCGTAACCAGTTAACAGGGGCGAGGAGCAATCTTAGAAAAGCAGGATATTTCATAGGAATTAACCCATTTTGCCCTATGAGGATGCCTAAACAGGAATTTAGCCGATCCTATGTGATTCTATTTGCGATGCAATAAAATCTCATATTATGAGAAATATTATCATTATGTGGAAAATTGCTTGTTTACACCCATATACCTTCCTAAAATGTTGTCTATAAAGTAAATAACTATTGTTGATTTGAATGAATTAAACGAAATAACTATTGGAGATAAGTTATGGCTGCAGTTCCTGAGCAAGTGTTAGGCAAACAAAATCTTCAGGATGCTGATCCTGGCGAGACACAAGAGTGGTTGCAGGCCTTAGATGGTGTCATCCATAACGAAGGTCCGCAGCGTGCTGCTTATCTCATCGATCAACAAATTTCTCATGCACGAGTCAATGGTGTAGATCAACCCTTCCATGCAGAGACGCCTTACATCAATACGATTCCCGTTGAGAATCAAGCCCGCTTGCCTGGTGATCAAAATGTTGAACACCGGATTCGTTCCTATACCCGTTGGAATGCGATGGCCATGGTGCTGCGCGCAAATAAAGACACCAATGTCGGTGGACATATTTCTTCCTTTCAGTCTGCCGCTACTTTGTATGACGTTGGATACAACCATTTCTGGCATGCCCCATCACCAGAGCATGGTGGCGATCTGATCTTTGTCCAGGGACACTCCGCCCCTGGCGTTTATGCCCGCGCTTATATGTTGGGTCGTTTATCAGATAACCAGCTTGATAACTTCCGTCAAGAGGTTGGCGGTAAAGGGATCTCTAGTTACCCGCACCCATGGTTGATGCCAGATTTTTGGCAGTTCCCAACGGTGTCGATGGGTCTTGGTCCAATCATGGCGATATATCAAGCACGCTTCATGAAATATTTAAGAGACCGTGGCTTTATTCAAGAGCAAGGTCGTAAGGTTTGGGCTTTCTTAGGTGATGGTGAAACGGATGAACCAGAATCTTTAGGTGCCATCGGCATGGCTGGTCGTGAGAAGTTAGATAACTTGATTTTTGTAGTGAACTGTAACTTGCAGCGTTTAGATGGACCAGTGCGTGGTAATGGAAAAATTATTCAAGAACTCGAGAGTGAATTCCGGGGCTCTGGCTGGAATGTCATTAAAGTCGTGTGGGGTGGTCAGTGGGATGCTTTGTTTGCCCGCGATAAGAAGGGTATTTTGATGCAACGTCTCGGCGAGATCGTTGACGGCCAATATCAGACGATGAAGGCTAAGAATGGTGCTTATGTCCGTGAGATCGTATTTAATACCCCAGAACTCAAAGCGCTAGTCAGCGACTGGAGTGATGATGAGATTTGGCAACTGAATCGTGGCGGCCATGATCCCCATAAAGTGTATGCAGCATTTCATGCAGCGGTAAATCATAAAGATCAGCCAACGGTCATTTTGGCTCACACTATTAAAGGCTACGGTATGGGCGGCTCCGGTGAGGCGATGAACATTGCACACCAAGCCAAGAAAATGAACGATGACGATGTGCGTCGCTTCCGTGATCGCTTTGAGATCCCGGTGAAGGATGAGCAACTCGACGAGATGCCCTTGGTCAAGTTTACTGAAGGTAGCCCTGAGCTTGAGTATATGAAAGCCCGTCGCCAAGAGTTGGGTGGTTATTTGCCGCAACGTCGTGCGAAAGCCGAAAGCTTGCCGGCACCTAAATTGGATGCATTTACACCCTTACTAGAAGCAACCGCTGAAGGCCGTGAGATTTCTACCACGATGGCTTTTGTTCGGATGCTCAATACGGTGGTGCGGGATAAGACGATTGGCAAGCGCGTTGTGCCTATCGTTCCCGATGAGTCACGGACTTTTGGTATGGAAGGTATGTTCCGTCAATTGGGCATTTGGAATCAACTGGGTCAGCTTTATACGCCAGAAGATCATGATCAATTGATGTTCTATAAAGAGGATAAGACTGGCCAGATCTTGCAAGAGGGTATTAATGAAGCAGGCGGTATGTGCGATTGGATTGCCGCCGCAACTTCTTACTCTACCCATGGCGTTCCCATGTTGCCGTTTTATATTTTCTATTCCATGTTTGGTTTCCAGCGGATTGGCGACTTAGCATGGGCTGCAGGTGATATGCGCAGCCGTGGCTTCTTGCTCGGTGGCACTGCAGGGAGAACCACCTTGAATGGCGAAGGCTTGCAACACGAAGATGGTCATAGTCATCTGTGGAGTGCTGCAGTTCCAAACTGCATTAGCTATGACCCAACTTTTGCGTTTGAGTTAGCAGTAGTGATTCAAGATGGTATGCGTCGTATGCTCGAAGTGCAGGAGGACGTCTATTACTACGTCACCTTGATGAATGAGAACTACACTCATCCAGCAATGCCAAAAGGTGCAGAAAAAGACATTATTAAGGGCATGTATAAGCTCAAGTCGGTTGGTGACGCTAAGGCAAAATTACGTGTGCAACTGCTCGGTTCAGGAACCATCTTCCGTGAAGTGATTGAAGCAGCTGAAATCTTGCACAAAGATTGGGGAGTGTCATCTGACTTGTGGGGTTGCCCAAGCTTTACGGAATTAGGTCGCGATTGGAATACGGTTCACCGTGCCAATCTCTTGAACCCGACCGCGGCACCAGCACTCTCACACGTTGAGAAGTGTCTAAAAGATACCACGGGGCCCGTCATTGCTGCTACAGACTATGTGCGTATGTTTGCTGAGCAAATTCGTCCGGCCATTCAGCATATGGATCGCCGTTATGAAGTATTGGGTACGGACGGTTTTGGTCGCTCCGATACCCGTGAAAAACTCCGTGACTTCTTTGAGGTCGATCGTCGCTGGGTGGTCATCACTGCTTTACGTTCTTTGGTTGATGCTGGTCAGCTTGATCGTCAAAAATTAGCTGAGGCCATCAAAAAATACGGCATTGACACTGCTAAACCAAACCCAATGACGGTTTAATACGAGATTAATTCATGAGTCAAATTATTGAAATCAAAGTGCCGGACATTGGTGATTACAAGGATGTGCCGGTCATCGAGGTCCTGGTTAAAGCAGGTGACAAGGTTGAGAAAGAACAATCTATTGTTGTGCTTGAGTCTGATAAAGCCACGATGGATGTGCCATCGTCTCACTCTGGTGTAGTGAAAGAGGTGAAGGTCAAAGTGGGTGATAGCCTCTCTGAGGGCGCAATCGTCATGACCTTGGAAGAGGGTGCAGCGGTCTCGGTACCCGCTTCTACTCCTGCTCCTGCAGCAGCTAGTAAAACTGCGTCTGCACCAGTAAGCGCAAGTAGCAGTGGAAGTAGTGCTCCAATTGAAATCAAAGTGCCTGACATTGGTGACTATAAAGACGTGCCTGTCATCGAAGTGTTAGTGAAGGCAGGCGATCGGATTGAGAAGGAACAATCTATTGTTGTGCTCGAGTCTGATAAAGCGACGATGGATGTGCCATCATCACAAGCCGGCATTGTTAAAGAAGTGAAGATCAAGATAGGCGATAACCTCTCTGAAGGCTCAGTGGTGCTTATTCTGGAAGGTGGATCAGGAGCTGTTACGGCACCTGTAGCTGCAGTATCTGCACCAGCAGCACCAGCTATAAAAGCGGTTGAACCACCGATTGCAAGAGCGCCAGCGCCTCCTCCGAAGAGCAATCCGCCGCCTCCTGTGGATGGAGTCATGAGTCACGCTAGCCCTTCAGTGCGTAAGTTTGCACGTGAGCTTGGCGTAACGATTACCCAGGTAAAAGGTTCCGGCCCCAAAGGACGCATCACTCAAGAAGATGTTCAAGCTTTTGTCAAAGCGGCAATGAGCGGTGGTGCTGGAAGTTCTAGTGCAGCTGCAGCCTCAAGTGGTGGAAGCTTGGGTGGTCTGAATTTGATTCCATGGCCGAAAGTGGATTTCACAAAATTTGGTGAGATTGAACGTCAACCACTCAATCGTATTAAGAAACTCACTGCAGCTAATTTGGCACGTAACTGGGTCATGATTCCTGCTGTGACTTATCACGAGGACGCAGATATCACTGATCTAGAAGCCTTCCGTGTCATGACCAATAAAGACAATGAGAAGAAGGGCGTCAAGATTACCATGCTGGCTTTCTTAATGAAGGCTGCGGTCGCTGCGTTGAAAAAACATCCTGAGTTCAACAGCTCACTCGATGGCGATGATTTGATCCTCAAAAAGTATTTCAATATTGGTTTTGCTGCAGATACTCCAACGGGTTTGGTGGTGCCAGTCATCAAAGACGCTGATAAGAAAGGGATCTTTGAGCTTGCCAAAGAAACTTCTGAATTAGCAGCACTTGCCCGTGAAGGGAAGTTGAAGCCAGATCAAATGCAAGGGGCGAGTTTTACGATTTCATCGTTAGGCGGCATCGGCGGAACTTCTTTCTCACCTATTGTGAATGCTCCTGAAGTGGCGATTTTGGGTGTGAGCAAAGCAGCAATGAAACCAGTATGGGATGGCAAGCAGTTTGTGCCACGTCTTATTTGCCCATTGTCACTGTCTGCAGATCATCGCGTGATCGATGGAGCATTGGCAACGCGCTTTACTGTCTATATTGCTCAACTACTAGCCGACTTCCGTCGCGCTACGCTGTAAGGAGGATCTATGGCTAAGCAAATGATCCTCGTTCCGGATATTGGTGATTACTCAGATGTGCCGGTGATCGAAGTATTGGTAAAAGTGGGTGATGTGATTGAGAAAGAGCAGCCATTACTTGTACTTGAATCTGATAAAGCAACTATGGAAGTGCCTGCAGACGCTGCTGGAACGGTGACTAGTATCTCAGTGAAGCTGGGCGATAAAGTGAGCAAAGGCACTGTAATTGCTGAGATTGAAGCAAGTGCTGCAACAGCAGTGCCTGCAGCAAAAACAGCTCCTTCAGCATCAGCACCAGCTGCGGCAACAGTAGCCATTGCTCCTGCCCCAAAAGCGGGTCAATACAACGGCAAGGTTGATCACGAATGCGAGGTACTAGTGCTCGGTGCCGGGCCTGGTGGTTACAGTGCGGCATTTCGAAGTGCGGACCTGGGCATGAACACTCTATTGATTGAGCGTTACGCTACTTTAGGTGGTGTGTGCTTAAACGTAGGCTGTATTCCATCTAAAGCATTACTCCATACAACCTCCGTGATGGATGAAGTAAAAACCATGGCAAAGCATGGCATCACATTTGGTGCGCCTAAGATTGAGATTGATCAATTGCGTGGTTATAAAGAATCTGTCATCGCGAAGTTGACTGGTGGATTAGCTGGTATGGCTAAGGCCCGCAAAGTAAAAGTAGTGCGTGGTTTAGGCCGTTTCTTGGATGCAAACCATGTTGAAGTGGAGTTAACAAATGGTGCTGGCCAAGATCTCACTGGTCAAAAGGAAGTCGTGCGTTTTCAGAAGGCGATCATCGCTGCAGGTAGTCAGCCAGTGAAGTTGCCTTTCTTGCCAGAGGATCCACGCATTGTCGATAGTACGGGTGCGCTGTTACTGACTAGCATTCCAAAAAGAATGTTGGTAATTGGTGGCGGCATTATCGGTTTAGAGATGGCGACTGTTTATAGCACTCTGGGCTCACGCATCGATATTGCAGAAATGATGGATGGCCTGATGGCTGGAGCTGACCGTGATTTGGAGAAGGTCTGGGAGAAGTTCAATACCGGACGTTTTGAAAAGATCATGCTCAAGACGCGCGCTGCTAAAGCTGAAGTGAAGCCCGATGGAATTCAAGTGAGCTTCGAGGGTGAGAATGCACCTGCGCAGCCACAGACTTATGACTTAGTGCTCGTTGCCGTGGGACGTACGCCAAACGGTAAGAAGATTGCTGCAGATAAGGCAGGCGTTCAAGTGGATGAGCGAGGCTTTATTCCGGTCGATAAACAAATGCGCACCAATGTTGCCAATATTTTTGCGATTGGTGACTTAGTGGGTCAGCCGATGTTGGCTCACAAGGCAGTGCATGAAGGTCACGTTGCCGCAGAAGCTGCAGCAGGTGAGAAGTCTTACTTTGATGCTAAACAAATTCCATCGGTTGCTTACACCGATCCTGAAGTAGCTTGGGCTGGTTTGACTGAAGAACAATGCAAGGCACAGGGCATCGCCTATGAGAAAGGTTTATTCCCATGGGCAGCTAGTGGCCGTGCGATTGCTAATGGTCGTGATGAAGGTTTTACGAAGCTCATCTTTGACGCTAATACGCATCGCATTATTGGTGGCGGTATTGTTGGTACTCATGCCGGTGATTTGATTGGTGAAGTTTGTCTTGCCATTGAGATGGGTGCTGATGCTGTAGATATTGGTAAAACCATTCATCCACACCCAACCCTGGGCGAGTCAGTCGGCTTGGCTGCTGAGGCGGCGCATGGTCATTGCACGGACCTACCCCCAGTGAAGAAGAAGGCTTAAAAATAGTAGCTACTCTGAAGCAGTATCCAAAAAGCCCCGAGAGATTGGGGCTTTTTTATTACAAGAGTGCAAACAGTAATTATTTTTTCTTCGATGTCTTACCAGCAGAGCTTACAGTTTTTGTTACGGTATCGGCAGCGGTATTGAGATTGGCTTGTGCAACATCAACAGCATGCTTTACCGCTTTATGACTAGTTTCAAAAACCTGATTTGCAGAAGCAATGGCTTGTTTGATTGTTTGAACGGCAGCATCAGAACCTGCGGGTGTATTTTTAGCCCACTCTTCAACTAAGGCATCCATTCTCTTTTGGCCAGCAGAAAATTCTTTTTCCGCAGACTTGGTGAAGTTATCTTGAGTTTCATGAGCTAACTTATACAAATGGTGACTATAAGAAATAATTTTTTCTGCGATCGGCTGAACGGTTTCAGCTTGATGGGCAAGCAGTTGCTGAATATCTTTTACTTCTAATGCTTTCTTGGCATTGTTCACGCTATCACTCAAGCTTTGTTTAGCAATGGCTAAATTGAGCTCAACTAATTTCTCGATACTTTGGAGGGCTTGATTTGTGAGGCCAGTCAAGGTTTCTAAATTGGCTTTTTGTGCCGCTGCGATTTGTTCTGGCGTTAAGTTCATCTTTGCCTCTTTCTTTGGGTGCACTCTTGCTACTATGATCTTGCTGACCTGAAGGGTCAATAGCTGATTTTTGCTTAATTAAATGGCTTAAATAGTGAAAAGAATCATAACCCAAGGTTTTGGCATCCTTGAGAACCGCTGATGGCTTTTAGAAAAAGCCTAAAATCTTGGATTAGACAAAAATCTCAATATTTTCAGTAAGTTATCCATGAAGCTCGGTATAGACAACGTCATTGCACCCATTTTTGTATTAATTTGGAGTACGGGGTTTGTGATTGCACGCTTGGCTATGCCTTATGTAGAGCCTGCCACCTTCCTATTTTGGCGCTTTGTGGGTGTGATTGCCGCAATGGCTGCTTTGAGCCTTGTGTGGCGCATCTCTTGGCCTAGCTGGTCGCAAATCAAGCATATCGCTATCGCAGGAATACTTTTACAGTTCGGCTATCTATTAGGCGTCTGGTTTGCAGTCCGCCTTGGAATGACTGCAGGTTTGGCGGCAATCATCGTTGGTCTGCAACCGATTTTGACCGCCTGGTTTGCTGCTTGGATTTCGGAGACGGTGACGCCACGCCAATGGATTGGTCTCTGCTTTGGTTTTGCAGGCGTTGCCTTGGTCGTGGCTGAAAAGATTGGCTTTGCTCATATCCCTTTGGCTAGCTATCTGCTAGCGTTTACAGCATTACTCTCGATCACCTTTGGAACTCTTTATCAGAAAAAATACTGCCCAGTATTTGATCTTCGCGCTGGGTCTTCTATTCAGTTTGGTGTTTCAGCCGTGCTATGTTTCTTTTGCATGTATTTCTTTGAAACAGGTGTCATGGTTTGGAATGTACCCGTAGTGGCTGCTTTGTTATGGGCTATCTTTCCTTTGTCGATTGGCTCCATTAGCTTGTTATTCATGATGATCCGTAAAGGGGCGGCAACCAAAGTCACGAGTTTGCTCTATCTAACCCCCCCGACAACTGCATTGATGGCGTGGCTCTTGTTTGATGAGCCATTCACACTCCTGATGGCTCTGGGCCTCTGTTTGACAATGACTGGCGTAGTGCTGGTGAATCAGCGTCAGGCGAACACGGTAGCGACTATTGCAGAGTAGGGTCTCAATAGGGGTAGATTGGGGGGTTAACCAAGATGGGGCGCAGAAATCCGACTCCCTTTTGGAAATTAATTATCATTCCGTATGTTGAAAGTTTTGGAAGGTATTTTTGGGATGCATTTATATCGTTTTTGGCTCTTTGTCTTAGCCTTGGTTTTCGGCTATGGGGCACTCGGTGTTGCGTCAGCTATTGCCGCCAGTAAAGACAAAGAAAAGCAAACTCAAGCCCAAACCAAAACTACTAAAGTGGTGGTGAAGTCTCCTAAGAGACCGAAGACTGTTCGCGTTACTGTGACGCGTTCTACTGCACCAGCAGTTGCTGGACCCCCATCACTGGCTACTGCGCTAGGTTTGCGTGGTCAGCATGATGATCTCAGTCTGAAGTCCAGCGTAGCTATGGTAGTCAATCAAGATACCAAAGAGGTTTACTTCGAAAAGAATCCTACCGTGAGCTTGCCAATTGCATCCATCACGAAGTTGATGACCGCCATGGTGGTGCTCGACTCCAAGTTGCCTCTTGATGAAACCCTGGTGATTAATGCAGATGATGTGCATATCTATCGCACTTCACGTCTAGCTGCAGGCACCGTTTTGACACGTCAAGAAGCCTTGTTGTTAGCGTTGATGTCCTCTGAAAACCGCGCTGCCTATACCTTGGGTAGAAATTACCCAGGCGGTATCACAGCCTTTGTGGATGCCATGAATCGGAAGTCTAGAGAACTGGGCATGGAGCATTCTTATTTTGCCGATCCCACAGGCTTACTTAGTGAGAACGTTGCGACTGCTGAAGATTTAACTCGCATGCTCAATGCAGCATATCAATACAAGTTAATTCGTGAATATTCCACTTGGCCAGATTTAACGATGGTGATTGCAAAGCGCCCACAAAAGTTCTTGAATACCAATCGATTAGTACGTTCTGGGGACATGGATATTGGTTTGCAAAAAACAGGTTTCATAAATGCCGCTGGAAAATGTTTAGTGATGCAAGCGCGAGTGAACAACACCCCGCTATTATTGGTGTTCCTCGATTCTGTAGGAACACAATCCCGTTTTGCTGATGCAGTGCGTGTGCGTGACTGGTATGAGCGCATGCCTTCTGGCACGCAACCCATTCGTCGCTTAATGTAAGTTGAGTTGACTAGGCAGATGAGCCTGGCTCGGCAGACTTAGGCTTAAAGCCCATGCCCTTGGAGATTTGTAGAGCAGTGTCTTGTAATGATCTGAGCCAATCTGCTTGAATACGATCGGTTGGGGCGCTGAGTGATAAACCGGCAACCAATTTACCAGTGTCATCCAGAATGGCGGCAGCAAGACAGCTCACGCCAAGCTCTAATTCTTCATCATCCCTTGCACTACCCACTCTGCGAACGTGATTGAGTTCGGACTCGAGTTTAGCTAAATCCGTAATGCTGTTGCGAGTGTGACCTGAGAGACCCGTGCGAGTGACGTAGGCCCGTACTTGATTGGCGTCATCACTGGCTAGGAATAGTTTGCCAACAGAGGTGAGATGGAGAGGGGCGCGTCCACCAATGGCACGAACCACCTGCATGCCTGAACGCTCGCTGTAGGCACGATCAATATAAACAATCTCATCGCCTTGGCGAACTGAGAGATTGACTGTTTCGCCGGTGAGTTTGTGTAGGGTGCGCATCGGTACTTGAGCAGCTTCACGAACCGATAATCTTGCTTTCACTAGATTACCCAGCTCCAAGAGCTTTAAGCCAAGGCGATAGGTGCCACCATCGCCACGCTCAACCAATCGGCAGGCAACCATGTCATTTAAGATGCGGTGGGCTGTGGAGGGGTGTAAGCCCGTTTCCGCAGCCAAGTTTTTAAGGCTGCTAGATTCTTCATGAACCGCTAGGGCATCGAGCAAATTCATCATGCGCTCCACCACCTGGATCGCTGTTTTAGCAACTTCCCCGGTATTTTTAGAGGTTTTGATAGTTTTGCTTGTGCTCATAGGAATGATTGTAGCGATTTCATGCCATATTGCATATTATGAAATGAGATTATATGAAGGATCAAGGCGATAACCCCTATATCGGGTAACCATCATTCATCTAAGACTGCTTAGTGGTTTCTTAAAGCTTTAGCGCACTCATTGACAAGGTCCGGGCCACGATAAATCAAGCCGCTATAGACCTGAACCAAACTAGCCCCAGCCGCTATCTTTTCCTTAGCATCGGCACCACTCAAAATGCCGCCAACACCAATAATGGGCACATGATTACCCAGTCTTGCCTTGAGTGCTTTGATGACGATGTTGGATGCCGTGCGAACTGGCGCACCGGATAAGCCACCGATTTCTTGACCATGCTCCATTCCTTGCACAGCATCGCGAGCAATGGTGGTGTTGGTAGCAATAACGGCATCTATACCAAACTCCATTAAGAGGTCAGCAATGAGATTGATATCGCCATGATCCAGATCGGGTGCGATTTTCAAAAAGAGTGGCTTACGCACACCAAAGCGATCACTCAAGCGCTTGCGAGCCTCATCCAGGCTGCCAAGTAAGGTGCGTAACATTTCTTCGCCTTGCAGGGCACGCAGATTTTGCGTGTTTGGCGAAGAGATATTCACGGTGATGTAGGTAGCAATTTCATAAACGGCATCCATCGCTAATACGTAGTCGCTAGCTGCATCTTCAATCGGTGTAATGGCATTCTTGCCAATGTTCAAACCTAAAACGCCACCGCTTTGCCAAAAGCGTGAGCGACGAACTCTTGCTACGCAAGCCTCAACACCATCATTGTTAAAGCCCATACGATTAATAATGGCCTGAGCTTGCGTCAAGCGAAACATGCGCGGTTTTGGATTTCCTGGCTGAGGGCGGGGAGTCACTGTGCCGATCTCCAGAAAACCAAAACCTAGGGCAGCGAGTGCATCAATATGCTTGCCATCTTTATCTAAGCCTGCAGCAAGTCCCACTGGATTGGGAAAGGTAATACCGCACAATGTACGTGGATCTGCAAGCGGTTGAGTTAGAAACTTTTCTAGCAGACCCCAGCGTTGAGCACGGTCTAAATTCGTCAGCGTGAGATTGTGGGCTTGTTCTGGGTCAAGGCAAAAGAGCCAGGGGCGCAAGAATGAATAGCGATCGATCATGAATAGATATTATGAACCAGTCAGGGCTTGCCAATGATCGTCAATTAAGCCTTCCATGGGTTGATACTTCGCCTTATAGGACATCTTCTCGCTATCGTGAATGTAGTAGCCAAGATAAAGATAAGGTAGGTTGAGTATCCGAGCCTGTTCGATTTGCCACAGAATGCTGTAATTACCAAAGCTAGCAGAGCTATCAGCAGTATCGTAGAAGGTATATACCGAGGAGATGCCTTGTTCCAAGATGTCAATCATGCTCACCATGCGCAGACGTCCGGGGTGTGGATCGTGAGGACCATCTCTAAATTCAACGATGCGAGAGTTGACTCGACTTTGCAATAAAAATTGCATGTATTGATCTTGGTCATCGTTATCCATATCACCACCAGCATGGCGTTCATTTTGATAGCGTTGATAGAGTTGGTAATGCTCCTCTTGATAACCTAGGTTCAAAACAAACGCTTGTAGACCTGCATGCTTTTTCCAAGCACGCCGTTGACTGCGTGTTGGCGTAAATGGATTCACTAAGATGCGGGTGGCGATACAGGCTTTGCATTCATCGCAATAAGGGCGATAGGTGTATAAGCCGCTGCGACGAAAGCCTGCATTTAATAGTTCGTTATAGACGTCTGCGTGAATCAGGTGTGAGGGCGTGGCTACTTGGGAACGCGCAGTTTTATTGGGTAGATAGCTGCATGGATGAGGTGCAGTTGCATAAAACTGGAGGGCGGTGAGGGGGAGTTCTTTGAGCCGGGTCATAGCCAGTGGGTTAGGATATTTTTATCAAAGGTCCAAGGTTTATCAATATTAGTTTGATTTAAAGATATTTGCAGTTGTCCCAAGAATACAGCCCTGGATATTGGCGCAGCCCCCAAAGAGCTTAAGTGGGTGGTTTCTTGTTGGCAGTCAATCATGGCTACTTCATTTTGGATGCACCAAGCGCTTAAGGCAGCCAATGCTATTTTGGAGGCGTTGGCTTTACGACTAAACATCGACTCGCCAAACACCATCCCGCCTAAAGCTACGCAATACAAGCCGCCAACCAACTCACCTTGTTCGACTAGGGCAATGCTATGGGCATGACCTTGCTCATGAATGGTAGTGTATGCATCCATGATTTCATGGGTGATCCAAGTGCCATCCTGGTCTTTTCGAGAGCTGGTGGCACAAGCCCGAATCACAGCACCAAAATCGGCATCCACCAATAATTGACTATGCGTGTCCTGACAAAATAGGCGAATATTTTTTCTTAAAGACTCGCTGCACTTGAAATGGCCAGGCTTTAAAACCATCCGCGGATCAGGTGACCACCATAAGACGGGTTGCTCATCGGAGTACCAAGGAAAAATACCGAGTTGATAAGCTTGCAGTAATTGATCTGGATAAATACGCTCACTCACTGCAATGAGCCCTGGAACGCTCGGGTCAGGATCTGGCGTTAGTAGCGGGTTTGGAAAGGAGTTGTGTGGTCCTAGCCAAGTAATTTGACTCATGTGGCGTAATCAAATTCTCTCTGAAGGCAACACATCACGACTACGCACATGAAACTCACCATTCAATATGCCAGCAGCGCGATCAGCAAAAAACCACTCTAAGGTTTGTTTGACTGTTGGGAAGGCTAACTCACTCCACGGAATTTCATGTTCATGAAAGAGTGCCACTTCAAGACTTTCTTCGCCAGCAGAAAATTCTGGTGAAGTCATGGTGGCCAAATAGAATAAATGGACTTGTTCGGCATGTGGCACATTGAGTAAAGAATACAGTGGGCCCACTTCAACTACAGCGCCAGCCTCTTCAAGTGTCTCTCTGATGGCGCCATGGCTCGTGCTTTCGCCTAATTCCATAAAGCCAGCGGGAAGGGTCCAGTAGCCATGGCGTGGTTCAATCGCACGACGGCATAGCAATACTTGCTTGCCATAAACCGGAATACTGCCCACGACATTTCTGGGGTTCTGATAATGTATGCTCCCGCAGGCTTCGCATACATGGCGCTCACGAGAATCATCCGTCGGAATTTTGACTGTCAGGTTCGCAGCGCAGTTGGAACAATACTTCATGCAGACTTTCTAAAAGTGGGCCTTGAGGGTGCCTCGCAAGGCATTGCTAAGCATAATCTCATCAGCCATTGAAACATCTTTAATAGTCAGGTTGGCTTCACGGGCATTAATTTGGCGATCGTCTAGCAGGGCGGCACGCATCACACCGGGCAATAGTCCTGCAGATACTGGAGGAGTGAGCCACTCTGAATGATCTTTGGGTTTAATAAAAATGCTCGTTCTGCCGCCTTCAGTGACAAAGCCCTGTTCATTTACAAATAAGGCATCAAAGCCTCCAAGTTTGACTGCCGTTTGCCAAGCAGTATCGTAAAGAATGCGATGGTTGATCTTGTGGCGCAATAAGGCGTCCCCAGAGAACATGGTGCATTCTGAGGATAGGATATCTTGAGCCCAGAAAATTTTGACCGGCCCTTCTAGCGCATCAAGCGCAGCAGAAGTAATAGAGAGTGCACCATTGGCGGCGAGATCGAGTCGTAATCTCAAAAGAGAATGTTGATCAAGAGATGCACAGGCATTTAAAACAGTTTCTGTTGTATTGCCTCTCTTGAAAGGAATGCCCAAAGCAGAAGCTGAGGCTTGCATACGATCTAAATGTTGCTCTAATCGTTTTGGCTTACCCTGTGCTACAGCAATCGTTTCAAATAATCCCGTAGCGCTTGGAAGATTCATTAAGAAAGCAGACTTGATCCGGCATTCTTGCCATTCTTGTTGAGCCTCAGAATCAATCGTGATGCCCGCGCCCACTCCCAAAGTAAAAGTAGCGGCATGAGATAGATGATCTTCTTCAATCTCTACAGTTCTAATAGGCACACTAAAGGCAAAGTCACCACTTGGATCTAGCCAGCCTAAGGCGCCACAGTAATAACCACGATCTTCGGGCTCAAGCTCTTGAATAATTTCCATGCTGCGTTTTTTAGGTGCGCCTGTGACTGATCCACACGGAAAGATGGCATGCAATATATCGCTCAGCCCGATAGCGGGCTTTACTTGACCTTGCACAGTAGAGGTCATCTGCAATACATCGCCGTGCCTTGCTACTACAAATAAGTTGGGAACTGTCACTGTGTTTGGTAGAGAGAGGCGACTGAGATCATTGCGCAAAAGATCAACAATCATCACATTCTCTGCCTGATTTTTAGGATCATCTGACAAAGCACTAGCAGCTTGCGATAGTGCGCTTGCAGTCCCTTTCATGGGCATCGCTTTGAGTATGTCACCTTTGCGCTCAATAAAGAGCTCAGGTGACTGTGACAAAAGGTAATGTGAGCCTTGTTCAATATAGGCACCAAATCTCCCAGGCTGGCGCTCACGTAAGCGACTGTAGAGCGCTAGCGGTGCCCCATAAGTTTTCCCGCTAATGCGGTAGGTATGATTAATTTGATAGGTATCGCCATCACGGATGTATTCCTGAATCTTGGCAAGATCCGTAGAAAATTGTTTTTCAGTGATGGATTCCTGAGCATCTAAGACTCCAGCCATTCTTGCAGACTCTTGCAGCTGACTTAATTTTTGAGAAATGACTTGATCAATTTGCTCTTTAGACAGTTTTTTGAAATCTTGAAAAGACCAAGCTTCAATCAGGGGGTGAGGGTCACCCGCAGTCTTTCGATGGGGTAATTTGTGGATCAGCCTGCCCATCTCATAAGCAAAGGCAGCAACCACATACTCTCCTTTGCTAAGTGCATGGGATATTTCACTTAAACAATTTTCAATAGCCTTGTGATCATCGGCTTGATTCTCACTAGGTAATACGCACCAGTATTGCGATGCAGCCTCATAAAACCGACTAGTGGGATTAGTCGCCGTGCTTTGCGCATCATCGAGCAAAATCATGGCGACTGGTTTGTTTATTTCAGAATGGTGGCAGATTCAATCACGACTGTTTTGGTCGGGACATCAGCCATTCTGCCCATGCGTGGTGCAGGCGCAACCATGGTTGGCACTTTACGAATGGCATCAATGGTTTGTGTTCCAGAAATCACCTTGCCAAAGACGGTATAACCGTTACCCATCGCATTCGGGAAGTTGAGGCTTTCATTATCTTTCACATTGATGAAAAACTGTGCAGTAGCAGAATCCGGATCTGAAGTGCGAGCCATAGCAATGGTGTAAGTATTATTTTTCAGACCATTATTTGCCTCTGATACTACTGGCGCATCGGTTGGCTTTTGCACAAGGTCAGGAGTAAAGCCGCCACCTTGAATCATGAAGCTATCAATGACTCGATGAAAAATGGTACCGTTATAAAAACCACTCTTCACATAATTTAAAAAGTTAGCAGTAGTCTTAGGCGCCTTGGCATCGTCCAGTTCCACCACAAAATTTCCTAGCGTAGTTTTAAATTCAACCTTTGGCCCAGCAATTGCCGCTTGACTTGCAAAACAACTGGCGATGAGAATGAGACTAGCAAATAATTGACGCATATTGACTCCTTAATTCGTTCAGATTGATAAAGCAGATTGTATTGTGCAATCAAATGCTGTAGTGGGATTGCACTAGGAAAGCAAGCCATTAGGGATGGTTCCAGCATAGGCGTAAGAGGCTTCCTCAAACATGCCGGGACTTTCCAGGTAGTCAAGTACCCAGTCAATCGTATCAACACCCCAAAAACAATGTTGATTCACAACTAAGGTAGGAACTCCAAAAGCACCATCTGCTTTTGCTTGCAGACCATTACTCATTAATTGCGCTTTGATTTCAGGGCTGTTGGGTTTTTCAGTATCTGCTGGTAAGCCTAGGTAAAGGCAAAATTCCGACCAAGAAAGGTTGGGATCTTTACCTTCAATCCAAACATAATCAAATGCCCGCTCTACCATCTGCCAATCGGCTTGCTTTTGTAAAAGTAGGCGCTGCGGTGCCACAGTCAGAAAAGGGTGGTGCTCTGGAAAGCGCAAAGGAATTCCGAGTCGCTCTGCTTGCCAGATGCAAAACTGATATGTGTGAGGTCGCTTAGCAGCAACTTCTCCTGGACCTATGTTCTCAGTTGCTCTTAGTAGGCCGCCGAGTAAAACGGGTACTGGGGTGATATTGAGCTGATCCTCGAGACGATGCCTTTGTTTGACATACAAATAGGCAAATGGAGAAATAATGTCATAGTAAAAAGTTGCGGGGATCTTGGTGCTCATTTATGTCTTCGCTCTCGAGAGTTATTTCTTTTGATGCTCAGCATCGAGTTGACGTAAAAAAGCCATCTTTTCTTTAATTTGACTTTCCAAGCCACGCTCAACCGGTTCATACCAATGGGGTTGTGCCATGCCTTCGGGCAAGTAGGATTCACCGGCAGCATAGCCATGTGGCTCATCATGCGCATAGCGGTACTCTTTACCATGGCCGAGTTCTTTCATCAGCTTGGTGGGTGCGTTGCGTAAATGATTGGGCACAGATTTGGATTGGTCATTAGCAACGTAGGCGCGCGCAGCATTAAATGCTTTATAGCTTGCATTACTTTTAGAGGCTACCGCCAAATACACCACAGCTTGGCCTAGGGCGAGTTCACCCTCTGGCGATCCTAGTCTTTCAAAGGTGAGAGCGGCATCATTGGCCAGTTGCATCGCACGAGGATCAGCCAAGCCAATATCTTCCCAAGCCATACGAATAATGCGCCGCGCTAAATACCGTGGATCAGCACCACCATCGAGCATACGGCAAAACCAATATAGCGCAGCATCAGGGTCGGAGCCTCTGACAGATTTATGCAGAGCGGAGATCTGGTCGTAAAACTGATCGCCACCCTTATCAAAGCGACGCGCTTGCATAGTTAAGGCATTTTCAATAAAGACTTGATCAACTAGCTTCATATCAGAATTTGGTGTCAGCACGGCATTACGGACTTGCTCGACTAAGTTGAGTAGGCGACGGGCATCGCCATCGGCGTTATGAATGAGCGCATCAATTGCTGTGGCATCAAACTCAATATCAGGCATTGCATGTTGATGTGCGCGCTCAAATAGTTTCTTTAGCTCATCAGCACTTAAGGATTGCAGAACATAAACCTGCGCCCTAGAGAGCAGTGCCGAGTTCACTTCAAAGGAGGGGTTCTCGGTAGTGGCGCCAATGAAGGTGAATAAACCAGATTCAACATGGGGCAAAAGCGCATCTTGTTGGCTCTTATTAAAGCGATGAATCTCATCGACGAACAGAATCGTTTGCTTGCCGTATTGCGCCATACTGTGTTGAGCTTGCTCAATTGCTTCACGAATCTCCTTCACGCCAGCCAATACAGCGGAGATAGCAATGAACTCCCGGTCAAATGCTTTTGCAGATAAACGGGCCAGCGTTGTTTTACCAACACCAGGCGGCCCCCATAGAATCATGGAGTGAGGTTTACCAGAGGCAAAGGCTAAGTTAAGTGGCTTGCCCGCAGTTAATAAATGAGTCTGTCCAATGACCTCATCAATCGATTTTGGACGGAGTGCTTCCGCTAAAGGAGGAGGTGGCGTGCTATCAAAAAGACCGCTCATTCCATTAGGCTTGGATGAAAAGAATCACAATAGCTGCCCAAGTTAGGCAAGCAGCAGCAACATACGTTAAGCGATTGCGCATCGCCATGAACGCCATACGAGCTGCTTCATCTGAAAAATAGTAGTTGTAAGTATTCTGATCGATATTACGTTGAATGATCAAGGTTGATGCCATGATCAATAAGCCAACCGGAATATAAATATGTAAGGCTACCCAAGCTACTAATGCAGGGATCACACCCCAAACCCAAGCGTTACGGTCTATCCAGCGGTCACCAGAAGGCGCCTTGCCCAGGGTATGCAAACTAGCGCCCCAATGTAATGCACCCATAAAGGAAGTAATGACTGCGCCATAACCTGCTAGCGACTCTGCACTCAAATAATTCAAAGGAGTTGGAGCCAGCTGTACTAATAGTGCAAGACCCACAAAAGGAATCAAGCCCGCGTAGCCAAGTTTGAGTACGAGTGGTGGAATAGGATTGGCAGAAGGGTTCACGGGAGTTTGCTTAGGCTAAGAGAAATCAATCAAAATTATTGATCGTAGGTGTAAACGCCGCGACCGGTTTTGCGGCCAAGATAACCAGCGGCAACCATCTCACGTAGTAGTGGACAAGGGCGATATTTAGAATCACTAAAGTTTTCAAAATACACCTCCATGACTGCGAGGCAAGTATCCAAACCAATCAAGTCTGCTAAAGCCAGTGGGCCTATCGGTTGGTTGCAGCCCAGTTTCATACCGGCATCTATGTCTTCAGGACTCGCTAAACCCTCTGACAGCACGAAGAACGCCTCGTTAATCATTGGCAATAAGATGCGATTGACGACAAAGCCGGGTGAGTTCTTGACGGTTATGGGCTCTTTGCCAATGCGTTTTGCCATTTCAATAATGGCGGCATGAGTTTGGTCGCTAGTTTGCAGACCACGAATTACCTCAACTAACGCCATCAAAGGTGGCGGGTTAAAGAAGTGCATGCCGATAAAGCGTGTTGGGTTGGAATCTAAGGCTGCCAGCTTAGTGATAGAGAGCGATGAAGTGTTGGTGGCAATGATGGTGTCCTTGCTCACTATCTCGTCGACTTGCTTAAGAATTTTTTCTTTAATCGCTTGATTCTCAGTAGCAGCTTCAATCACAAGACTAAGACCTTTGAGGTCAGCGTAAGAGGTGCTACCTTGAATCCGTTTGACTGCAGCCACTTTGGCATCTGCAGTCAGCATTTCTTTTTTAATGAGCCGATCTAAACTTTTGCTGATGTGATCTAGGCCACGCTGAACAGCAGCATCATTGATGTCTACCATGACGACCTTTAGACCAGCAACAGCGCAAACTTGCGCAATGCCATTGCCCATGGTCCCTGCACCAATTACACCAACCGACTGAATCTTCATCTTATTTCCTTCTTTGATACTGGGTTGATCCAAAGAGTTGCTCTCTCGCCTTGTCATCATGCAAAGGTTTGCGTAATGCGGTGAGTACTTCACACCCGCGCTGTACAGCAGGCCGTTTACCAATCATCTCAAACCAGCGTTTGAAATTGGGGTAATCGTTGATCTCGATCCCCTGATTTTTCCAATTGCGTGTCCAAGGATAAATTGCCATATCAGCGATTGAATACGTTTTACCGGCAATATAGGGATTATCTTTCAGTTGAGTATCTAGCACCCCATAAAGACGCTGTGCCTCATTGGTATAGCGATTGATGGCATATTCAATTTTCTCAGGGGCATACAAGCGAAAGTGGTGGTTTTGGCCAAGCATGGGGCCTAGACCACCCATCTGGAACATAAGCCATTGCAAGACATCGTATTTGCCACGAATGGTCTTGGGTAAGAATTTGCCAGTTTTACTGGCTAGGTAAAGCAAGATGGCGCCGGACTCAAAGATGCTGATGGGCTTGCCATCAGGACCGTAAGGATCAACTAATGCAGGGATCTTATTGTTAGGGCTGATTTTTAAAAAATCAGGGGTAAATTGATCGCCAGCGCCAATATCAATTGGGTGCGCAATCCAATCACGACCTAAGCGATAGCCACATTCCTCTAGCATGATGTGCACTTTGTGGCCATTGGGAGTTGGCCAACTGTATACATCAATTACCTTTTTTGCGGCGTTTGATTTCTTGATTGTCATGGATCTTCCCTTGATTTTTATAAGGCTTGTAAACGTTCTAAGGCAGTAGATAAGGTTTGCTCTTGCTTAGCAAAGCAAAAACGAATGACGCCTGACTCCGTAGGCTGTTCATAAAATGCTGAAACTGGAATGGCAGCAACACCAACTTCAGTAGTTAACCATTTGCAAAATTCAGCTTCTGGTAATTTAGCTTCAGGAATATTCAGCGCCGTGTAATCAACGCATTGAAAGTAAGTCCCCGGTGTTGGTAGTAACTTGAATTTTGTTTTCTCTAGTCCTGCTTTGAAAAAATCTCGCTTGGCTTGATAAAAAGCAGGGAGGTTTAAGTAGTGCGATGCCTCGGAGAGGTATGAAGCTAAACCGTATTGCATGGGTGTGTTCACAGTGAAGACATTGAACTGATGAACCTTGCGAAACTCTGCTGTCAGTGGGGCGGGTGCTGCGACATAGCCTACCTTCCAGCCAGTGACGTGATAGGTCTTACCAAAACTGGAGATTAAAAAACTTCGTGCAGCTAATTCAGGATGGGAGGCAACACTATGATGGTGAGCGCCATCGTAGACCATGTGTTCATAGACTTCATCACTCAAGACAAGAGTTGAGGTGTTCTGTAACAAGCTTGCTAAACGATCTAAATCAGCCTTCTGCCACACCATGCCAGTGGGGTTATGCGGCGAATTGATCATCAGCAGTCGAGTCTGAGGACTGATTGCTTTTTGCAGTGCATCCCATGGGATGTTGTATGAAGCAACCTGTCCATTAGCATCACGTACTGCCTCTAGAGAAACCGCAATCGTTTTGCCACCGGCTAATTCAATCGAAGGCCTATAGCTATCGTAAGCAGGCTCGATGATGACAACTTCATCACCAGGGCTCACGCAAGCCAGAATGCTTGTCAGAATTCCTTGTGTGCCACCAGCAGTGATAGTGATTTCAGATTCAGCATCATATTGATGGCCATATAAGTTTTGAATCTTCTGTTGAATACCATTGCGTAAATTGGGAATCCCAATCATGGGTGGATATTGATTGTGATCAGCCAGCATCGCCCCATTCACTTTGGCAATTAAATTGCGATCGCAGGGAAAGTCCGGAAAGCCTTGACCTAAATTAATAGCCTGATGTTTGGTGGCAAGCGCAGACATCACCGTAAAAATCGTTGTACCGACATTCGGAAGTCGGCTTGGAAACGATGGGGTGGAAGGGGTAATGTCTTGCGAGCTCATATAGTCAATAGAGAGTGGTTAGATGATCGCGAAAGCGCTTTTGTGCGCATAAATCCGGTAATCGCTAGAATGGAAGAAATACATATACAAATTGTGCCATGTTGATCGTACTTTCTCCCGCTAAATCCTTAGATTACAAGACCCCTGTCAAGGTCAAGGCGCCCACCTTGCCTGAGTTTGTCTCAGAATCTGCAAAGTTGATTGCCGAACTCCGGAAGTTAGCCCCTCAGGACATCGCCAAACTGATGGGTTTGTCTGACCAGCTGGCTACCTTAAATGTGGGGCGCTATCGAGATTGGTCTAAAAAATTCACGGCTGAAAATAGCAAGCCAGCGATCTATGCATTCGATGGCGATGTTTATGATGGTTTTGATGTCAAAACGCTGAACGCCAAGGCGGTCGATTTTGCCCAAGACCACATTCGTATTTTGTCTGGCTTGTATGGCGCCCTAAGGCCGCTTGACTTGATGCAAGCCTACCGCCTGGAAATGGGCACCGCTTTTAAGAACGCCAGGGGAAAAGATCTGTATGCCTTTTGGGGCAGCAGGGTGACAGATTCCCTAAAGCAGATTTTGGATCAGCAAAAGAAGCCCGTTTTACTGAACTTGGCTTCTGAAGAGTACTTCAAGGTCTTGCAGCCCAAAGAGTTGGGTTGCCAGGTGATAGCCCCCGTCTTTCAGGATGGCAAAGACGGTAAGTACAAGATTATTTCTTTTTATGCGAAGCGTGCTCGCGGCTTAATGGCTAGGTATGTGGTGGAGAATCGTATTACCGATCCGGCAGATTTAAAAGGTTTCAATTTGGATGGTTATAAATACTATGCTGCAGAATCTAAGCTAGATAAACCCATTTTTAGACGGGCAGAGAAAAAATAATGGCCGTACATCGCACTAAACCTTCTCAACGCAGTTCGCCAGAAGTAGAAAAGCTGGTCGCCGATGCTATCTCTCTAGCCGCTTCAGGTAGTCAGATTGAAGATCGTTTTTGGGAGGAGCGCTTGAATGTACGCTTGATGCGTTTGCTTAAAAGTCAAAACCAAAATGTGATTGATGCCGCCTTGGATCAAACCTTTCGTATCAATACCGTAGCGTTTGAAGTCCTAGCGGATATCGCTGAAACGCTTGCTGAGTCCCTCAAGATGGAGCACGAAGGCCAGGAGTGGGATGTGTTGTTATTGGCTATGCCCATCGTTGCGCATACCCGCTATCAAATTCCTTCGGGTCCTTTGCCATCGAGCATTATTGAAGCGACTGCTGGCGCATTAAACGCCTCAATCGCTGCTACCGATACGCGTTTAGCAATTGTTCCTTGGCTCTACAGCATTGATCAAATGCCACATTCTCATTGCCAAACACGTGTGTTAACTGAAGCATTGGCAACTGCGGCCATCTCTGGCAAGGATGTCAAACTCGAGTTGCGCGATATGTCGGAGACGATTGCAGTTCTGGCTGATCCGCGTTTCATTATTGCCGCACTGAGCGCCCCTAGCGGATCACCCATTTTTAAATGGCAAGAAGAATCGCCGGCAAGACAGGAGCGTGGTGTCAGTCTCATTGGCTGGCAAAACGCGATGCAAGAGCCACTCGCAGCAATGCTGCCTGGATGCGAGTTTGAGCTCTTGTTACCGGAGGCCTACTTTACTAACTGCCGTTTGGCAGATAAGCATGTGCGGCCATTAAGTATTCGTGCAGGCGTTAATTTCCTCGAAAGCACGCTAGGCATCTTGCCTGCTGGCTTATCTTGCGTGGTTGGTGCCTTTGGTGAAGAGCAGGCCGATGAATACCGCATCTCCTTTAGCGTCAAGGGTTCCTCCGAAATTATGTATGGTGTGATTTGGCCTTTATATGATCGTGAGAGCGTGGCGAGTGATGCCTTAAATGATTTATCGGATGACGAGAGCCCGATTAAAAAAATCTGTGATGCCTTGCATGACGCAGGAGTAGAAGATGTATTTCGTCATGCGATGCTATTTGACCCAGAGCTCTGCGACGATTGCGGCGCGCCTCTTTTTCCAGATCGATCTGGTGAGGCCGTGCATGCAGAAATGCCGGAAGATACGCCAACACAGCAACCACTCTTTCATTAAGTAGTTATAACAAACTCGAAAATATTAACCGAGTAATAAAAAAGCCGAGGATCTCTCGGCTTTTTTATTTGATGCTATTAAAACTTAGTTCTGAACAAAAGGCTCTGCACCAGCAAACAAATGGGGCAATTTGCCAGATTTCATTTCTGCTGTTTGGCAGAAATCAGCTAAGCGATTACCCGTCTTGATATTAAATAACATGGCTTTATTGCCAAGCACTACCAGGTCATGCCCAGTGTCAGTGTTCTTGTAACGCAAGCTACCTGGCAATGAGGTTTGACGATTCAAGTCGTAAGTCTTGGCTTCCCAAGTCAGACGAACTTTCTCGAGAGTGCCAGTTGTTTTGAATTGCTTACTCTCGCTGCAAGTCCACGTAAATACTTCTTCACTAGCGCTCACATTTGTAACGCCAATGAGGGCGGCAAATACAAAGCTTAAGGACAGAAGAGATTTGTTCATGTATTTTCCTAAGAGGATTAAGAAAGCAAGTGCTTAACGCCTGCTTGCTCTTCAAGCAATTCATTTAAGGTGTGATTCATGCGCTCGCGTGAGAACTCATCGATCTCTAAACCTTCGACCATTTTGTACTCGCCGTTTTCACATGTCACTGGGAAACCATAAATCACTTCAGCTGGGATACCGTATTCGCCTTTAGAGGCAATTCCCATGGTGACCCATTTGCCATTGGTCCCTAGAACCCAATCATGAACGTGGTCAATTGCTGCATTAGCTGCGGAAGCTGCAGAAGAGAGGCCGCGCGCATCAATAATCGCCGCACCACGCTTACCCACTGTAGGAATAAAGACATCTTTATTCCATGCTGCATCGTTGATGGAGTCTTTCACTGACTTGCCGTCAACCGTTGCAAAGCGATAGTCAGGGTACATGGTTGGGCTGTGATTGCCCCAAACGACTAGCTTCTCAATGCCAGCAACGGGTTTATTTAATTTAGTAGCCAATTGCGAGAGCGCGCGGTTGTGATCAAGGCGCAACATCGCGGTAAAGTTTTTCGCAGGAATATCTGGTGCAGATTTCATGGCGATGTAAGCGTTCGTGTTTGCTGGGTTGCCAACCACCAATACCTTGACAGTCTTTTTGGCAACTGCATTGAGTGCTTTACCTTGGGCAGTGAAGATCTGTGCGTTAGCGGAGAGCAGATCTTTGCGTTCCATGCCGGGACCGCGGGGACGTGCGCCAACCAATAGGGCGACATCAATCTCTTTAAATGCGGTCAAGGGGTCAGAGTGAGCGGTAACGCCAGCCAAGAGTGGGAATGCACAATCTTCGAGCTCCATGATCACGCCACCCAATGCTTTTTGCGCTTTTTCGTCTGGAATTTCAAGTAATTGCAGAATGACGGGCTGATCCTTGCCCAAAAGGTCGCCATTGGCGATGCGGAATAAAAGGGAATATCCGATTTGACCGGCTGCACCGGTTACGGCGACACGCATTGGGGCTTTTGCCATTACTAATAACTCCAGAGGATGGTTAAGAGGTTAATTAAGGAAACTTTTCTATTATCCATTCAAGTGTAGGAACTTTCGCTTTACACTGTCAAAGATGTCTTATACAAGACTAGAATTACACTTAATTTTATCCAATTGCTTTCCGCTGGAGCCGATTTGTCAGAAGTAAATTTGCCGATTGCCTCTTTTAGCCCTCTGTACGAACAGATTAAGGCAATGATTTTGGCTAGCTTGCAAGCCTCTGAGTGGCTGCCAGGGGAGGCTATTCCCAGTGAAATGGAGTTAGCGGCCCGCTATGCCGTTAGTCAGGGCACGGTTCGCAAGGCGATAGATGAGCTGGCTGCACAAAATTTATTGGTGCGACGCCAGGGTAAGGGCACCTATGTAGCCACCCACCAAGAAGACGATTGGCAATACCGATTCTTACGCTTGGCACCTGATTCTGGTGAGAAATTTCATCTCACTAGCCGATTCTTGGTTTGCCAGCAGACTAAGGCAAGCGCCTACGTCGCCAGTTTGCTGAAATTAAAGGCAGGTGACACCGTCATTTACATTGATCGTGTTCAGAGTTTTGCTGGGCAAGCCATTGTTTATGAAGAGATTTGGCTGCCTGGAGCGCGCTTTAAAGATTTAAATCTGGATACTCTGAATGAATGGCATGGGCCAGTTTACGCTCTATATGAGAGCCAGTACGCTACTCACATGGTGCGTGCTGAGGAAAAAATCAAAGCAATTGCGGCCGATGAGACTCTGGCTAAGCACCTCCAACTGGCAGTAGGCGCCCCATTGCTTTCGGTAGAGCGGGTGGCGTTCACATATGGCAGTAAACCAGTAGAAATTCGACACGCAAGATACGACACCGCTGAGCAACATTACGAAAACAAATTGAACTGAACTTATCCGTAAAACCCCCTTTAAACCCCTATAAACCCTTAAAAACCCCCAATAGCCTCAAGGTTTCCAATAGAATATGTTGCGACACAACAAAATCAAACTGAACCTCCACCTAAAGATAGAGATTACCCATGGTTGAAGCACAGCAAAATGTAAAAAAAGATCGACAGGTTTATCGCAATATTGGTCTGGCCCAGTTGATTAAATATCGCCTGCCTTGGGCCGGAAAAGTCTCCATCCTTCACCGCATTAGTGGGGCAGTCTTATTCCTCTTGTTGCCATTCATTTTGTACCTCTTCGACCAAAGTCTGGCTTCTGAGGTGAGCTATCAGAAATTTCAAGCCTTCACCAGCAACATCTTGGTAAAAATCATTTGCCTCGGTTTGATCTGGTCTTTCTTACATCACTTCTGTGCTGGTATTCGCTACCTCTTGCTCGATTTAGAAATCGGCGTAGAGAAGTCTGAGTCCAATCGTTCCGCCATCATCGTGTTGGTGCTTGGTATCGCTCTCACTACTGTAGTGGGTCTCAAATTATTTGAGTTGTACTAAGCGCTCATTATTTAAGGAAATTTCATGCCTATTTATCAAATTGGACCAAAGCGCTTAGTAGTTGGTGCTCATTACGGACTTAAAGAATGGATCATCCAACGCGTTACTGCGATTGTGATGGTGGTATTTACAGTTGTCTTGCTAGTCGACTACTGCGTAACTGGTAGTGCTAGCTACGAGGGTTGGGCTGGTCTGTTTAGTAATCAGTTCATGAAGTTGCTGACTTTTTTGGCTTTCTTTAGCTTGTTCTATCACGCTTGGATTGGCGTGCGTGACATCTGGATGGATTACATCAAGCCCGTCAGTATTCGTTTGACACTGCAAGTGTTGACCGTTCTGTATCTCGTAGCCTGTGCGGCTTATGCCGTTCAAATTTTGTGGAAAGTGTAATTCGATGACTGCGATTCAAAAATCATTGCCACGCCGCCGTTTTGATGCGGTCATTATTGGGGCGGGTGGCTCGGGTATGCGTGCTTCATTACAGTTAGCGGAAGCCGGCCTCAATGTGGCGGTATTAACTAAAGTCTTCCCAACCCGTTCACATACAGTAGCTGCGCAAGGTGGTATTGGTGCTTCATTGGGTAATATGAGTGAAGACAATTGGCACTATCACTTTTATGACACCATCAAAGGATCTGACTGGTTAGGTGACCAAGACGTGATCGAGTTCATGTGCCGTGAAGCGCCAAAAGTGGTTTACGAGTTAGAGCATTTCGGTATGCCTTTCGATCGCAATCCAGATGGCACGATTTATCAGCGTCCATTTGGCGGTCACACCGCAAACTACGGCGAGAAACCAGTACAACGTGCTTGTGCTGCCGCTGACCGCACTGGTCACGCCATGTTGCATACCTTGTATCAACGTAACGTCCGCGCTAAAACGAACTTCTTCGTAGAGTGGTTGGCGCTCGACTTGATCCGTGATGACGAGGGTGATGTGGTTGGTGTTACTGCCCTTGAAATGGAAACAGGTCAGGTATACATCTTGGAAGCCAAAATTGTGATGTTGGCTACTGGTGGTGCAGGTCGCATTTGGGATGCATCGACTAATGCCTTTATTAATACCGGTGACGGTATGGGGCTTGCAGCTCGCGCAGGTATCCCATTGGAAGATATGGAGTTCTGGCAATTCCACCCAACAGGTGTAGCTGGGGCAGGTGTATTGTTAACTGAAGGTTGCCGCGGTGAAGGTGGCATCTTGCGTAATAAAGATGGCGAGCGTTTCATGGAACGTTATGCGCCAACCTATAAGGATTTGGCTCCTCGCGATTTCGTATCGCGGTGTATGGATCAAGAAATCAAAGAGGGGCGCGGTTGCGGTCCTAACGGTGACTATGTTGTGCTGGATTTGACGCACATTGGTGCCGAGACCATCATGAAGCGTTTACCTTCGGTTTATGAAATCGGTATGAACTTCGCAAACGTTGACGTCACTAAAGAGCCAATCCCTGTTGTGCCAACGATTCATTACCAGATGGGTGGTATTCCAACCAATATCAATGGTCAAGTGGTTGTTCCAGCAAATGGCAAACACAATGAAGTCGTTCATGGTTTGTATGCCATTGGCGAGTGTTCATGCGTTTCTGTGCACGGCGCAAACCGCTTAGGTACTAATTCATTGCTCGACCTCTTGGTATTCGGTCGTGCAGCAGGTAACCACATCGTTGGTTTGAATCTTAAGAATCGTGAGTTCAAGAAATTACCTGCGAATGCGGGTCAGCAAACCTTGGAGCGTATTGCGAAGTTGGATAACTCTCATTCTGGCGAGTATGCACAAGATGTCGCTAACGATATTCGTAAAACGATGCAGAAATACGCCGGTGTATTCCGTAACCAAGAGCTGATGGATGAAGGTGTTCGTCAAATGGCGAAACTCACCGAGCGTGCAAAAAACTTGTGGGTTAAAGATAAGTCTGAGATTTTTAATACCGCCCGTATTGAAGCTTTGGAAGTGGCTAACTTAGTTGAGACAGCAAACGCAACTATGATTTCTGCGGCAGCTCGCAAAGAAAGTCGTGGCGCACACTCGCATGACGATCACCAGCATCGCGATGATGACAACTGGATGAAACACACTCTTTGGTATAGCGAAGGCAATCGCTTGGGCTATAAGCCAGTCCAATTGAAACCATTGACTGTTGATTCAGTTCCTCCAAAAGAACGTACTTTCTAAGTAAGAGAGATAGAAGATGAGTGATATCCGTATATTTGAAATTTACCGCTACGATCCAGATGTCGATGCAGCACCACGCATGCAGCGCTATGAGTTAGAGCTTACTGGTGAGCGTATGTTGTTGGACGCCTTGATCTCTTTGAAGAAACAAGATGAAACTATCTCGTATCGCCGCTCATGCCGTGAGGGTGTATGCGGTTCAGATGCAATGAACATCAACGGTAAAAATGGTTTGGCTTGCTTGACCAATATGTTGACTTTGCCTAAGGTCATCACATTGCGTCCATTACCTGGCTTGCCAGTCGTACGTGATTTGATCGTCGACATGACTTTGTTCTTCAAACAATATTTGTCTATCAAGCCTTATTTGGTAAACGACAATCCACCACCAGAGAAAGAGCGTTTGCAGAGCCCTGAAGAGCGTGAAGAGTTGAACGGCTTGTATGAGTGCATTCTGTGCGCATCTTGCTCAACCTCATGCCCCTCTTTCTGGTGGAATCCTGATAAGTTTGTGGGCCCTGCAGGTTTGTTGCAGGCCTATCGCTTTATTGCTGATAGTCGGGATGAAGAGACCAGTCAGCGCTTGGATAACTTGGAAGATCCATACCGCCTATTCCGTTGCCACACTATTATGAATTGCGTAGATGTATGTCCTAAGCATTTGAATCCAACCAAGGCGATTGGTAAGATCAAGGAGTTGATGGTTCGTAGGGCAGTATGACCCTCGGTAATGCAGAGTTATATCGCTTAAAAAGTGATGCTCGCAGGGGCTTGCTAGAGAACGATTTAATTCTGCAGCGTTTCTTTGAGCGTTACGGCGCTCAGTTAAGCGTGGAAGATGGCAAAGTATTGAGCCAGTTATTGGCCTTAGATGACAATGACCTGATGGATTTATTAATCGGTCGTAAAGATTCGGTGGCTGGACTGGAGCAGGAGATGCAGTCTGACTCCTTTAAAACAGTTTTACAAAAGCTGAGAGTGAAGTAATTCAGTCTTTTGGTGCAAGTAGTAGTGCAAGCGTGTGATCGAATAGTGTATTAATCATAATTTTGAATGACTAAGGATTAGAAATGATTGAATCGGACATCAAGGCAAAACTCTCGTTTTCGGATGGAACACCAGATATTGATCTGCCAATTTATAAAGGCACGGTTGGTCCTGATGTCATCGATATTCGCAAGCTCTATGGTCAAACTGGTAAGTTCACTTACGACTCAGGCTTTCTATCTACTGCATCCTGCAATAGCAAAATTACTTACATCGATGGTGACAAAGGCGAGTTGCTCTATCGTGGTTACCCGATTGATGATTTGGCTGCGAACTGCGACTTCTTAGAGGTTTGCTACCTTTTGATTAATGGCCAATTGCCCAACGCGACCGAGAAAAAAGATTTCGATCAAATGGTGATTCACCACACCATGGTCCACGAGCAATTGCAATTCTTCTTGCGCGGTTTCCGTCGTGATGCCCATCCCATGTCTGTGTTAACTGGTTTGGTTGGTGCCATGGCTGCGTTCTACCATGATGAGATTGATTACAGCGATTCCTATGCACGTGAAGTGGCGCAGATTCGTTTGATTGCGAAGATGCCAACCTTAGTGGCAATGTCGTACAAGTACTCCGTAGGACAACCTTTTATCTATCCAGATAACTCTTTGTCATACACCGCAAACTTCATGCGCATGATGTTTGCTACGCCGTGTGAAGAGTACAAAGTAAATCCAGTTTTAGTACGCGCTTTGGATCGCATCTTTATCTTGCATGCAGATCATGAGCAAAATGCCTCCACCTCAACCGTTCGTTTGTGCGGTTCTTCAGGTACGAACCCTTTTGCTGCCATTTCTGCCGGTATTGCTTGTCTTTGGGGTCCAGCCCACGGTGGTGCTAACGAAGCTTGCTTGCAAATGTTGAATGATATTCAAGCACAAGGCGGCGTGGATAAGATTCATGAGTTCATCGCTCAGGTGAAAGACAAGAACTCGAGCGTACGTTTGATGGGCTTTGGTCACCGCGTTTACAAAAACTTCGATCCACGCGCTAAATTAATGCGTGAGACTTGCTATGAAGTTTTAAATGAACTTGGCCTACAAGACGATCCATTATTCAAACTGGCGATGACCCTGGAGAAGATTGCCTTGGAAGACGAGTATTTTGTGAGCCGCAAGCTCTATCCAAACGTGGACTTCTACTCAGGTATTGTGCAGCGCGCACTGGGTATCCCAACGGATATGTTCACTTGTATTTTTGCGTTAGCAAGAACAGTTGGCTGGATTGCTCAGTGGGAAGAAATGATTACGGATTCCGAGTACAAGATTGGACGTCCACGTCAGTTATATGTTGGTGAAACTTCACGTAAGGTTCCTAACATTTCCGTTCGTAAATAAAGGTTTTAAGGGTACTCATGTCTCGTACGCTTTATGACAAATTGTGGGATGACCACGTTGTTTACTCGGAAGAAGATGGCACAGCCACGATCTATATTGACCGTCAGTTGCTCCATGAGGTAACCAGCCCTCAGGCATTTGAAGGCTTGAATCTGGCTGGTCGTCCGGTATGGCGCATCTCCGCCAACTTGGCTGTTTCGGATCACAATGTTCCAACCACAGACCGCTCGGCAGGAATTGCAGATCCCATATCTAAGCTGCAAGTCGACACCTTAGATCAAAACTGTGATGCATTTGGTATTACCCAATACAAGATGAATGATGCTCGCCAAGGCATTGTTCACGTGATTGGACCAGAACAGGGTGCAACCTTACCTGGCATGACTGTTGTCTGCGGTGATTCACATACCAGCACGCATGGCGCATTTGGTGCCTTGGCATTTGGTATTGGTACATCGGAAGTGGAGCACGTCTTGGCCACTCAAACCTTGCTCATGAAAAAGAGTAAGAACATGTTGGTGCGGGTAGATGGCCGTTTGCAACCCGGTTCTACAGCTAAAGATATCGTCTTGGCGGTGATCGGCAAGATTGGTACTGCGGGTGGCACTGGTTACTGTATCGAGTTTGCTGGTGAAGCGATTCGGAATTTGTCTATGGAAGGTCGTATGACCCTCTGCAATATGGCGATTGAAGGTGGCGCAAGATCTGGTTTGGTGGCTGTGGATGAAACTACGATTGAATACATTCAAGGTCGCCCTTATGCTCCTCAAGGTCAAGCCCTATTGCAAGCAATGCAGTATTGGAGAACATTGCATTCGGATGCAGATGCCCAGTTTGATGCGGTAGTGGAATTGCGCGCTGAAGAAATCGCTCCACAAGTCACCTGGGGCACCTCTCCTGAGATGGTGCTTGCTATCAGCGACCGTGTTCCTGATCCGGAAAAAGAGCGTGATCCAAACAAGCGCTCTGCGATGGAGCGTGCTTTGGAATATATGAATCTCATACCGAATACGCCACTGAGCAGTATCTCTGTGGATAAAGTATTTATTGGTTCCTGCACTAATAGCCGCATTGAAGATATTCGGGCTGCTGCAAAAGTGGTGGATCGCATTGGCAAGAAAGTGGCTGCTAATGTGAAGCTGGCATTGGTAGTTCCTGGCTCTGGTTTGGTGAAAGCCCAAGCAGAGCGGGAAGGCTTAGATCGAATTTTTAAAGCTGCTGGCTTTGAATGGCGCGAGCCCGGTTGCTCTATGTGTTTAGCCATGAATGCTGATCGCTTAGAGCCTGGTGAGCGATGTGCCTCTACATCGAATCGTAACTTCGAAGGTCGTCAAGGTAATGGCGGTCGCACCCATTTGGTCAGTCCGGCAATGGCGGCTGCTGCGGCGATTGAGGGCCATTTTGTTGATGTTCGTAAGATTTCATAAAGGTAATCCAGATGAAATTTCCTTCAGTCTCATTGATTTCTCGATTAGCCATCGTTGGCATTGCAGGTGTGATCATCTCTGCTTGCAGTAATACCATGGAAGGCATGGGCAAAGATTTGCAAACCATGGGTAGTGCCATGGGCGGATCCGGTGCAAATTCTACTCAGCAGAATCAATCTCAAACTAAGGGTAAGGACGTTGTCATTACCCCTGTGAAGTAAACAAAAAATATAGATAGAGTCAGAGTCATGGAAAAATTTACGGTATACAAAGGTTTAGTTGCTCCACTGAATCGTGAGAACGTGGATACCGATGCCATCATTCCGAAGCAGTTTTTAAAGTCCATCAAGAAAACGGGCTTTGGTCAGAACCTATTCGATGAATGGCGTTATTTAGACCATGGCGAACCTGGTCAAGATTGCAGTACTCGTCCAATTAATCCTGACTTTGTGCTCAATCAGCCGCGCTACAAAGGCGCCGGTATTCTCTTGGCTCGCAAGAACTTTGGTTGCGGTAGTTCACGTGAACATGCGCCATGGGCTTTAGACCAATTTGGCTTCAGGGCCGTGATTGCCCCTAGCTTTGCCGATATTTTCTATAACAACTGCTTCAAAAATGGTGTTTTACCCATCGTTTTGACCGAAATGCAGGTAGATCACCTCTTTAACGAGACGATGGCTTTTAGTGGTTATCAACTGACAATTGACCTAGACGCTCAACAGGTTATCGCCCCTGACGGCAGCGCCTATAGCTTTGAGGTAGCCCCCTTTAGGAAGTATTGCCTCCTCAACGGTTTGGACGATATTGGCTTAACTCTGCGTCATGCAGATAAAATCAAGGCTTATGAAGCTGAGCGCATCCTCAAGATGCCTTGGCTTGCGACACAATTGCCGTAATTCGTTGATTTAAAGGCCTTTCATGAAAATTGCAGTTCTCCCGGGCGATGGGATCGGCCCGGAAATTGTTGCTCAAGCCGTTCGCGTTCTTCAAGCGTTAGGCCCAAAGTTTGATCTAGAGGAAGCTCCTGTGGGTGGCGCTGCCTATGACCAGGCTGGACATCCTTTGCCGCCAGCGACTTTAGAGTTGGCAAAAAAAGCTGACGCTATTTTGTTTGGCGCAGTCGGTGATTGGAAATACGACACGCTTGCTCGTGAACTTCGCCCAGAGCAGGCCATCTTAGGATTACGTAAACACTTAGAATTGTTTGCTAACTTTAGGCCAGCGATTTGCTATCCAGAACTCACAGCAGCATCCAGCCTCAAACCAGAAATTATTGGTGGCTTGGATATTTTGATTGTGCGTGAACTCAATGGCGATATTTACTTTGGTCAACCACGCGGTATTCGTAGCTCAGAGTTGCCATTATTTAAAGGTGCTCGTGAAGGTTATGACACCATGCATTACAGCGAGCCAGAAGTAGAGCGGATTGGTCGCGTTGCATTTGAAGCGGCACGCAAGCGCGGTAAAAAAGTGTGCAGCGTGGATAAAGCGAACGTATTAGAGACTTCGCAGTTGTGGCGTGAAGTCATGATTCGGGTTTCTAAAGACTATCCTGATGTTGAGTTATCCCACATGTATGTCGATAATGCAGCAATGCAATTGGTGAAGGCGCCTAAAGCATTTGATGTAGTCGTGACCGGCAATCTGTTCGGTGACATTCTGTCGGACGAAGCAGCGATGCTCACAGGCTCGATTGGCATGTTGCCTTCTGCGTCATTGGATAAGAACAACAAAGGCTTGTATGAGCCAAGCCACGGCTCTGCGCCTGATATTGCTGGTCAAGGGATTGCTAATCCTCTGGCAACGATTTTGTCTGCAGCCATGATGTTGCGTTATTCCTTGGGTATGCCTGCAGAAGCTGACCGGATTGAAAAAGCAGTACAAAAAGTGTTGGCACAAGGCTTACGTACTTCTGATATTTATACAGAAGGCACTCAAAAGGTATCTACTGTACAAATGGGTGATGCAGTAGTTGCGGCACTCGCTGGATAAATAAGTCAATATTTTCACTAGGTAGTTAAATCATGGCAAATACAAAAACACCGTTGGTAGGTTTAGTTGGCTGGCGAGGAATGGTTGGCAGTGTTCTCATGGAGCGCATGCTCGCCGAGAAAGATTTTGATTTGATCGAGCCGGTTTTCTTTAGCACGAGCCAAGTAGGCGGCGAAGTTCCCTTGCTCAATGGTAAAAAAGTCACCAAGAGTGAAAGTACTTTGCAAGATGCCAATGACATCAAGGCATTGTCCCGTTGCGACATCATTCTGACTTGCCAGGGTGGTGATTACACCAATGAGATCTTCCCCAAGCTGCGTGCGGCTGGTTGGAATGGTCATTGGATTGATGCTGCTAGCGCATTGCGCATGAAAGATGATGCTGTATTGATTCTCGATCCAGTCAATCGTCCCGTGATTGATAAGGCATTAGCTGCGGGTGGAAAAAATTGGATCGGTAGCAACTGCACAGTCAGTTTAATGATGATGGCTATGGGTGGTTTAGTGAAGGCTGACATGGTTGAGTGGATTAGTGCCATGACTTATCAAGCAGCTTCTGGTGCAGGCGCTCAAAACATGCGCGAGCTACTATTACAAATGGGCGCTTTGCGTGACAGCGTGGCTGCAGAATTGGCAGACCCATCTTCCTGGATTTTGGATATTGATCGTAAGGTGACTGAAACCTTACGTTCACCCGATTTTCCGAAACAGAATTTTCGTAATACTGCTTTAGCTGGAAGTTTGATTCCGTGGATCGACGTACCTCTCGAGCATGGGCAAACCAAAGAAGAGTGGAAGGGTGGCGCTGAGTTCAATAAGATCTTAGGTCGCCCTGCATTCCGGACTCCTGGCAGCATTCCAGTTGATGGGATATGTGTGCGGGTTGGAGCGATGCGCTGCCATTCCCAGGGCTTGACAGTGAAGTTGAAGAAAGATGTTCCCCTCCAGGAGATTGAAACGATCTTGGCAAACGATAGTCAGTGGGTAAAAGTCGTGCCTAATGATCGTGAAATAACTGAGCGTGATTTATCGCCAGCAGCCGTTAGCGGTACCTTAACAGTACCTATCGGACGTTTGCATAAATTGGCGATGGGTCCAGAGTATTTAGGTGCATTTACCGTCGGCGATCAGCTATTATGGGGAGCAGCTGAGCCCTTGCGCCGCATGCTCAGAATCTTACTGGAGAGGTAATTACATTGATGCTAGGTCTTGGCCAATCGAGATTGCTCAAAGTAATTTGCTTTACTTTGCTCAGTTGGTCCTGTGCGGCCAGTGCGATTCATTTGGGCGTTCCTAAATTACAGTCAGTACCTGGTGAGCCCTTACGCGTAGAAATTCCCATTAGAAGTGGAGTGGACGAAAAGGATGCATTGCCATCCCTTACTGTTGAACTTCCAGGTAAGACGGCCTTCGAAAAACTGGGGATCTCGCAAAAAATTCTGGATTTGAATCCGCAGGTAATGATTTATCGAAATCGTCAAGAGCAGTTGATGGTTTTAGTAGAAACTGTAAATCCCGTACCAATCACTGATGATCCATTCCTAGATGTCTTAGTGAAGATGAATTGGTCAAGTGGAAGTCTCACTAAAACATATACCTTCCTCTTAGGTGATACGCAGAAGGTGACTGTAAAACCTGGTCAAAGTCTTTCTGAAATTGCCACCATCATGGCGCCACGCCTAGAGGGTGCTAGCTTAGATCAGACCATGCTGGCTTTATATAAAGCAAATCCTGATGCGTTTGCCAGCGGTAGTGTGAATAGATTAATTTCTGGAGCCGAGCTGAATAAACCAAGTCAAGCACTCTTGCGCTCCATTAGTCCTGTTGAGGCCAATCAGTTCGTGGCTGATGCTAATGAGCAGTGGCGCTCTGAGAAGGGTGGTAAAGGCGATAAAGGTGTAGATGGTTCTAGTAAGGGTGGAAAAAATAAAGCTGCTGAGAATGCTGCAAAAGATCGCTTGAAAATTGGCTCCAGTGCAGAAGGCAGTGCTGAGGAGCGTCGTTATACAGAAGACCTAGTCGCACAAGAAAAAGAACTAGAACAAGCTAAAGCACGTGTTGCAGAACTGCAAAAGAATATTGCTGACTTACAGCGCCTCTTGGAAAAATCCAAAGGAAAAAAATCATCTGAAAATAATTATGGCTTGGGTGGTTTTGGGCCAGCCGCTTTGGCGATTGGCTTAATTGCATTCACGGGACTTTTACTTTGGGTTTTGGCGCGTAACGCCCGTAGCTCAGAATCGGCTTCATTTGAGGAGAAAGATCTAGACCCCCAGAAGCCTACCCCTGCACCCCATTTTGAAATGCCTGAGCGTGCCAAGACATTATTTTCAGGAATCGATCTTGATCTTTCTAAGCCACCGAAAGAGTCGCATCCCGAAGTTGCGCCAGACAATAATCCTTTGGCGGATACCTTGCGTGTCAAACTGAATCTGGCTCGCGCTTACATCACGATTGAAGATTTCTCGGCAGCGAAGAAGTCTTTAGAGGACATTATTCGTTCTAGCAGCTCGGTAGATCCAGCCATTACGATTGAAGCGCAAGGCTTATTGTCAGAGCTTTCACATCGTCAGACTTAGGTGTGAGCGATGCGTATAGCGCTCGGTCTCCAATATGATGGTAGTCCTTATGCTGGATGGCAAGTTCAGCACAATCAAAATACCGTACAAGCAGAACTAGAAAAAGCAATTACGGCTTTTATTGGTGAAGAGGCCAAAGGCTTTCCGGTACAAACCATTACTGCCGGTAGAACAGATGCTGGAGTTCATGCTCTCGGACAGGTAGTTCATTTTGATGCTCAGGTTGAGCGTGAAGATTTTTCTTGGGTGAGGGGGGTGAATTCTTTTTTGCCCGGATCTATTGTGGTGAACTGGGCTAAGGTCGTCCCCGAAGAGTTTAGTGCCCGCTTCTCAGCATATAAGCGAACCTATATTTATGCATTGCATGCAGGCCCTTGCCGTTCTCCTATGATCGATGCGCGTGCAGGTTATGTGATGCTGCCACCCAATCAATGGTTCGATATAGATGCCATGAAAGAAGCAGCCCTATGTCTCATTGGCGAACATGACTTCACATCATTTAGATCTTCCGAGTGTCAAAGCAAGACCCCAGTCAAAACGATGTATGCGATTGACATCATTTCTGCAGAACCTTGGTTGTATTTTGTGATTCGTGGGAATGCCTTCTTGCATCACATGGTACGTAATCTGGTCGGTAGTTTTTTGCAAATAGGGCGGGGTAAGCAAAAGCCAGAATGGATGGCGCAATTGTTGGCCGCAAAAGACCGCCATCTTGCTGCGCCTACCTTTATGCCGGATGGCCTATATTTAAGCAAAATTGCTTATCCACCGGAATTTGATATTCCTGCCCCTTGGCTAAAAAACTCTTGGTTGCCAGATCGGGTCACCGGAAAATAGGCTCCCGAAAGCCTTATCATTGATCTATGGGCTTATTGACATACTCGCCGGGGCGAACCCGGGTCAAAATCTGTGGTTTAAAGACCTCAGCGGATATTGATGCCGCCGTTTTGGCTGGAGTAGATGCCGTTGGATTTGTCTTTTACCCTCCCAGTGTCCGAGCCGTAAGCCCCAATATTGCCGCCCAACTGATTTCTAGGCTCCCAGCGGGGGTAGATGCGGTTGGATTGGTAGTCAATGCTTCAGATGAGGAGTTTGCCGCTATCCGCGCTACGGCTGCAATCACTTTATGGCAGTTTCATGGGGATGAGACCCCGCAAAGATGCGTGCAGTTGGCACAAGGCCAGCATTGGATAAAGGCGGCGCGTGTAGGAGCCCAGTTCGCTTTTGATGATTTTTCCCTACAATATAGGGATGCAAACGCTTTTCTGCTGGATGCTCTCGTTGAGGGTTATGGTGGCGGAGGCGTTCCTTTTGATTGGCAAGGAATTCCACAAACATGGGTAAGCGAAAACGCGCCTCGGGTCGTTTTGAGTGGTGGATTGAACACGCACAACGTGGGCGAGGCAATTGCACGCCTGCATCCTTGCGCAGTTGACGTCTCTAGTGGCGTAGAAAGCAGCAGGGGTGTCAAAGATCCTGGGCTCATGGCTGATTTTGTAAAAGCAGTGCGCGCAGCAGATGCGAAAGCATCATCCCAATAATTTGCTGTAGATAAATCAAAAGAGGTAGCTATGTACGACAAGCCAGATGCACGAGGACACTTCGGTCCTTATGGTGGTGTGTTTGTTTCTGAGACATTGATGTATGCATTAGATGAGCTCAAAGAAGCCTATGCAAAATATCAACATGATCCTGAGTTCATTGAAGAGTTCCACTACGAACTGAAACACTTTGTCGGTAGGCCTTCACCGGTCTATCATGCGAAGCGTTGGAGCGAAATGCTCGGCGGCGCACAGATCTATCTCAAGCGTGAAGACTTAAACCACACTGGTGCCCATAAGATTAATAATGTCATTGGTCAAGCGATGCTCGCCAAGCGCATGGGTAAGCCACGCATCATCGCCGAGACAGGAGCAGGGCAACACGGTGTTGCTACTGCCACGATTTGCGCGCGCTTTGGTCTGGACTGTACTGTGTATCAAGGTTCTGTAGATGTAGCGCGTCAAGCACAAAACGTATTTCGGATGAAGTTACTAGGCGCCAAGGTAGTTCCCGTTGAGTCTGGAACCAAAACCTTAAAAGATGCACTGAATGAAGCGATGCGCGATTGGGTGACCAATGTAGATAACACTTTTTACATCATCGGTACCGTTGCAGGTCCGCATCCTTATCCGATGATGGTGCGTGATTTCCAAAGCGTGATTGGTGAAGAGTGCAAAGTACAAATGCCAGAGATGACTGGTCGTCAACCAGACTTTGTATTAGCTTGCGTTGGCGGCGGCTCAAATGCTATGGGTATTTTCTATCCCTATATTGATTTTCCAGAAGTGAAATTGGTTGGTGTAGAGGCTGCAGGCCATGGTCTGGGTAGTGGTTTACATTCAGCAGCACTGTGTGTTGGTAAGCCAGGTGTATTGCACGGTAATCGCACTTACTTGCTTCAGGATGAGAATGGTCAGATCTCGGAAACGCATTCTGTTTCTGCTGGCATGGACTATCCAGGTGTTGGTCCTGAGCATGCTTGGTTGAAAGATTCTGGTCGTGCTGACTATGTGGCTATTACGGATGAAGAAGCACTCAAGGCTTTCCATGACTGTTGCCAAATTGAGGGCATCATTCCTGCGCTAGAGTCTTCCCATGCGATTGCTTATGCCTGCAAGCTTGCTAAGACTTTGCCAAAAGATAAAACCATCTTGGTCAATCTCTCAGGCCGTGGCGACAAGGACATGCACACCGTTGCACAAGCAACAGGATCAGAAGGTTAATTAAAAAATAGCATGTCAAAAATTACTGCACTCTTTAAAGAGTTAAAAGCAACGGGTAAAAAAGGCTTGATTCCGTTTATTACGGCTGGTGATCCCGATCCTGGAATGACGGTAGAACTCATGCACGCATTAGTGCGCGGTGGTTCCAGCGTCATTGAATTGGGTGTGCCATTCTCTGATCCAATGGCTGATGGCCCTGTCATTCAAAGATCATCTGAGCGTGCATTAACGCATGGCGTCACTTTGCATTCTTGTTTAGAGATGGTCAAAGAGTTCCGTAAAAAAGATGCGACTACTCCAGTGGTACTCATGGGCTATGCCAATCCGGTTGAGCAAATGGGAACAGAGCGTTTTGCAACCGAAGCTAAAGCAGCGGGTGTGGATGGTGTCTTGGTGGTGGATTACCCGCCAGAAGAGTGCGTTGACTTTGCAGCACGTATGCGCGTTGCGGGAATCGATCCCATTTTCCTATTGGCACCAACTTCATCACACGAACGTATTAAAGATGCTGCCAAGATCGCCTCTGGATACATTTACTATGTATCTATGCGCGGAGTAACTGGGGCCTCACATCTGAATACCCAAGATGTCGCTAGCATCATTCCTAAAATCCGCGAAGAGACTGATATTCCCATTGCGGTGGGCTTTGGAATTAGCGATGCTGCGAGCGCTAAGGCAGTATCTGCTAGCGCTGATGCGGTGGTCATTGGTAGTCGGATTATTCGTCTTTTGGAGGATGCGCCCCCAGGGCAGGCGGTACAATCACTGGAAACCTTCATTCGTGAGATTCGAGACGCATTGGATAGTCAAAACTAATGAGCTGGATAGATAAATTACTCCCTCCCCAAATTCAACATACTGATCCTGCGAATCGCAAATCAGTACCAGAGGGATTGTGGGTAAAGTGCCCTAGTTGCGAAACGGTTCTCTACAGCACGGATATCGAAGCCAATCTTTCAGTCTGTCCAAAATGTAGTCATCACATGCGCATCGGCGCACGTCAGCGTCTGGAGAATTTACTCGATCCAAAAGGTCGTTACGAAATCGGTGCTGATATCTATCCAACTGATCCCCTAGAATTTAAAGATTCTAAAAAGTATCCAGATCGGATTAAAGAAGCAAATGACGCTTCTGGCGAAACGGAAGCTCTGATTGTGATGGGTGGAAAAATTGAAGCCATTCCAGTAGTCGCAGCTTGTTTTGAGTTCCAATACATGGGTGGCTCTATGGGCTCCGTGGTAGGTGAGCGTTTTGCACGCGGTGTGCAAGAAGCTATCAATAAAAAATGTGCTTTCATTTGCGTAACCGCTACTGGCGGCGCTCGTATGCAAGAGAGCTTGCTGTCCTTGTTTCAGATGGCGAAGACTAATTCGATGTTGACCTTGTTGTCTAAAAAAGGTTTGCCTTATATCAGTGTATTGACCGACCCAACCATGGGTGGCATCTCCGCTAGTTTTGCTTTTATGGGTGATGTGGTAATGGCGGAGCCAAAAGCCTTGATTGGTTTTGCTGGCCCGCGCGTGATTGAGCAAACCGTTCGGGAAAAATTGCCAGAAGGTTTCCAGCGCTCTGAGTTCTTAATGCAAAAAGGGGGCATCGACATGATTGTGGATCGCCGTCAAATGCGTGGTGAGATTGCGCGACTCTTAGCACTCTTGCAGAAACTTCCTGAGCCTGCGATCGCGGGTAGCGCAGCTGTCTAAGCGCTTGAGCACAGCACACCAAGCCCCAATTCTTTTCACCAGCCTCGAGGCTTGGCTGAGTCACCTCGAAACCGCTCATCCCCTTGGTATCGATATGGGTCTTGAGCGTATTAATCGCGTTAAGGCTGCACTAGACCTTCACTTTGATTGTCCAGTTATTACTGTCGCCGGTACGAACGGCAAAGGTTCTACCTGTGCCTATCTAGAAAGTATCCTGCTGGCTTCTGGCTATCGAGTGGGTTGTCACACTTCACCCCATTTACTCAGTTTTAATGAGCGGGCTCGCCTTAACGGCGAAGAAGTGAAAGATGCTCTTTTGTTAGAACACTTTGTAGCGGTCGAACAAGCCCGTGTGAGTCTGGTCGATGCACCAACGCTGACCTATTTTGAGTTCACCACTCTGGCGATCATGCATTTGTTTGCTAAAGCAAATTTAGATGCCGTGGTACTTGAGGTGGGCATGGGTGGTCGTTTAGATGCCGTCAATATTGTGGATGCAGATTGCGCCATCGTGACAAGTATTGATATTGATCATGCGGATTTTTTGGGTGATACGCGTGAGGCAATTGCTTTGGAAAAAGCCGGGATCTTTCGCTCTGGCCACATTGCTGTCTGCGGTGACCCCGTGCCGCCACAATCTTTAATTGACTATGCAGAAAAGTTGGGTTGTGATCTTTGGTTGCAGGTTCGGGACTATAACTTCCAGGGTGATAAACAGCAATGGGGTTGGGCTGGCCGGAATAAACGCTTTAGTGGGCTTGGTTACCCAGCACTGCGCGGTGCTAATCAGATTCTGAATGCTTCTGCTGTGATTGCTGCCTTAATGGCTTTGCATCAACGTTTGCCAGTCAGCGCGCAGGATATTCGCAATGGTTTTGCCATGGTCGAGTTACCGGGTCGTTTTCAGGTTCTACCAGGTCAACCGACGGTGGTCTTGGATGTTGCTCATAACCCCCATGCTGCCGCCACTCTAGCTCAGGGTTTAGACAAAATGGGCTATCACCCCTATACCTATGCCATTTTTGGCGCTATGGCTGATAAAGATATCGAAGGCGTGATAAAGCCGTTGCTGGACATCGTGGATTTCTGGTTTTGTACGGATTTGCCAACCCCTCGGGCAGCGTTGGCAAAAACCTTAGCCCAGCAACTTGAGGCTCTGGGAGTAAAGCCAAAAAATGGGGCTGATGGTGGTATCGAAATCTTCGAAAATCCAGCTTCAGCGTATCAAAAAGCGCTATCTCAGGCTGGTGAGGGTGATAGAATTGTGACCTTCGGATCCTTCTATACTGTTGCAGGCGTAATGGCTTATCGAAACAACCAGGCGCATTGATCCATGATTCGTTTACCGAGCTTTTTTAAGCGAAAAACTCAGGCTGATGACCTTGAATTGGGTTCAGCTAGGCGTCGTTCTGCTCAGCGGACCGCTCCCCGTAGTTTCCAACGAGCCCTTGAAGCTGAAGAGCTTGCCCTCACCGAAGATCCAGAACAACAAAGAGCGCGCCATCGATTGATTGGCGCGGCAGTATTGGTTCTGATTGCCGTTGTTGGTTTACCTCGCATTCTCGATAGTCGGCCAAAGTCTGCGCCTAACGATATTGCAGTCAATATCGTCACGAGTTTGCCAATCCCTGGTATTGAAGCAAAGCCGGAAGCCAGAACTGAAGAAAGAGTAAAAGTAGACACCCCAGTGGAGTCTGCTAAAGAATCCACGCCTGCTCCCGAAATAAAGTCTGAAGCAAGGACAGAACCTAAGTCAGAAACAAAGCCTGCTCCTAGCAAGGCTGCTGGTCTTGGATTGGCAACAGGAGAAGAGGTGGTTTCTGCTTCTAATGCTAAAGCAAAGACGGATGATGCGACCAAAGACAGTGTCAGTAATGCTAACAGTGCAAATACTGCAAGTGGCTCTGGTAAGTTCATCATTCAGCTTGGCGCATTTGCATCTGAAGATCGCACTAAAGGCTGGGTTGCTAAACTGAAAGATCAAAAGATTCCAAACTACGTGTTTAATAAAACAGGTAGTGATGGGACTAAGCTTTATGTTTTGCGAGCTGGTCCATTCACAGATAAAGATTCTGCAGAAGCAGCAGAAAAGAAAACCAAGGCAATGGGTCTTTCACCAAGACTTGTTGAGACTGGTAAGCAGTAATGGAATACTTATCCACCTTAAAGCTAACATCGGTGGATTATTTCACCCTAGTGGTACTTTTGGTGTCTGCCCTAGTGGGTATCTCACGCGGATTATTTAAAGAAGTTCTGGCGCTTGCTTCTTGGTTCGTCGCTGCTTGGGTGGCTTATCACTACAGTAACTATCTTTCTACTGAATGGCTTTCAACCTTTCATCTAGACGAATTGCTCAGCCTTGGTTTGAGTTGGTTCATTCTGTTTGTATTGACTTTGATTATCTGTGGATTGTTCGGCGGCTTAGTGCAAAAGATTATTTTGTCAGCAGGCTTAAGTTTGACGGACCGTTTTTTAGGCTTGGCGTTTGGTTTATTACGCGGTGGCTTGATTGTGGTGGTACTTGCCACCTTGGCAGCCCTGACTCCTATTCCACAGAGTGTGGCATGGAAAAACGCGCTTACCAGGCCGACCGTTGATATGGCTACTGGATTAATTAAAGGTTGGTTACCAGCCGATTGGGCAAAGCAATTGAGTAATACAATGCCTAAGATCACCCCAACCATTACTCCTACATTAACAATAGGAAATTAGAGATATGTGCGGCGTCGTCGGAACTGTTTCCCACTCCCCAGTCAACCAACTTCTCTATGATGCTTTGTTGCTCTTGCAGCATCGCGGACAAGATGCTGCCGGCATTGCAACGATGAACGGTAATTCGTTCACGATGCATAAAGCCAATGGCTTAGTGCGAGACGTGTTTAGAACTCGCAATATGCGCAGCTTAGTAGGTAATGCTGGTATTGGCCAAGTACGTTATCCCACCGCTGGTTCAGCAAGTAGCGAAGAAGAAGCGCAACCGTTTTATGTCAGTGCCCCTTACGGCATTATTTTGGCTCACAACGGCAACCTCACCAATGCTCCAAGCTTACGTGTAGAGATGGCTTATCGAGATCGTCGCCACATTAACACCAGCTCAGATACCGAAGTATTGCTAAACGTCTTAGCAGATGAACTTCAAAAAGAAACAAATAGTGCTGCCTTGGATGAGGGCGCGATGTTTAATGCTGTCACCGGCGTAACAAGTCGCGTTAAGGGTTCATACGCCGTAGTCTCTTTGATTGCTGGCTATGGCTTGCTAGCATTCCGCGATCCATTTGGTATTCGTCCTCTTTGTATTGGGCGGATTGATACACCGCAAGGTCCAGAATGGATGGTAGCCTCTGAATCCGTTGCACTGGAAGGTCTCGGATTTACCTTTGTGCGGGATGTTAATCCTGGTGAAGCCATCTATATTGATTTAGACGGCAACTTCTATGCGCGTCAATGTGTGCCGAATGCTGTTCTGACGCCTTGTATTTTTGAATACGTCTATATGGCTCGTCCAGACTCCACCATCGATGGAGTCACGGTCTATAACGTGCGTATGCGCATGGGTGATTACTTGGCAGAGAAGATTCGCAAAGAGACTAATGTCGATGAAATTGATGTAGTTATGCCGATTCCGGATTCTAGTCGTCCTGCAGCAATGCAAGTGGCTAAGAAATTAGGCGTGGATTATCGCGAAGGCTTCTTTAAGAATCGTTATATCGGTCGTACTTTCATCATGCCGGGACAGGCTGTGCGTAAAAAGTCTGTTCGTCAGAAACTCAATGCCATGCGGATTGAGTTTAAAGATAAGACTGTCTTGATCGTGGATGATTCTATTGTCCGTGGCACTACCTCATTTGAGATTGTGCAAATGGCACGCGAGTCTGGCGCTAAGAAAGTGATCTTTGCCTCTGCTGCACCTCCAGTGCGCTTCCCGAACGTCTACGGTATTGATATGCCAACGCGTAGCGAGTTAGTTGCCTATGGTCGCACTGATGAAGAAATTAACAAGATGATTGGCGCCGACCAACTCATCTATCAAAGCGTTGAAGATATGAAACAGGCGGTAAGGGATATCAATCCCAATCTCCATAATTTCGAAGCCTCTTGTTTTGATGGGCATTACATTACTGGCGACATTAATGAATCGTATTTGGATGCCTTGGAAGCGCAGCGTAATTCTTCTGCTGCACAGGCAGACCGTCAGCGTGATTCAAGCGACTTTGCTCGCTCCCAGCTCCACCTACATTTGGCTACCGAAGACTAAAAAGCGACAAGAATTGCCTCACTCGAGGCAATTCTGCAATTCGGTGTCAAAATAGCAGTATGAAGAGCAAACCTACCCGCAAAAAACCTGATTTTTCTAAGCTAGCGCTCGAGACCTTAGCGGTCCGCGCTGGTACTCGTCGCACAGCTGAATATCAAGAGCATTCAGAGGCCATGTTTCTGACTTCCAGTTTCTGTTTTGATAGTGCTGAGTTAGCGGCTGATGGCTTTGCCCATGCGGACCAAGGTTTTATCTATTCACGCTTTACCAATCCAACTGTCAGTATGTTCCAAGATCGCTTGGCCGCTTTAGAAGGTGGTGAAGCTTGCATTGCAACTGCTTCTGGTATGTCTGCCATTTTGACGATGGCGATGGCGCATTTGCAAGCGGGCGATCATGTAGTTTGCTCACGTTCTGTCTTTGGTGCAACGATTCAGTTGTTCACTAACATCCTCAGTCGCTTTGGAATTACCACTACATATGTTGATTTGGCAGATACCAAGTCATGGCAAGCTGCTGTCCAGCCAAACACCAAACTGTTTTATCTTGAGACCCCATCAAATCCTTTGACTGAGATTGCCGATATCAAAGCGATTTCTAAGATTGCCAAGAAAGCAAAAGCCTTATTTGCGGTAGATAACTGTTTTTGCACACCAGCTCTCCAAAAGCCATTGGCTTTAGGTGCTGATGTCGTGATTCATTCAGCAACCAAGTATTTAGATGGTCAGGGTAGAGTGGTTGGCGGTGCGATTGTGGGCAGCAAAGATTTTGTTATGGGTAAGGTATTCCCATACGTTCGAACCGCAGGACCAACACTGTCTGCTTTTAATGCTTGGGTGTTTCTCAAAGGTCTGGAGACACTTGAGCTTCGTATGAAGCAGCAGAGCGAGAATGCCCTTGCATTAGCGCAATGGCTCGAGAAACAGCCTGGTGTGGAGCGCGTCTACCATCCAGGCCTTAAATCACATCCGCAACATGCTTTGGCAATGCGCCAACAAAAAACGGGTGGGGCTATTCTCTCCTTTGTTCTCAAGGGCGGAAAAAAAGCGGCTTTCAACCTAATCAATCAAACCAAGCTTTGCTCTATTACAGCTAACTTAGGCGATACCCGTACCACGATTACTCATCCAGCGACGACAACGCATTGCCGTGTAACGCCAGAGGCTCGCAAAGTTGCAGGAATTACAGATGGCTTAGTACGTATTGCAGTAGGCCTTGAGAATATCAACGATCTTAAAAGCGATCTTGTTGGCGGCTTGAAGAAGTAAGGTATTCGCTTCTCATGAGCTTTGCTGACGCAACCCAGTTCTGGAATGAGCGCTTTGATAAAGAAGAGTTCATCTTTGGAAAAGAGCCGAATGAGTACCTTGTTGAAAAGGCAAATCAGTATCTCAAGACTGGTGACAAGGTGCTTTGTATTGCTGATGGCGAGGGTCGCAATGGTGTCTGGCTGGCAAAGCAAGGTATGCAGGTGGTTGGCTTTGATGCATCGGATATTGCGCTAGCTAAAGCAAAACAGTTTGCTAAAGATAATCAGGTAGAAGTTGAATATGTATTCTCCGATACTGATAGCTTTATATGGCATGCTAATACTTATGATGCTGTCATCGGAATCTTTATTCAGTTTGCTGATCCGGCAATGCGTAAGCGGATCTTTCAAAAGACTTACGAGACTCTGAAGCCAGGTGGCCTCTTTATTCTGCAGGGTTACACGCCCAAGCAGTTGGAATATAAAACGGGTGGCCCGTCATTGATAGAACATCTCTATACAGAAGAGCTGATTCGCGATTTAGCTCAAGACTTTAATATCCTGGAGCTTCATTCTTACGAAAAAGCATTATCAGAAGGTCCAAGACATACAGGTATGTCTGCCATACTCGGTTTGGTGGCTCAGAAGCCCATTTAGTAATGACTAATTACTGAAGCGCCTTGGGTCGTTGATTGGGCGCAGTGGCATGATGTGAATCTTGCCTCCATCAATTTCAATATAAGACTTATTGCCAGCCTCCAAAGATAAGCGTTTTACCTCAGCAGCAGATGCTTCCCAAGTAATGACATGATTACCTGCGAGTGTGCGTAGTTGAATGACGGCAATCTGACCTAATGAACTGATGTGCTCCACTTTGGCTTCAATTGCTATTTTACTGGGTGTTGCATCAAGGCTGATGCCATCTGCAGGGATGACCCAAGCAACGGGAGTGTGCGGGGGGATCTTGCCCTTATCAACCACATTAAATATCTGATTACATCCACTCCAAGTCAGTTTGCCTTCAGTAAATACGCCTTCAAACTTATTATTGATGCCTACTAGCTCTGCAACGCGAGAATTTCTAGGTCTTTCAAAAAGAACCTGTGGTGGAGCAGTCTGCAGTCCAACACCTTGGTCGATGACAGTAATACGATCTGCTAATAAATCGGCTTCGCGAAGATCATGAGTCACCAACAGAATCGGAATATTTAAATCTTTGCGCAGTTCAGCTAAGGTTTTATAGAGACCTTGGCGTGTTGGCGCATCTACCGCAGAAAAAGGTTCATCCAATAATAAGATCTTGGGTGTTCTTGCCAAGGCTCTTGCTAATGCCACCCGTTGTTGCTGACCGCCAGAGAGTTGATTGGGCATGCGAATGGCTAAATCACCAATACCCATTCGGTTCAGCCATCGTTGTGCTTGTACTTTACGCTCCGTAACATCAGCCACCGAGTTATATAGTGGTATGCAGACATTCTCGAGCGCAGATAAATGTGGAAAGAGGGCGTACTGCTGGAATAAGAATCCGCAAGAGCGTTGGGCAGGGCTGAGTGACGTAGTAATGCCCTTCACTTCATTGGCTTCAAACCAGATTTCGCCGCCACATTCGATTTTTCCCGTTTCAGCATTATTAAGGCCAGCAATAGTTCTTAAGGCGGTTGTCTTGCCGCTACCTGATGGTCCGACCAAGGCATGGAGTTCTCCGGGGACGCATTCGAGACTGAGTTGCAAAGGGTTAGGCGTGGTCTGAGAGAGCTTAATTTTGAACATCAGCTTCTCCACTCTTTAGTGCGCGAGGGGTGACGACCAAACACGCCATATGAAATGGCAATGGCAATTAGCGAAGTGGCTAGCAAGATGAATGAGAGTGCGCCAGCGCCAACGGTATCAAAACTTTGGACTTTGTCGTAAATGGCAATCGAAACAGTTTTAGTTTCTCCTGGAATGGCGCCACCGACCATCAGGATGACACCGAATTCACCAAGGGTATGGGCAAAAGTCAGAACAGCTGCACTGGTAATGCCGCGCCAAGCTAAAGGTAATTCAATGAGGCGAAAGATTTGCCACTGAGAGAGACCGCTCACTTGAGCTGCTTCCCGAATTTCTGGATTAATTGCCTCAAACGCGCGCTGGATTGGTTGAATGGCAAAAGGCAAGTTAACAATCAGTGAGGCAATCAAAATTCCAGTGAATGAAAACACCAGAGGAATACCCAAGATACTTTTGCCACTCAGGCCAACTAGAAGATAGTAGCCTAAAACAGTTGGTGGCAGAACCAGAGGAAGAGCTAGAGCGGCCTCAATCCATGACCTAGCCTTACCCATACTTTGCAGATGATGTGCTACCCAAACTCCAAAAGGAAGAATGAGGACCAAAGTCCAAATAGCTAGCTTTAATGAGAGGATGAGTGCTTCCATGTCCATCGCTGGATTGTATCGTCAGACGCTCTTAGGGTATCTCACTATATAAATAGGGTGGATATAAGCGTTAAATATGCTTTTATACGCATATATTCATATTAATAGACCGCATGAAAGCCAGAGCTCAAAAAGCGACAAAGAACCTAACTCCAAAGCAAATGGAGGCGGTATTTTTAAAGGTAGCCGCTTATTTCAACGTGCTATCAGAGCCTTCTCGCCTGCGGATCATGTATGCAGTTTGTAGCGGGGAAAAATCGGTCTCTGAAGTGATCGAATTGTGCGGTTCAAGTCAGGCCAATGTTTCAAGACATCTTTTGGCATTACACAAAGCAGGCATTTTGCTCCGGCGTAAAGAAGGCGTAACCGTCTATTACTCAATAGCAGATAACGCAACCGTAGATATGTGCCAATCAGTGTGTGCCAAGATTGCTGAAGGTATTCATTAATGATAGAAAAAGATGCTATATCAAACAAGCAAATTGAACTGCGTCCTGAAGATATCTCTGCAGTGGAGAAGTCTGCCCATCGAGCTCGTTTAGTCAAAGCGCCAGAACACTTTGTCTCTCAGGACTTAATTGCTGATATCAATGCCAATGGTATTGATGAAACCCGTCGTGGCTTTTTACGCAAAGGCTTTCTATCGGCTGTCGGCGGGGCAGCAGCAGGCTTGACCGCACCAATGGCTTTTGCAGTCGGCGAAGGTGATCCTGCCATTTTGGAAAAGCAAGAGTGGCAAACCACCTTGGGAAAAAATGTCGCCACCATGCCTTACGGTGTACCTTCAATCTATGAAGCTAATTTAATACGACGTGAGTCACCTGGTTTGACGAGAGTATCAGCTTCCTCAGTAGCATTTACTCCGCTGCAAGGTTTGTTTGGAACCATTACTCCCAATGGTTTGCACTTTGAGCGTCATCACCAGGGTTGGTACAACCTGAATCCAGAAACCCATCGCTTGATGGTGAATGGCATGGTCAAAAATGCGCGCGTGTTCACCATGAATGATTTAATGAGACTGCCATCAGTCTCCCGTAACCACTTTATTGAGTGCGGCGCTAATACCGGCCTAGAGTGGGGCAACGTCGCTGTGCCAACAGTGCAGTACACCCATGGCATGCTTTCTTGTTGCGAATTTACGGGTGTGCCACTCAAGGTATTGCTGGAGGAATGTGGGGCAGATCTGAAAAAAGGAAAGTTCCTGCTTGCTGAGGGAGGTGACGGATCTGGCATGACTCGCACGATTAATCTAGAGAGCTGTTTGGAAGATACGATCGTAGCCTGGAGCATGAATGGTGAAATGTTGCGCCCAGAAAATGGCTTCCCATTGCGTCTAGTAGTTCCGGGTGTGCAGGGCGTTAGCTGGGTGAAGTGGTTACGCCGTTTAGAAGTAGGGGACATGCCTTGGAATACCAAAGATGAAGCGGTTCACTATATTGAATTGATGCCAAATGGTATGCATCGCCAATATGCCTCAATTCAGGAATGCAAGTCTGTGATTACCACTCCATCTGGCGGTCAGCAGTTACTCGACAAAGGTTTTTACAACGTCAGCGGTATGGCTTGGTCCGGACGAGGAAAAATTAAACGCGTTGATGTGTCATTTGATGGCGGTAATAACTGGCGTACCGCACGCCTAGAAACACCAGTCCTCACAAAATCCATTACCCGCTTCAATATCGACTGGGTTTGGGATGGATCCCCCGCAATCTTGCAATCCAGAGCGGTGGATGATACTGGCTATATTCAGCCTTCGATAAAAGTACTGCGTGATTTACGTGGTAATCGCTCGATTTATCACAACAATGCAATTCAGTCCTGGAAATTAGACTCCAATGGCGAGGTGAGCAATGTCCAAGTTGGATAAATTATTTGCTCGTCTAGCGCTATTAGCCCTTGCGGTATTTTCTTCCCAGCTTGCCTATGCGCAAAGTTCACAAGGCGCTACTCAGTATTCAGGCATCGGCCGTAATGCCACACCGGCAGAAGTGATTGCATGGGATATTGATGTTCGTTCTGACTTTAAGGGTTTGCCGAAGGGATCTGGCTATGTAGAACAAGGGCAGGCAATTTGGGAATCTAAATGTGCTAGCTGTCATGGCGTCTTCGGGGAATCTAATGAGATCTTCACCCCAATCGCTGGCGGAACGACAGTAGATGACATCAAAACTGGCAGGGTTGCGTCCTTGTCGGATCGTAAGCAACCACAGCGTACTACCTTGATGAAAGTTCCCACCGTTTCTACTTTATGGGATTACATCTATCGCGCCATGCCTTGGAATGCACCTAGATCTTTAACGCCGGATGAAACCTATGCACTTGTTGCATTTATTTTGAGCTTGGGTGAAATTGTTCCGGATGATTTCGTCTTGAGTAATACCAATATCGCTGAAGTACAGAAAAAGATGCCGAACCGAAATGGCATGACTCGAAATCACGGCTTTTGGAGCGTCAATGGTAAGCCAGATGTGAATGGTTCTTCATGTATGAGCAATTGCATCAAGTTTGTGCAAATCGGGTCTACGCTCCCTGACTTTGCCAGAAATGCCCATGGCAACATTGCAGAGCAAAATCGCCTCTATGGTCCATACCGAGGTGCAGACACAACCAAGCCGCCAATGGACAAGTTACCCGGTTCTGCGGGTGAGGGCTTGGCCCATGCCGCTGATACCCATGCTGCATCTATAAAAGGGCCAGCAGCATTATTTAAGAATGAAAACTGCTCTGCTTGCCATGCGTCAAATGCGAAGTTAGTAGGCCCATCGATTGCCGATATTGCAGCAAAATATAAAGACCAGAACGGGGCTCAGGAGAAGCTCATGGCTAAAGTCAAAAATGGCGGTTCAGGCGTGTGGGGAGCAATTCCGATGCCGCCACAGCCACAGTTATCCAATGAAGATAGGGCAATACTTGTGCGCTGGGTACTTACGGGACAATAGTTTTGCAGAGGGTTTTTTGAAATACCGCTATATTTGATACTAAGAGTAGATTATTTAAGGAGTTTTTATGAATCAGCAGCGACGCAGTTTATTGAAATATTCAGCCGTTTTTGGCTTGATGGCTTCTGCGGGTCTTATCAGCGTAGCCCAAGCGCAAGAGTGGAATAAAGCCGCTTTTGAAGGCAAGAGCTTAGATGATGTATTCAAAATCTTAGGCGCAGGTAGCCCAGATAAATCTGCTGCCGTCACTTTGAATGCTCCTGATATTGCAGAAAATGGCGCAGTAGTTCCCGTTGGCATTACAACTACTCTCAAGGCAGAGCAAATGGCTATCTTGGTTGAAAAAAACCCAAGCTCCTTGGCTGCACAATTCTTCATTCCTGCTGGTACTGAGCCGTTTGTAACTACTCGTATCAAAATGGGTCAAACCTCCAATGTTTATGCTTTGGTAAAAGCGGATGGCAAGTGGAGCATGGCCGTTAAGGAAGTGAAAGTCACATTAGGTGGTTGCGGCGGTTAATTGCCGCGCTTAATTACTCTAAACCCCAATCAATACTATTAACGAATCACTAGATACAAGAGGAAAACATGGCTGATCCAATGCGCGTTAGAGCTGCTGAGAACGGTGGAATTGTGGATGTAAAAATTTTGATGAAGCACGATATGGAATCTGGTCAGCGTAAAGATGCTGCCGGTAAAACGATTCCTGCATGGTTCATCAGCACAATTAATGTCAAAGCAAATGGTAAAGATGTATTGAATGGTCAATTTGGTCCAGCAGTTTCTAAGGATCCATTTTTGAACTTCAAATACAAAGGCGCCAAAGGCGACAAGATTGTGGTGAGTTGGGTCGATAGCAAAGGTGACAAGCGCACCGATGAAGCAACTGCTTCTTAATGCCAAACATCTTTGCCACCTTTATAGTTTTGAAAGGGTAATAAATGCAGCGTAAATTCACCTTAGGCTTAGCCTCAGGAGTATTGGCAACAATCTTGTCAATTTCATCTTCATCGTATGCGCAAAATGCAACAGACGATATTGCAAAGTATCGCGAGATGATTGCAGATGGAAATCCTTCCGAGCTGTATGAAGCTGCGGGTGAAGAGTTATGGAAAAAACCAGCCGGTCCTAAAAACGCCACACTTGAGAAGTGTGATTTAGGTCTAGGGCCAGGAGTTGTGAAAGGTGCAGCAGCACAACTGCCACGCTACTTCAAAGATACTAATAAAGTTCAAGATCTTGAGTCACGCTTGATGACGTGTATGCAAAAGCTACAGGGTCGTGACCTGCAAGAAATAGTTGATGCCCCCTTTCAAAAGGGACCTAAGAAGGATATGGAGGCGATTGTGGCTTACGTTGTCACTTTATCTAAGGGTGACAAGATTAAAGTGAGCACGAATCATCCTAAAGAAAAAGAAATGTATGAGCTTGGTAAGCGTGCATTCTATTTCCAGGGTGGTCCCATGGATTTTTCCTGCGCGTCTTGTCACGGTGAGGATGGTAAGCGGATTCGCTTGCAAGACCTACCCAACATCACTACACAAAAGGGTGCTGCTTTGGGTTGGGGCTATTGGCCAGCATATCGCGTCTCAAGCGGACAGTTTTGGACCATGCAACAGCGTTTGAACGATTGCTATCGTCAGCAGCGTTTCCCATTCCCGATTTATGGCTCTGATTTGACTGTAGCTTTGTCGATGTATATGGCAAAGAATGCCAATGGTGGAACAGTTGAAACTCCTGGTTTGAAGCGTTAATGGATAAGAGACAGAGAATATGAATATGAAGAACATCAAATCCCTCTTAGCTATTACTACTTTTGCAGTAGCAGCATTCAGCATGCAAGACTTTGCAATCGCTCAGCAAGCGAATGACCCTAAATTCAATAAGATGATGAAGGATGGCTTTAGAGCAGATGGTATCGCTGGCTTGGATCGTATTGATCAAGATGCAACCCAAAAGTTCTGTTCTGATCCTGTTTTCTCGACCAGCAAGCAAGGCGAAAAAATGCGCGAGAAGATTCAGAAGATGAATATGGATTCAATCAAGCAGCCTTCTGACGGTAAATATATTGGCGATTGGAAGAAGGGTGAAGCGATTGCACAGAGCGGTCGCGGTGCAACCTGGACTGACAAAGCAGATACCCCAGTCGGCGGTGGTTGTTATAACTGTCACCAGATCGATAAGAAAGAGATTTCTTATGGAACGATTGGCCCCACTCTCTGGAACTACGGCAAGCTCCGTGGGTACTCGCCTGAAGTGGTGACCTATACCTGGAATCGCATCAATAACTCTAAGGCCTATAACGCATGCAGCAATATGCCGCGTTTCGCCCACTTCAAGCTCTTAAATGAGCAGCAAATTCAGGATGTGATAGCTTTACTGTTGGATCCTGCCTCTCCAGTCAATCAGTAAGTTAATAGAAAAAATAAAGAACAGGCCGACAGGCCTGTTTTTGCAAGGGGAACTTTATGTCTTTAAGTCGTCGCGATTTTTTGCAAGCTTTGGCGATTGCATCTGCTGGCGGGATGAGTTTGCAGTCCAATTTTGTGAATGCACAAACCGCTGTCCAAAAATTTTACGATCTACCTAAATTTGGTAATGTCCATTTTCTGCATTTCACAGATTGCCATGCGCAGTTGTTGCCAATCTATTTCCGTGAACCCAATGTGAATCTTGGTATTGGCACTCAAGAAGGCAAGACTCCACATTTAGTTGGTGAATACTTCTTAAAAGCGAATGGTATTGCCCCAGGTACTCATGATGCTTATGCGTTCACCTATTTAGATTATGTGGCTGCTGCGCAAAACTACGGCAAGATGGGTGGCTTTGCTCATATGGCTAGCTTGATTAAACAAATGAAAGCCACTCGCCCAGGAGCGCTACTGCTCGATGGTGGGGATACTTGGCAAGGCTCTGGTACTGCACTCTGGACGAATGGTCAGGATATGGTGGATGCTGCCCTTGCCTTGGGTGTTGATGTGATGACGCCGCATTGGGAGATGACCTTAGGTGAGAAGCGCGTGATGGAAATTGTCAATGGTGACTTCAAAGGTAAGGTTTCTTTCATTGCACAAAACATCAAGACAGCGGACTTTGGCGACATAGTATTTAATCCCTATGTCATGAAAGTACAGAATGGAATACAAGTTGCCATCATTGGCCAAGCGTTCCCATATACACCAATTGCAAACCCTCGCTACTTCACTCCTGATTGGACCTTTGGTATTCAAGAAGAGAATATGCAAAAGACGATTGATGAAGTGAGGTCAAAAGGTGCCAAGGTTGTGGTTCTTCTATCCCATAATGGTATGGATGTGGACCTGAAGATGGCATCCCGAGTGCGGGGCTTAGATGCCATTTTAGGTGGCCATACCCATGATGGCGTTCCTATTCCAGTCAAGGTGAAGAATGCTGGCGGCATCACTCTAGTGACTAACGCTGGCTCAAATAGCAAATTCTTGGGTGTCTTAGATTTTGATGTGAAGGGTGGCAAGCCAGTTGATTTCCGTTACAAGCTGCTGCCTATCTTCTCCAATATGATTCCAGCTGATCCAGCCATGAATAAGTTAATCGCTAAAGTGAGAGCTCCATACGAAGCGAAGTTAGGTGAAAAGTTAGCCACCACTGAAGGTCTTTTATATCGTCGCGGTAATTTCAACGGTAGCTTTGACCAGCTGATTTTGGATGGCCTCATGGCGCAGAAGAATGCAGAGATTGCTTTCTCACCAGGCTTCCGTTGGGGTACCAGTCTGTTGCCAGGCCAGCCGATCACCCGCGAGAACTTGCTTGATCAAACAGCCATTACTTATCCATACACTACTGTCACTAATATGACTGGTGAGACTATAAAAACCATTCTCGAAGATGTTGCGGATAATTTATTTAATCCTGACCCGTATTACCAGCAAGGTGGCGATATGGTGCGGGTTGGCGGCATGCAATACACGATTGATCCAGCTCAAAGTGCAGGTAAGCGTATTACCGATATGCGACTTCATGGCAAACCCATCGAAGCCAATAAGACATATAAAGTTGCTGGTTGGGCACCGGTGAGCGAAGAAGCAAAAAATACTGGTGGCGAACCAATTTGGGATGTAATGGAACGTCATTTACGTGACGTGAAAGTTGTCAAAGCAGTGAAGCTCAATGAACCTGTCATTAAGGGTGTTTCGAATAACCCCGGTATGGCTCCAATCTAATTAACTTCATCGAATAGTCATATGAAAAAACTACTTTCCTTTCTTACTGCTCTGGTCCTTGCTTTAGGGTTTTGCTCCACTGCTTTAGCTCAACCTACGGGCAATACTAAAGTGGTGTATCACATTGATGACGCTGAGACTCAAGGTCTAAAAGGTCTGCGCAACATTCGTAACCATTTGGATACTTCCCCCAATACCATCATCATCGTTGTGACTCATGCCAATGGCGTTGACTTGTTGATGGAAGGTGCTAAAGATAAAAAGAATGGCACAGAATATGCCCCATTGGTTGGTGCATTGAAATCCCGCGGTGTGAAATTTGAAGTTTGTGAAATTACTCTGAAAAATCGTAACCTGAAGAAAGATCAATTCACCCTTGACGCGGATTTCACGCCATCAGGAGTGGTACGTGTAGCTGATCTTCAATATAAAGATGGCTTTGCCTACATCAAGCCTTAAGCATCATGAATAGCTTCAATAGCTATATTCGGTTTGTAAGTCATTTGATAGGGATCCTAATAGGATCTCTCGTCTTTAGTAGTGTCGCTTATGCACAAGCAACTAATCCTGTTGATGCAATCCAACTGAAGCCGGTGCAAGTGGCTCCCCATACTTATTTTGTGCAGGGTTTTGCGCAAATGGGCAGTAGTGCCAATCAGAACTTTATTTCTAATGCGGGTTTTGTGGTTACGCCAGGTGGTGTAGTAGTGATGGATGCATTGGGCTCGCCGATCTTGGCGCAAAAGCTCATTGCTGAGATTAAGAAAGTGACCAAGCAAAAAGTGGTGGCAGTGATTGTGAGTCACTACCATGCCGACCATATTTATGGCTTGCAAGAATTTAAAAAGATTGGCGCCAAGATCTATGCCCAAGGTGAGGGCAGAAACTATCTCTCTTCTGAGACAGCGAAGCAACGTTTGATTGCCTCCAGGATTGACTTTGCACCTTGGGTGAATACAAATACTCAGTTGATATCGGCAGATGTTTGGATTGATAAACAATCTAAATTGAACATTGGTGGGGTGGAATTTTTGATTAGTCGAGTCGGTCCTGCGCATGCCCCAGAGGATTTGATGGTGTATGTTCCCTCAGAAAAAGCCCTCTTTGCTGGCGATCTCGTCTTTCGGGGCCGTATTCCATTTGTGGGCAATGCTGATAGCAAAGGTTGGTTAATTGCCTTAGATGAGATTGCTAAACTCAATCCCAATGTTGTGATTCCAGGCCATGGCGGCTTTTCAGTTAAGCCCAAGGAAGACATTGCTTTTACAAAAAACTATTTGAAGTATCTGCGGGACTCAATGGCTAAGGCCGCTATCAATATGGATCCTTTTGAGGAGGCGTATCAACAGACTGATTGGTCAGAATATGAAGGAATGCCCTTATATAGAGCTGCCAACCGCATGAATGCCTATAACGTTTATCTGTCGATCCAGGCGGAGTAGGGCAATTTTGGCTATTGGGCCTTAAAATAGAGGATTAATTCTAAATCCTTGATTTGTAATGAAATTGATTTTTATCCAAACCCTCTCAGTAGTAGCTCTGAGTGTACTAGTGAGTGCACCAGTATTTGCTGCACCCGATTTGGCAAACGGTAAAACCATTGATCAGCAAAAATGCTATGCCTGTCATGCCAAGAAATCCGGTTTTAGTAATGGCGACATGATTTATACGCGCAGCGATGGCAAGGTGAAGTCGATGGCCAATTTGAAGAAGATGGTGAGCCTTTGTAATACCGAGCTTCGCCTAGATCTTTTTCCTGAAGATGAGGCTGATGTTGTTGCCTATCTCAATCAACAGTTTTATAAATTCAAACCTTAACTTTTTATATAGTCGCTATGGATGTTGTCGATATCAATTCATTAAGCAAGTCAGTCCTTTGGGCGACTTTTGCTATTACTTTTTTGCTTGGTGCAGTGATGCAAAAGACTGGCTTTTGCAGCATGGGTGCAGTATCTGATGTATTCATCATGTCTAGCTGGGAACGCTTAAGGCAGTGGTTTTTAGCCATTGGTGTAGCGATGATTGGTTTTGCCTTAATGTCTTATCTGGGCCTGGTTGATCCTCTGAAGAGTTTTTATACCGGCAATAAGTTTTTATGGCTCTCTACGATAGTAGGCAGTATTTTGTTTGGCTTTGGGATGGTCTTAGCGTCTGGTTGCGGTAGTAAGACTCTAGTGCGGATTGGTGGCGGTAATTTGAAGTCTGTAGTCGTCTTTATGGTCTTAGGTTTAACTGCCTATATGACGATGCGTGGCTTTTTGGGTGTCATCCGGATTAATACTTTGGATACCATCTTCATTGCATTTAATACGCCACAAGATTTGCCGAGTCTTCTGAGTGCTCCATTGGGAATGGCACGCTCACATCTTCATCTGGCTTTGGGTTTCATGATCGGCTTTGCATTCATTGCTTATGCGCTTGCTAGCAAAGCATTTTGGACTGCTAATAATCTATTCGCTGGCGTAGCGGTAGGTCTTGCTATCTGTGCAGTCTGGTGGATATCTGGCAATCTAGGATATGTTGCTGAGGATCCCAATACGCTTGAGGAAGTGTTCTTAGTCACCAACTCTGGTCGCATGGAGAGCTTATCTTTTGTAGCGCCATACGCATATTCTCTAGACTGGCTCATGATGTATAGCGATACCTCTAAAGTATTGACGGTTGGCATTGTTGCAGTGGTGGGGATGATCTTGGGCTCAGCATTTATCTCATTAGCCACAAAATCTTTTCGCTTTGAATCCTTTCGGGATGCCGAAGATACTGGCAATCATTTAGTGGGTGCTGCATTGATGGGGTTTGGTGGTGTTACTGCCTTAGGCTGCACTGTAGGTCAGGGTTTAAGTGGCATCTCTACCCTTGCAGTCGGCTCTCTGTTAGCTTTACCAGGTTTTATCTTTGGTGCCTACTTAGCACTCTGCTATCTCAAAATGCGCCATGCTCCTAACCCCTGCGCTTAATCAGACTAGGCAAAATACATGCAAATTGATTGGCTCTCATTCACACCCATTCCTTCTTTGTTAGGGGGAATAATTCTGGGTGTTGCAGCAGCCCTTTATGTATTGTTTCATGGTCGAATTTTAGGTATCAGCGGAATTATTTCTGGTCTCTTGCGTCCCAAGTCAGGCGATCGCGCATGGCGCATGGCTTTGATTTTGGGATTACTCACTGCTCCATTATTGGCAGCATTATTTTTTGAAATACGTCCCATTGTTGAGGTAGAGGCTGATTGGCTTGCGGTAGTTATTGCCGGTCTTTTGGTGGGCTTTGGCACTCAATATGGCTCTGGTTGCACCAGTGGCCATGGTATTTGTGGACTCTCGCGTTTATCACCTCGTTCTTTAGTGGCTACGGTCTCGTTTATGACTGCTGGCTTTTTGATTGTTTTTGTTCTGCGTCATGTGATCGGAGGCTGATGTGAAAAGGCACTTCGGTTTGTTGAGTCAATATCTCATTGGCGTCCTTTTTGGGGTGGGCTTGATTATTTCTGGCATGAGCAATCCACAGAAAATCTTAGGATTTCTGGATTTAGCAGGAACGTGGGATCCATCCTTAATATTTGTCATGGCGGGTGCTGTGATTGTGGGTCTTGGCGGCTTTTATGTCGTCAGCAAAAGAACAGAAGCCTTTTTTGGTGACGCCTTGCATATCCCCCAAAGACGAGACATCAGCAAACCTCTCATCATTGGCAGTCTGATATTTGGGTCAGGCTGGGGGATTGCTGGATTTTGCCCAGGCCCAGCCATCGTTGCTCTTGGTGCTGGCCACTTGAAGGCGCTGGTATTTGTGCTTGCGATGTTGGCTGGAATGGCGCTTTGCGACCGGTTCTTTGGCGCCCATAAACACGCGGTCTAGTTCGGCCTGATTTAGAATCACTCCTATTCATAGTGTTAATTCTTAATTGAAGAGGGTGTCATGAGTCTTCCTATTACTTGTCATAACGATCAATTCGGCACACTTGGTCAAATTGATCCAAGCCATCTTGCTGAAATTGCTCAGCAAGGCTATAAAAGCGTCATCAATAATCGCCCTGACGGTGAAGGCGGTCCTGATCAGCCAAAGAATGCTGATATTCAAGCTGAAGCAGAAAAATTAGGCTTGCAATACGCCTACTTGCCAGTGGTGCCTAGCGCGATGACTGTTGAGCAAGTGAGAGAGATGGCACGTTTGTTAAACACGATGCCTAGTCCAGTTCTTGCATTTTGCCGATCAGGTGCTCGATCAACCAATTTATATCAACTTGCATTGCAAGTGAAATAAATCCACAGTACTGCATCACAATGCGCATCGCCATCCCAGAGGAGCGAAAGCTTGTTCATGAAATGATCATGCCCATTCGTTGGGGTGACATGGATACTTATGGACATGTTAACAACACTGTGTACTTTCGGTATATGGAGCAATCGCGTGTTGAATGGATTACTTCAATGGGTTATCAAGTAGCCCCTGGGCGTGAGTCGATGTTGATGATGAATGGTTTTTGTAACTTCTATAAACAACTCTCTTACCCAGGTGAATTGATCCTCAAAACATCGATTGGTGCTATCGGTAGAACCAGTATGGATGTCTATACCAGCATGTCTTTAACCACTTCGCCTGAAGAAGAGGCTGCGATTGGTGGTGCTACGATGGTTTGGGTAGATCTCGCTACCAATAAATCAGCGCCTTGGCCTGAACACATTTTGCAGAAGATTAGCTAACGCTGCGATATGCAACCTAGCAATCCGCATATTTTAAAGTTAGATCAATTTCTGACAGAGTTAGATCGTTTTGATCTCATTATTGATGTCAGATCACCCGCTGAGTTTGCTCTCGATCACATTCCAGGCGCTGTCAACTACCCCGTTTTAGATAATGAAGAACGCGCCAAGATTGGTACTTTGTATAAGCAAGTTTCTCCTTTTGCAGCAAAGAAGCTGGGTACCGCTTTAGTTTCTCGCAATATTGCTCATCATCTAGAAGACTATTTATTGGAAATGCCCCGTGAATGGCGACCATTGATTTATTGCTGGCGCGGTGGTGAGCGGAGCGGGGCGTTTACTCATATCCTCAATCGTATCGGCTGGAAAGCGATGCAGTTAGAAGGTGGTTATCAAGGGTTCAGAAGAACTGTGATTGATGGATTAGAGGCCGCAGCAAAGCATTTCTCTTTTCAAGTGATTTCTGGCATGACGGGTAGCGGTAAAACAAGAGTACTCCAAGAGGCGCAGCAGTATGGTGCTCAGATCCTAGATTTAGAAGACCTCGCGATTCATCGTGGCTCGGTTCTAGGCAATGAGCCCAATATCGAGCAGCCTTCACAAAAAGGTTTTGAAACTGCGCTTTGGAATGCGCTGCGCTCACTAGACCCAACTAAGCCCGTGCTCGTAGAATCAGAAAGTAAAAAGGTAGGCGGTGTTCACATCCCCGATGCCTTGATGGAAAAGATTCGCAATGGCGCCTGCATTGAATTGAGATCAAGCACCCAAACACGGGTGTCATGGTTAATTCGTGAATACCATCATTTTTTAAGTGATACTGATAATTTCAAGCGTAAATTAGCACTACTCACAGCACATTATGGAAAAGTGCAAATTGCCCAATGGAATGAAGCAATTGACGCAAAGCAGTTTCCATCTTTAGTTGAAGAGTTGTTGGTCATGCACTATGACCCTTCCTATCAATCCTCCATAGTGCGCAACTTTCCTCAATATAAGATTGAGAATTTTGTACAACTAGAGAATGACAGTGATGAGGCCTTTGCTAAAGCAGCAAAGGCCATCGTGGCAAAGCTAAACCTAAATTAGCTAAAAGCTTGAATGCCGGTTTGAGCACGACCCAAAATGAGAGCGTGAATGTCATGTGTACCTTCGTAGGTATTCACAACCTCCAAGTTCATCATGTGACGCACCACGCCATACTCATCCGAGATGCCGTTACCACCATGCATATCACGTGCCATACGGGCAATCTCTAGAGACTTGCCGCAAGAGTTACGTTTCATAATGGAGGTAATTTCAGGAGCAGCGATGCCTTCGTCTTTCATGCGACCTAAACGCAAGCAACCTTGCAATCCGAGTGCAATCTCGGTTTGCATATCCGCTAATTTCTTTTGAATCAGTTGATTGGCAGCCAAGGGTTTGCCAAACTGCTTGCGATCTAAGGTGTATTGACGCGCTGCATGCCAGCACCATTCAGCTGCACCTAGTGAGCCCCAAGAAATACCGTAACGTGCAGAGTTTAAGCAGGTGAAGGGTCCTTTCAGGCCAGTAACTTCTGGGAATTCATTTTCAGCGGGCACAAACACTTCATCCATCACAATTTCACCGGTAACAGAAGCGCGAAGACCCATCTTGCCACTGATCTTTGGAGCGCTTAAGCCCTTCATCCCCTTTTCTAAGATGTAGCCGCGAATAACGCCTTCATCATTTTTAGACCACACTACAAATACATCAGCGATTGGGGAGTTAGAGATCCACATCTTGGAACCCGTCAAAGAAAATCCACCGGGTACTTTCTTAGCGCGAGTAATCATGCCGCCAGCATCTGACCCATAGTTTGGTTCAGTTAAGCCAAAGCAGCCAATCCATTCGCCCGTGGCTAATTTAGGTAAGTACTTTTGCTTTTGTGCTTCACTACCAAACTCATTGATAGGCACCATCACCAAAGAGGACTGCACGCTCATCATGGAGCGGTAACCAGAATCGACCCGCTCGATTTCACGAGCAATCAATCCATAAGAGACGTAATTTAAATTGGCGCCGCCGTATTGTTCCGGAATGGTGATACCTAAGAGACCGAGCTCACCCATCTCACGAAAGATAGAGGGGTCAGTAGTCTCATTGCGATAGGCCTCCAAAATGCGGGGCATGAGACGCCCTTGAGCGTATTCAGCGGCAGCATCACGGATCATGCGCTCTTCTTCAGTTAACTGGGTATCAAGTAAGAGGGGGTCTTCCCAATTAAAGCTGGCTTTGCTCATGTTTCTAGTTGTCCTATAGATTGTTTTCTGACCGCTTCCTGCGTAAGTTCAGGAATGCGGATATTCTTCTTTCTATTATCCATTTTTCTTGACTTATGGACTCGCCGAGACGACACCATCGCTATTACGACCTGATTTTGGCTGCCTTTGTGGTCGTGCTTCTGTGCTCGAACTTTATTGGTGCTGGTAAAGCGGCAGTGGTGAACTTGCCGTATTTTGGTGAATTGACCTTTGGCGGCGGTATTTTGTTTTTCCCGATCGCCTATTTCTTTGGCGACATTCTCACAGAAGTTTATGGTTACGCTTATGACCGTCGAGCTGTTTGGGCGGGATTTGCTGCTTTAGCATTTGCAGCCATCATGGCACAGATCGTGATTGCGTTACCAGTGGCACCCGGCACTTACATGGCCAACTATCAGCATGGTTTAGAAACCGTCTTTGGCAACTCTTGGCGCATTGCCCTGGCTTCCATGTTCTCATTTTGGTGCGGTAGTTTTGCCAATAGCTTTGTATTAGCCAAGATGAAAATTTGGACTCAAGGGCGTTTTTTATGGATGCGCACGATTGGTTCGACTGCAGTAGGGGAGATGGTTGATTCTTCATTCTTTTATATGTTGGCTTTTTATGGCATCTGGCCAACCCACGAAATTATCCAGGTAGCCTTAGCTCAATATGCTCTGAAAACGGCTTGGGAGGTTTTGGCGACACCTTTCACCTATTGGATCGTCAATTTCCTTAAGCGCAAAGAGAATGAGGATTATTACGATATCCACACGAATTTCACCCCATTTAGGGTCAAAGTCTAATCAGCACTTGATTTAAGGCTTTCCTCGCTCTAAACCGTTAAAATATCGGTCTTTGCTCCCAATACTGGGGGTATCTATTGAATTGAATTTCAGAAAGCTAGAAAACATCCGTGTTGTCCGCATCTAATATCACCATGCAGTTCGGGGCGAAGCCCTTGTTTGAAAATATTTCCGTGAAGTTTGGCGGTGGTAATCGTTATGGCCTCATTGGTGCCAACGGTTGCGGTAAGTCTACCTTCATGAAAATTCTGGGTGGCGAGTTAGAGCCAACTAGCGGTAATGTGAGCTTAGACCCCGGCATTCGTTTAGGTAAATTGCGTCAAGATCAGTTTGCTTATGAAGACGTGCGGGTACTCGATGTAGTGATGATGGGTCATGAGGAGATGTGGAAAGCTGCCGCTGAGCGTGATGCCATCTACGCCAACCCAGAGGCTACTGACGAAGACTACATGAAGGCTGCTGAGCTCGAGGGGAAGTACGCTGAGTATGGTGGCTATACCGCGGAAGCAAAAGCGGGTGAGTTGTTATTGGGTATTGGTATTCCGATTGAGCAACATGATGGCCCCATGAGCAACGTTGCTCCGGGTTGGAAATTGCGTGTCTTGCTTGCTCAAGCTTTGTTCTCAGACCCAGATGTTTTGCTCTTAGATGAGCCAACCAATAACTTGGATATTCACTCCATTCATTGGTTAGAAGATATTTTGAATGAGATCAAAAGCACGATCATCATCATTTCCCATGATCGCCACTTCCTCAATGAAGTCTGTACGCATATGGCCGATATGGACTATGGAACCTTGAAGGTCTATCCAGGAAACTACGACTCCTACATGCTGGCATCGGTTCAGGCACGAACACAACAGTTAAGCAATAACGTGAAAGCCAAAGAAAAAATTGCTGAATTAGCGGCTTTCGTAGCCCGCTTCTCAGCAAATGCTTCTAAAGCACGTCAGGCAACTTCACGCCAGCGTCAGTTAGAGAAGATTGAGGTTGTTGAAGTAAAGCCATCCTCGCGTCAAAACCCGTTCATTCGTTTTGATACTGAGAAAAAGCTGCATAACATGGCCGTCGAGTGCAATGCACTCACTAAGGCCTATGACCGCGTGATCTTCAAGAACTTTAAGTTAGGTGTGCGTGCTGGCGAAAAAATTGCCATCATTGGTCAAAACGGAGCAGGTAAGACAACACTTCTAAAAACTATTCTCAGCAAGCGCTTCGATGGTATCAGCGCAGATAGTGGAGATGTGAAGTGGGCAGAGAATGCGAACGTCGGCGTAATGCCGCAAGACAATACGGATATGTTTGCTAAAGATGAGCTGCTCATGGATTGGATGAATGAGTGGCGCAACACTGGTGACGATGATCAAGTCATTCGTGGCACTTTGGGACGCCTCTTATTTTCCGGTGACGATATTGGTAAGTCAGTAAAAGTCCTTTCTGGTGGTGAAAAGGGCAGGATGATTTGGGGCAAACTCATGCTCCAAAAATATAACGTGCTAGCAATGGATGAGCCAACCAATCACATGGATATGGAATCGATTGAAAGTTTGCAAATTGCGCTTGAAAAATTTGATGGTACTTTAATCTTTGTTTCCCACGACCGCGAATTTGTTTCTGCTTTGGCTAACCGTATTTTGGAAGTGAAGATGGACGGTACGGTTGTCGATTACTCGGGCACTTACGAAGAGTATTTACGTAGCCAGGAATTAACTGGTTAAGCTGCTAAGTCAGTAATGGAGATTTAAAAGAAAATAAGCCTGCGAAGATTACGCAGGCTTATTTTCTTTGGCCTGTCGCTGAAAGCGGGTAGCAGTACCATCCTCGCGGATGCGCTTCCACACAGAGGCTTTTTCTGCATCAGAGAAAAAGACCCAATTACTCACCTCATGCAAGGTTCGGCCGCAGCCTTGGCAAATCTCATCGTAGAGAGTCGTGCAGACACCAATACAAGGTGAATCTGATTCATCGTCTCCAGTTGATAAGGAGTGTGATCCATCTTGCACTTGGGGAGATTTAGGTTCGTTGCTTCCAGAATTCATGGAAGTACTTTAGTCGATTTCAGCGGACTATGCTCGGCAAGCTCATCGACATAGGCACCAATGCCTTGGTGCTCACGATCTAGGAAATGTCCAATGGCCTTTGCAAATCTTGGGTCTTTAAGAAAGTGGGCGGATTGCAGGGTGGTGGGTAAAAATCCGCGCGCCATCTTGTGCTCACCTTGTGCGCCCCCCTCAAATGTCTGAATCCCTTCTTTAATGCAGTATTCAATCGCCTGGTAATAAGCAGTCTCAAAGTGCAAACAAGGGATGCGTTCTAGTGCACCCCAATATCTGCCATAAGCTTTGGAAGATTGTTGATCAACCACTAGCAATGACGCAGCTATCGCAATTCCATTGCGCTCAGCCAGTATGAGGTGCAAGTTCTCTGGCATCTGTTTTACCCAGAGCTTGAAGAATGATTCGCTTAAGTAGGGGCTCGAGTGGTGTTCTAAATAGGTATTTTGATAGCACTCAAAAAAGAATTCCCAATCTAGATCGCTTGAATCTTTTCCAGGCACATGCCTAAACGTAATAGCCTCTTTTGCGACTTGCTCACGTTCACGACGAATATTTTTACGGCGTTTCATGGTGAGCACTGATAGAAATTGCTCAAAGTTCTGAAAGTCTTGGTTATGCCAGTGAAACTGTACTGAATCTCGTAATAAGAAGCCTTGCTCTTTTAGATGAGCTGCCTCATTAGGCATTGGAAATAGAATATGCGCCGATGAAAGATCATTGTCTGTCAACAAAGACTTGAGACCAGCAATCAATACCTTCCGAATTTCGGTAGCGCTTGAGTCAGCTCTACATAAGATACGTGAGCCCTGTACAGGGGTGAAGGGAATGGCGCAAAGTACCTTTGGATAATAGTTCAGGCCCTGTTGCTCGTAAGCCTGCGCCCATGACCAATCGAAGACAAACTCACCATAGGAATGCCGCTTTAAGTAGAGCGGCATTGCACCAACTAATTTACTTGCTTGTTTTAAAACAAGATGGGCTACTTGCCATCCCGTAATGCCGCCAACGCAACCGGTCTCTTCGAGGGCGCTTAAAAATTCATATCTCAGAAAAGGGCCAGCATCGGCATCGAGGAGGGCATTCCAATCTGCGGCAGATACATCAGATAGATGATCTAGTATTTCTAAAGAGTATTGTTCAGAGCCTGACACTGTTAGCGTTGAATGAATTCAATTTTGTAACCATCAGGATCTGTCACAAAAGCAATGATGGTATCTCCGCCCGCAACGGGTCCAGCTTCACGGGTGACGTTACCACCTGCCGCTTTAATCTTGTCGCAAGTAGCGTAGGCGTCAGGAACACCGATGGCAATATGACCATAGGCTGTACCCAAGTCATAAGAATGAACCCCATGGTTGAAGGTCAACTCAATCTCAGCCTGCCCATCGGCATTGCCTTTACCAAAGCCCACAAATGCCAAGGAGTACTTTTGCTCTGGACGCTCGGTAGTGCGCAATAAATTCATGCCGAGTACTTTGGTGTAAAAATCAATTGAGCGCTGGAGGTCGCCAACGCGTAACATCGTGTGTAGCATCATCATAATTTACATCGCTCCGTAGTTAGGGCCGCCACCACCTTCGGGGGTAATCCAAACAATGTTCTGACTTGGGTCTTTAATATCGCAGGTTTTGCAGTGGACGCAGTTTTGTGAATTAATCTGTAAGCGTGGTTGACCATCTGCCTCAATGTATTCATAAACGCCAGCAGGGCAGTAGCGTTGCTCTGGACCCGCATAGGTTTTGAGATTGAGGCTGACTGGAATCGTTGCATCTTTTAGGGTGAGGTGTATCGGTTGATTCTCAGCATGGTTCGTATTAGAAATAAACACTGAGGAGAGACGATCAAAGCTGATTTTGCCATCAGGTTTTGGATAATCTATAGGCTTGTGCTGCGCTGCTGGCTCTAAGCACTCATGATCAGCATGTTTGAGATGCACAGTCCAAGGCATATTGCCACCGAGCACTTTTTGCTCAAGACCAACCATCAGCGTTCCTAAGTAGAGTCCTTTCGACATCCAAGCTTTGAAGTTGCGCGCTTGATTGAGCTCAGTATGTAACCAGCTGTTTTGGAAAGCAGCTGGATAGCCTGCCAAAATATCGGCAGAACGATTGTCATGAAGTGCTGCAACTGCAGCTTCTGCAGCCAGCATGCCTGTCTTAATCGCAGCGTGGCTACCTTTAATGCGTGAGGCATTTAAGAAGCCAGCATCGCAACCAATAAGTGCGCCACCCGGAAATACAGTTTTAGGAAGACTATTCAAGCCGCCGGCAGTCAGCGCTCGTGCACCATAAGCAATTCGTTTACCACCTTCAAACGTGTCACGAATCTTCGGATGTAATTTATAGCGTTGGAATTCTTCAAAGGGTGAGAGGTAAGGGTTCTTATAGGAGAGGCCAACTACTAAACCAACAGCAACTTTGTTATCCCCTAAGTGATACAGGAAGGAGCCACCATAGGTGTCACTTTCTAATGGCCAACCAGCGGTATGCACTACCAATCCAGGCTTGCTCTTGGAAGGCTCAACCTCCCAGAGTTCTTTAATGCCGATGCCATAACTTTGAGGATCAGAATCTTTATCTAAGGCGAACTTAGCAATTAACTGTTTACCAAGGTGGCCCCGAGAACCTTCAGCGAATAGGGTGTATTTGCCACGCAATTCCATACCTAGCTGAAATTGATCGGTAGGCTTACCTTCTTTATCTAAACCCATCGAGCCAGTGATCACGCCGCTGACTGCACCTTGTTCGTTGCACAAGATATCTGCTGCTGGAAAGCCTGGGAAAATTTCTACACCAAGTGCCTCAGCTTGTTCACCTAGCCAACGGGTTACGTTAGCCAAGCTCACAATATAGTTACCCTCATTTTTAAAGCATTCGGGCAAGATCCAGTTGGGAACTTGATATGAGTGATCAGCACTTAAAAATAGAAATTGATCTTGTGTGACTTTCGTAGTGAGTGGCGCCCCTAATTCTTTCCAGTTGGGAAAAAGTTCGTTTAACGCTTTAGGGTCCATGACAGCGCCAGACAAAATATGAGCACCGATTTCAGAGCCTTTTTCTAAAACACAAACGCTGATGTCATTGCCAGAGGCATTCGCAAGCTGCTTGGCTTTAATTGCTGCTGAAAGACCGGCTGGACCACCTCCAACAATAACCAGGTCGTAATCCATGGATTCTCTGGGCCCGAATTGTTCTAGTAGCTCCACCTGGTTCATGCAATTTCTCCGAGATTTCTTAAAAATAGGGTATTTCAGCCCAGATAGTTTAGTTCTAAGTGCTAAAAACCAATTTAGTGCCAGGACTATCAATGCTTAAAGCCTGAGGCGTTATGATTACTTTTTTACCCTTTTTGGCAATATTAGGACAAAAGTTATGAATAAAACTTACCCATCGGCAGTAGATGCCCTGCGGGATATCTTGAAGGATGGACAAAAGCTAGCGGTTGGTGGTTTTGGTCTTTGCGGAATCCCGGAGGCTCTGATCCAGGCGGTGAAAGATCTCGGAGCCCAAAATTTGACTGCCGTATCGAATAACGCTGGGGTGGATGGTTTTGGTCTTGGAATACTGCTGAATTCACGTCAAGTAAAAAAGATGGTTGCATCCTACGTTGGTGAAAACAAAGAATTTGAACGTCAATTTCTAGCTGGTGAGTTAGAACTCGAGTTCACGCCACAAGGAACTTTGGCCGAAAAATTGCGCGCTGGTGGATGCGGCATTCCTGCCTTCTATACCAAGACGGGTGTTGGCACCTTAGTTGCTGAAGGCAAAGAGCTAAAAGAATTTGATGGCGAAAAATACATTATGGAGCGCTCTATTGTTTCTGATATTTCCTTGGTGAAGGCTTGGAAAGCGGACCGTTCAGGAAATTTGGTCTATCGCCATACCGCTCGTAATTTCAATCCAGTAGTTGCGATGGCAGGAAAGATCACGGTTGCAGAGGTAGAAGAGATTGTTGAGAACGGTGTCTTGGACCCTGCTGAGATTCATACTCCAAGCATCTATGTGCATCGCTTGGTTATCAATAGCACCCCTGAAAAGCGTATAGAACAGCGCACACTTTCAGCGACTCGCTAGTTATCTAAAAGAACAATCAAAAGAATTTAGGAAGATCAATATGCCTTGGAATAGAGATGAGATGGCGGCAAGAGCCGCTAAACAATTAAAAGACGGTTTTTACGTGAACCTGGGAATTGGTATTCCCACTCTAGTGGCTAACCACGTACCAGAGGGCATGGAAGTTTGGCTGCAGTCTGAAAATGGTTTGTTAGGTATTGGACCGTTTCCAACAGAAGATCAGATTGATGCTGATTTAATTAATGCGGGTAAGCAGACTATTACGACCTTACCGGGCTCATCGATTTTTTCGTCAGCTGATGCCTTTGGCATGATTCGTGGCGGCAAAATCAATATCGCTTTTTTAGGTGCCATGCAAGTGAGTGAGCATGGCGATATTGCGAATTGGATGATTCCAGGAAAAATGGTGAAGGGTATGGGCGGTGCCATGGATTTGGTTGCTGGCGTGAAACATGTCGTAGTACTGATGGAGCATGTAGCCAAGAAAAAGGATGGCACTGAAGAGCTTAAAATTTTGCCTAAGTGCACCTTGCCTTTGACAGGTGTAGGCGTCATTAGTCAGATCATCACAGATCTTTGTGTTCTTGACATCACCCCTCAGGGTTTGAAGTTAATCGAATTGGCTCCTGGTGTTACAAAAGAGGAAGTGATCGCCAAAACAGGTGCCCCTGTTGATACAACGGGTTTCTAACTACCGTCATCATTTAATGGAATAATGGGTTCACCATGTCGGGTTCCCATCATTCCAGCCACTCAAAACCGCAGAATTTATCTGGGGCAGACACTTCTCTGCATGCGCATAAAAAAGGGGATGCTAAGCATTCTCATAGCAAAGAAGTCTCCAATCAAAATCTCCTCTTCATTGCCTTAATTCTGACCTTAGGTTTTTCTGGGGTTGAAGGTGCAGCGGCTTACTTTGCAAATTCCTTAGCATTGATCTCAGATGCGGGTCATATGGTGACCGATGCAGCTGCCTTAGGCTTGGCACTCTTGGCGCAAATTATTTCTCGCAGGCCTCCCTCCCCAAAACATTCCTTTGGTTTCGGTAGAGCAGAAGCTTTAGTAGCATTTGTGAACAGCATTGTGATGCTGGCCTTAGTGGCTTGGATTGTGTTTGAAGCCATTAGTCGCTTCTATGATCCCCATAAGGTGGATGGACTAACGGTTACCATTGTGGCTGGCATTGGCCTTGTCATGAATATCGTAGTAGCTTGGGTTCTCTCACGTGATAAGAAGAGTGTGAACACGCGTGCAGCATTAGTCCATGTCATGGGTGACTTATTGGGTTCCGTCGCAGCACTGATTGCTGGTGTTGTGATTCAGCTCACCGGTTGGATGCCCATTGATGCGATTCTCTCTATCTTGGTCTCATTACTCATCCTCAAGTCAACGATCTCGATTCTGCATGAGTCCTATCACTTCTTAATGGAAGGTGTGCCACTGCATATTGATTATTTAGAAGTGGGTAAAGATTTAAAGAATATTCCTGGTGTATTGGCCGTACATGATTTGCACGTATGGGAAATGACGCCCAGCTTTCCTGCGCTGATAGGCCACATTGAGATAGCAAATATTCGCGAGTGGCCAGAGATTATGGTCAGAATTAACACCATGCTTTTAGATAAGCATGGGATCGATCATGTCACCTTGCAACCCGAAGAGGTGGGTGACTTACATGATCATGACGACGCTCCTGAATCCCATCAATCACCTCAGAGTACAAATATCTTGCATGATGGCGATACTTTCTTTGTGCAGTGCTCTAGTGGTGATGCGCGGCATCGTATGGCATATCACGCATGGGGTGACCCCAATAACTCTAAAGTATTGCTTTGTGTTCATGGCTTAACTCGGCGCGGGAGCGACTTTAAAACCCTTGCGCAAGCGATGTGCAAAGACTATTACGTGGTTTGTCCTGACGTCGTTGGTCGTGGCGATTCAGATCGATTAAGTAATCCGATGCTGTACGCCATTCCACAATATGTTGCAGATATTACCGAGCTTGTTAAAAAACTAGGTGTATCACAGGTCGATTGGTTTGGTACTTCAATGGGCGGCTTGATCGGTATGGTCTATGCCGCGATGCCGAAGTCTCCTATTCAGAGAATGTTGATTAATGATGTCGGACCCAAAATTGAGCCTGAAGCAATCAAGCGTCTAGGCTCTTATGTCGGTCAGCCATTTGCTTTTGCTAATCGTGCTGATGCGCTGACTCGTTTGAATCAGATCTGCGCTTCTTTTGGCGTTCATAGCCCTGAAGAGTGGGAGATTTATAACGGACCCATGTTGATTCAGCGCGATGGCGTGTGGATCATGCACTATGACCCGAATATCTCGGTGCCGTTTGCTGCTGTAAACCCCATCATGGCGAAGGCTGGCGAGATGGCGATGTGGCATGCCTTTAAGCAAATTCATATTCCGATGCTGATTGTGCGGGGTGGCGATTCTGATTTGCTATCTGCAGCAACGGTTGCCGAAATGTGTAAAGTTAATCCACATGCACGTAGTATTGAAATTCCCAATGTTGGTCATGCCCCCGCATTTGTGAAGCCAGAGCAGATTGCTTTAGCAAAAGAATTTTTCAGTTAATCTTTTTTAGTTCATTTTTTGCCTATGGCAAATCCTCCTGCCTCTCTAGCGAAAACCGAAAAAGTGGCTCTATTTCAGGATGCCTGGTTTGGTGAACCTGCAGAGTCGCATGCAGATGGTGTTTCACAAATTCTGCAGTCCCTGAATTTAGACGAAGCCACTTTAATTGCAGCAAATAATATTGCTCGCACTCATGGTAAAGAGGCCCTCATCAAACTGATTGGTGAGGAGTCGGCCAAACTCCTGATTGGCTATCGCGGTTTGCGACATGCACAAGCAAAACTGGTTCGCGAAGATGGCGGTCTGAGTGTCTCTGGTCAAGAAGAAATGTTACGCAAGATGCTCTTAGCATTTGGTGATGACTTACGTGTAGTACTGATTTATCTCGGCTCGCGTTTGCAAACTCTCCGTTGGGTTACACAAGAACAACTGGAAATGCCAGGCGCTTGGGCCCAAGAGATTCTTAGTATTGATGCATCTTTGGCAAATCGTTTGGGTATTTGGCAAATGAAGTGGGAGATGGAAGATCTGGCCTTCCGCGTTCTATCGCCGTTGGTCTACCGCGATATTGCCAAGATGCTGGATGCAAAACGCATAGAACGACAAGCCTTTATTGAACGCATTGTGCGTGAAATTAGGGAAGAGTTAAAGGCTGCCCATATACAGGGCGAAGTCTTAGGTAGGCCAAAACATATCTACAGTATCTGGAAAAAGATGCAAGGCAAGTCTCTTGACTTTGCTAATCTGTATGACGTCAGAGCATTTCGAGTATTAGTGGATGATGTCAAAACCTGTTATGCCGTTTTAGGCATTGTGCATAACGTCTGGCAACCTGTGCCACGCGAGTTTGATGACTACATTGCAAGACCTAAGCCTAACGGCTATCAATCGCTGCATACCGTAGTGATGAATGAAGACGGCACTGCATTTGAAATTCAGGTGCGTACCCATGAGATGCATCAACAGGCAGAGTATGGTCTAGCTGCTCACTGGCGTTACAAAGAGGGGGCTTATGTTGGTATGGCTACGCCACCCAATCTTGCGAACCCTAACAAACCGAGCATCCATCATCAGCTCGGTACCCATAGTGCAGAGGTAGCCTATGAAAGACAGATTGCCTGGGCTAGGCAGCTGATCTCTTGGAAAGAAGACGCTTGGGATCAGCTCAAGCATCATGAGATTGATGATCATATTTATGTACTCACGCCCTTAGGTAAAGTTATTTCTTTAGAGAAGGGCTCAACTCCTATTGATTTTGCTTACGCGGTTCATACCAATTTAGGTCATCGTTGTCGCGGGGCACGTGTTGATGGTGCCATGGTCCCCCTGGAAACTGCATTACAAAATGGACAGACTGTTGAAATCATTGCAGTCAAACATGGTGGCCCATCGCGCGATTGGATTAGTCCAGATAAACACTACATACGGTCTCAAAGAGCGCGTCAACGCGTACGCGCTTGGTTTAATGCGCTCGATGATGAAGAGGCCGGTCAGATTGTAAAAGCTCCCGATAGTAAGTCTGATATCGCCATTGATCCGAAATCTGCTGCTCCAGAAATTATTCTGCGGAGCAGTAGTCGTAAAACAGGGCAGAGTGGTGATGTTTTAGTGGTGGGGGTTGATTCTTTATTAACGCAATTAGCGCGTTGCTGTAGGCCCGTACCACCAGACTTGATTGCAGGATTTGTGACCCAAGGAAGAGGGGTGTCGATTCATCGACGTTCCTGCAAAACGTTTCGAGGGCTTTTAGAGCGAGCGCCTGAGAGAGTGATTCAGACGGCTTGGACTGCATCAGCTGCCGACCCTGTGGTGAATTCTGAGCAAAAGCGCGTCTTCCCAGCAGATTTAGTAGTGAGCGGCTTGGATCGACCTGAGCTCATGAGAGAGTTGTTTGAGATTCTGACTCGCCAAGGTGTTCATGTGATTGATTTACGCAAATCAGCCAAAAAGGGCTTGGCACAGATCCTTTTAACCGTTGAAGTCAAGGATTCTGAAGTCTTGAGAGCAGTTCAAAATAGCTTAGAAGAGGTTAAAGGCGTTACCCAAGTGCGTCGCCGGTGATAAACTCTCAGGCTGTATAGGCTCGTAGCTCAGCTGGTTAGAGCACCACCTTGACATGGTGGGGGTCGTTGGTTCGAGTCCAATCGAGCCTACCAACGAATAATGACCCAGAGGCGCGGTTGCCCATAAGCTACCGCGCTTTCTTTTTAAGATGATGTAGTGAAGCTGAAGTTCAGTTAATAAGATGGAGTTGTCATGCCAGTAGTTACTCTGCCCGATGGATCAAAACGTGAGTTTGATGCTCCCGTTCGTATAGCGGATGTTGCCCAAAGCATTGGTAGTGGCCTTGCCAAAGCTGCTCTGGGTGGCATCGTCGATGGCAAGATGGTTGATACCAGCTTTATGATCAATCAAGATAGTCAGCTCGCCATCATCACGGATAAAAGTCCTGAAGCATTAGAAATCATTCGTCACTCTACGGCCCATTTGTTGGCCTATGCTGTTAAAGAACTCTTTCCTGAAGCGCAAGTGACGATTGGTCCAGTAGTTGATAACGGCTTCTATTACGATTTCTCTTATCACCGTCCATTTACGCCAGATGACTTGGTGGCACTTGAAAAGAAAATGACTGAGCTTGCTAAAAAAGATGAGCCAGTAGTACGCAGCGTTCTGCCGCGCGATGAAGCGGTGAAATTCTTCAAAGATCAAGGCGAACATTACAAAGCTGAAATTATTGCCAGCATTCCGCAAAATGAAGATGTATCTCTCTATGCTGAAGGCAAGTTCACTGATTTATGTCGTGGACCACACGTACCATCCACTGGTAAGTTGAAGGTATTTAAGCTGATGAAGCTTGCTGGTGCTTATTGGCGTGGCGATAGTAAGAATGAGATGTTGCAGCGTATTTACGGTACTGCTTGGTTACGCAAAGAAGATCAAGATGCCTATTTACATATGTTGGAAGAGTCTGAGAAACGTGATCATCGTCGTCTCGGTAAACAACTGGATTTATTCCATTTTCAAGAAGAAGCGCCCGGTTTAATTTTCTGGCACCCAAAAGGCTGGTCTATTTGGCAAGAGGTTGAGCAATACATGCGTCGCGTGTATCAGAACGAGGGCTATCAAGAAGTCAAAGCCCCGCAAATCCTAGACCGCACCCTTTGGGAAAAATCCGGTCACTGGGAAAACTACAAAGAGAATATGTTCACGACGGAGTCAGAGAATCGCGCTTATGCCTTAAAGCCGATGAACTGTCCTGGTCACGTTCAAATTTATAACTCTGGCTTGCATAGCTATCGTGAGTTGCCATTACGTTTTGGTGAGTTTGGGCAATGTCATCGTAATGAACCATCTGGTGCCTTGCATGGTTTGATGCGGGTGCGGGGTTTTACGCAAGATGACGGTCATATTTTCTGTACCGAAGATCAGATTCAGTCTGAAGTGGCTAATTTTGATAAGGCAGTGCGTGCTGTGTACCAAGATTTCGGCTTTACCGAAGTAGCGGTGAAGTTGGCTTTGCGTCCTGCCAAGCGAGTTGGTGAAGATGCGATCTGGGATAAAGCGGAAGAAGCTTTGCGTGGCGCCTTGAAGGCTTCCGGTCAAGAATGGGAAGAATTGCCAGGCGAGGGTGCTTTTTATGGTCCAAAGATCGAATATCACCTCAAAGACTCGATTGGCCGAACTTGGCAATGCGGCACGATTCAGGTGGATTTTTCAATGCCAGCCCGTCTTGGGGCTGAATATGTGGCCGAAGACAATAGCCGCAAGACCCCAGTGATGCTCCATAGGGCAATTGTGGGTTCTTTAGAGCGTTTTATCGGTATTTTGATCGAAAACCACGCTGGAAACATGCCGGTTTGGCTTGCTCCGACCCAGGCTGTAGTCCTCAATATCTCCGGAAATTCTGCTGCATATGCACAACAAGTGCAGCAATTGCTGAAAAAACAAGGGTTTAGAGTGGAATCGGATTTGCGGAACGAGAAGATTACGTATAAAATACGCGAGCACGCATTACAGAAGATCCCATTTTTGCTGGTTGTTGGTGATAAAGAGTCTGAAAGTAATACGGTGGCCGTTCGTGCCCGTGGCGGAGTGGATTTGGGTGTAATGCCTATTGATGCCTTCGTTGCCCGACTCCAGCAGGATACATCCCAAAAAGTCGGACCCGAGCCTAGCTAGGGGTAGAGCGGTTTTTTATTGTTTTTTTAAAGGAATTAAGAAGATCGCTACTGAAAAATTGCAGCGCATTAATCGGGAAATTACTGCTCCTGAAGTGCGTTTGATTGGAATTGATGGAGAGCCCATCGGTGTAGTTAAGTTGAGTGAAGCCTTGGCAGCAGCAGAAGAGAAAGAGACCGATCTGGTTGAAATTGCTCCAACAGCTGTACCACCTGTAGTCCGGATTATGGACTTTGGCAAATTCAAGTACCAAGAAGCGAAGCGGATGCACGAAGCTAAGCTGAAGCAAAAAGTGATTCAGGTGAAGGAAGTTAAATTCCGTCCCGGCACTGATGATGGTGACTACGGTGTGAAGCTACGCAATTTAATCCGCTTTTTGGAAGATGGCGATAAAACAAAGATTACGCTACGCTTTCGGGGTCGTGAAATGGCCCACCAAGAAATCGGAGCAAGAATGTTGGAACGTTTGAAGTTGGACTTACAAGAGTTTGGTCAAGTTGAACAGTTTCCAAAAATGGAGGGTCGCCAGATGGTGATGGTATTAGCCCCCATTCGTAAGGCTAAGTAACCAGGTTTACCTGGTTCTGATGTAGCGAGGCACTTTTGTAATTACTGAAGGTGCTGGTAGTGAGAAGTGCTTCTGGGTACAGGAAGAGTAGCCGTCGGTTACCACCTATGTTGCACAAGTAGAAGAAGGGGTGCTTTATGCCCAAGATGAAGAGCAAGAGTAGCGCGAAGAAGCGCTTCACGGTTCGCGCAGGCGGAACGATCAAACGAGGTCAGGCTTTCAAACGCCACATCCTCACCAAGAAGACCACAAAGAACAAGCGTCATTTGCGTGGTTCCACAGAAGTTGCGAAAGCTGACGTTAAGTCAATTCGCTCCATGCTTCCTTACGCTTAACCTCAGACTAGATTAGGAGAATCAAATGCCAAGAGTCAAACGTGGGGTTACAGCAAGAGCCCGTCATAAGAAAATTACCGATGCCGCAACAGGTTACCGCGGTCGTCGTAAAAACGTATTCCGGATTGCTAAGCAAGCGGTTATGCGTGCTGGTCAATATGCCTATCGTGACCGTCGCAACAAGAAACGTGTTTTCCGCGCTTTGTGGATTGCTCGTATCAATGCGGCAGTACGTGAGCATGACATGACCTATAGCGTATTCATGAATGGCATGAAGAAGGCTGCGATCGAACTTGACCGCAAGGTGCTTTCTGATATGGCCATTGCTGACAAAGCGGCTTTCGCTGCTTTGGTTACTCGGATCAAATCCGTAGTAAGCGCTGCAGCTTAATTCTTAGTTTCTAAAAACTAAGCTGCAATGGTTTCTCTCGACCAAATTGTCGAGGATGCTAAACGTGATTTCTCTGGAGCTGCCGATTCGGCGGCTCTTGAGGACGCGAAAGCCAAGTATCTCGGTAAATCAGGTGTTCTCACCGAGCGTCTCAAAGCGCTTGGTGGAATGTCGCCTGAAGAGCGCAAGAGTGCTGGCGCCCAAATTAATCAAATCAAAACTCAAGTAGAGACTGCATTACAAGAGCGCCGTCAAGCTTTGGCGGATGCCGTATTGCTCCAACGTTTAGCTGCTGAATCGATTGACGTCTCCTTACCAGGGCGCGGTCAGACAGTGGGTAGCTTACATCCCGTCATGCGGACTTGGGAGCGTGTTGAGGAGATCTTTCGCTCCATTGGTTTTGATGTGGCTGATGGTCCTGAAATTGAAACTGATTGGTTTAACTTCACAGCACTCAATAGCCCAGAAAATCATCCTGCGCGTTCAATGCAGGATACCTTTTATATCGATGGCAAAGATGCTCATGAGAAGCCTTTGCTATTGCGTACCCACACCAGTCCAATTCAAGTGCGCTATGCAAGTGAGCATGTCAAGAAATATGCCAACGCTGATGTGATGCCACCGATTAAAGTGATTGCCCCTGGTAGAACCTATCGAGTGGATAGTGATGCAACCCACTCACCCATGTTTCATCAGGTTGAAGGTTTGTGGATTGCTGAAAGTGTTTCATTTGCAGATCTTAAGGGCGTCTATACCGACTTCTTGAGAACCTTCTTTGAAACAAACGAATTACAAGTGCGCTTTCGCCCTTCGTATTTCCCATTCACGGAGCCTTCTGCAGAAATTGATATGGCCTTTGGCAGTGGCAAGCTTGCCGGCCGTTGGTTAGAGATTTCTGGTGCAGGGCAGGTTCATCCGAATGTGTTGCGCAATATGGGCATTGATCCAGAGCGTTACACCGGCTTTGCCTTTGGTTCTGGTTTAGAGCGTTTAACTATGTTGCGTTACGGTATAGATGACTTACGCCTCTTCTTTGAAAACGATTTACGTTTTCTAGCGCAATTTCCTGCATAAGAACAATAATCCTTATAAAAACATATGCAATTTTCTGAATCTTGGCTCCGACACTATGTGAATCCAGCGCTTGATAGCGATGCTTTGGGTCATGCTATGACGATGGCAGGTTTAGAGGTTGAAGAGCAACATTCAGTAGCGCCTGCATTTACGAAGATTGTGGTTGCGCAGATTTTGTCTGCCGAGCAACATCCCGATGCTGATCGTTTACGTGTTTGTAAGGTAGATGCTGGTACGGGTCAAGAGTTACAAATTGTTTGTGGGGCGCCGAATGCGCGCGCTGGCATCAAAATTCCATGCGCTTTAGTTGGCGCTGAATTACCTCCAGCAGAAGCAGGTGGTAAGCCTTTTATGATTAAAGTCGGCAAGTTGCGTGGGGTAGAGAGTCAAGGCATGCTGTGCTCAGGTCGTGAGCTTGGTCTTGGCGATGATCACGAAGGTATTTTGGAGTTGCTAGCGGATGCACCAATTGGTGAAGATATTCGCAAGTATCTTGACTTAGACGATCAAGTCTTCGTCATTAAGTTAACCCCAAATAAAGCGGATTGCCTCTCCTTAATGGGTATGGCAAGAGAGGTCTCTGCGATTACTGGTGCCCCCCTTTGTGCGCCTAAATGGAATGCGCCAGCAGCATCAATTGGTGACAAGCGTATGGTTACTGTAGAGAGCAAAGAGCTCTGCGGACGTTTTGCTGGTCGCGTGATTCGTGGCGTCAATCCTCAGGCTAAAACACCTGATTGGATTGTGCAGCGTTTATCACGTGCCGGCCAAAGAAGTATTTCTGCATTGGTTGATCTCTCTAACTACGTGATGTTAGAGATGGGTCAACCTACACACGTATTTGATATCGATAAGTTAGAAGGTGATATTACTGTGCGCTGGGCTAAAGCTGGCGAAACACTTGAACTCCTCAACGGTCAAACAGTAACCCTCGTTGGCCCCGACTCTGCAGGTAAGCTGCAAGAAGCAGGTGTGGTTGCCGATCAAAAAGGTCCAGTAGCCTTAGCTGGAATCATGGGTGGTAATCATTGCGCTGTGAGCGATGACACCATAAACATTTATGTAGAGGCAGCATATTGGTTGCCTTCAGCCATTCAAGGGCGTGCCCGTCGCTTCAATTTCAGCACTGATGCTGCCCATCGTTTTGAACGTGGCGTAGACCCGCAAAATACCGTCAATTGTCTTGAATACCTCTCTTCCTTAATTCTGGAAGTCTGTGGCGGCCAAGTTGGCCCTGTAGATGATCAAGTGCTGAATGTGCCAGAACGTAAGCCAGTCAAAATGCGTTTGGCACGTGCAGAAAAAGTGATTGGCATCCCCCTCACTAAAGAAGTAGTTACAGATGTATTCCAGCGGCTTGGTTTTGAATTTAAGCAAGAAGGGGATGTATTTGTAGTTACGCCTCCTAGCTATCGCTTTGATATTGAAATTGAAGAAGATTTGATTGAAGAAGTTACTCGGATGTACGGCTTTGAAAATATCCCTGATCAGCCACCGATAGCTTCACTCAAGATGAGCGCTAAAGCTGAAGCAAGGCGTGGCATTCATTTATTACGTCAGCGCTTAGCTTTGCAAGGTTATCAAGAAGCAGTCAATTTTGGTTTTACTGATCTTGAAAGCGAGCAGCGCCTAGCTGGCGCGCAAGAGCAAGATGTGATTCAGGTTCTCAATCCCATTGCTAATCAGTATGGCGTGATGCGAAGCAATCTTTGGGGTGGCTTACTGTCTAACCTCAAATCTAATTTAAATCGGGGAGCAGGGCGAGTGCGCCTGTTCGAGACGGGTCGTGTATTTAAGCGAGATTCCAAGGTTCAAGAAGCCTCTGGCATAGTAGCAGGCTTTCATCAGCCCCAAAAGATTGGTGGTTTAGCTTATGGGTCATCCGTTCCAGAGCAGTGGGCGAGCATGACGAGAGCGGTTGATTTTTTCGATGTCAAGGGCGACCTAGAGCGTGTTTTAGACCCATTGCATTTTGTAACTGAATCAGCCCAACATCCTGCCTTACATCCGGGGCGCAGTGCAAAAGTATTGATTAATATCGGCAAAAACACGATTGAAGTTGGCTGGATTGGTGAGTTACATCCAGGTTTACAGCAGGCGTATGAACTTCCTCAAGCACCTGTGCTATTTGAACTAGATTTAGAGTCTATACGTGAACTTGGTTTGCCTGTACCAGAGGAGTTGAGTAAATTTCCCGCAGTGCAACGAGATTTAGCGCTAGTAGTGAAGCAAAGTGTTTCTGCTCAGTCCTTATTGGATGCAATGACTTCAACAAAACAGAATTTTGTCCGCTCTATTGAACTCTTTGATGAATTTAAGCCAAAAGCAGGCTCAAGTAGTATGGCGGATGATGAAAAGAGTTTGGCATTTCGAGTGACTTTACTTAACCCTCAGGAAACATTGCAAGACCCTCAAATTGATGCTGTTATGGCTGCATTATTGGGTGCAGTAGAAAAAAAATGCACAGCTCGTCTGCGCTAGGTTTACTATTACAGTTATCAAGAGAAATATCAAGATACAAAGCTACATAAGAGACTATCAATGAACGAATTACTTGCCAGCGATACCGTTACCAAAAACGAACTTTCAGAAGCGCTCTTCGATCAAGTGGGCTTAAACAAACGTGAAGCAAAAGATATGATCGACGCGTTCTTTGATCGTATTGGTAAATCACTTGAGGCTGGTACTGAAGTAAAGATTTCTGGCTTCGGTAATTTTCAGTTGCGTAATAAATCGGCTCGTCCTGGCCGAAATCCAAAGACAGGTCAAATGATTCCAATTGCTGCTAGACGTGTAGTTACCTTTCACGCAAGTCAAAAGCTTAAAGATGTAGTGGAGTCGCATGCTCGAGAAAACCGAGTTTGATACTAGCTCGGCACTCCCGAGCTCTCAACTTCCCCCCATTCCAGCCAAGCGCTACTTTACTATTGGTGAGGTAGCTGACCTCTGCGGCGTGCGTTCACACGTTCTCCGTTACTGGGAACAAGAATTCTCTCGGCTGAGCCCGCAGAAGCGTCGTGGTAATCGTCGCTACTATCAGCACCATGAAGTGGTATTAATTCGTAAAATTCGTGCCTTGTTGTACGAAGAGGGCTTTACTATCAGCGGCGCTCGAAATCGCCTTGAAGAAGCGCGCGGAGAACTCCGTTTGCGTGATGAATTGCAAGCCGTTCTGCAAATTCTGTCGAAATAGATACTGATACAATTTTGTCTTTCGTCGGGGCGTAGCGCAGCCTGGTAGCGTACATGCATGGGGTGCATGTGGTCGGAGGTTCAAATCCTCTCGCCCCGACCATTTATTTTTTTAGTCTTTTAATGTATTCCAATATGAATCCATCAAACCCCAGCTCGCAAAATCACAATAGAACAATTTACTTTGGCTTGGACATACCCTTTTTGGATCATTTGGGTGTAGTGCCCGAATATGCAGAAGCAGGCAAAGTACGAATTAGCTATACCGTGAAGCCAGAACATACCAATAGCTTTCATGTTGCTCAAGGCGGCCTCATCATGACTCTTTTGGATTTTGCGATGGGGGCTGCCGCGCGAACCGCTTCAAATCATGAGTTAGGTGCAATTACCATTGACATGACTACCAGTTTCTTAAGGCCTAGCTTAGGAAAAATCATCGTTGAAGGCAGCCTTTTGAAAGCCGGCAAGTCCATTAACTACTGTGAGGCTGTTGCTCTGAATGAGGCTGGAGAGATCACCGCGAAGGCTAGCGGGACTTTCATGTTGAGAAGGTAATATTCACCATAATTAATAATAGTATTTATAATGATTATGTTTAATTAATAACTATTATTACTATAAACCCTTGATAAATATGGGTCTATATTCATAATCCATTTATATTTCTCCATTAAGAATGTTTATCTATATAATTGGGACACGAAATACATTATCAATAAGATATTTCTAATAACCTATTATTGGAGTAATCAATAGATGTCTTCTTATAAAGAACTTTTAGCTCAACGCGAGCAATTAGATAAGCAAATTAAAGAAGCAATTAACCGTGAAAAAGCCGACGGAATTGCAAAAGCGAAGCTCATTATTGAGCAATATCACCTAACTGCCTCAGATTTATTTAGTCGCAAATCAGGTGGTAAAAGTGCTGGCGGCAAGGTAGCACCTAAGTATCGCAACCCATCTACCGGTGAAACTTGGACAGGACGTGGTAAGGCTCCTAAGTGGATTGAGGGTAGAGATCGCAGTAATTACCTCATTTAAGTGGCTTGGAAAGTCAGCAAGCTAATGAAATGATTAAAAAAGGCCGCTTCAGCGGCCTTTTGTATTTTTGTATTACTAGGCACATTTCCTAGCTAAAGCCTCCAGAAAGAGCGGTTCCAACAGCTCATGGCGACTGCTCTGGGCTAATGAGGCTTCTAGGTCAGGATTTGTGGCTGGGTAGCCAATAATCAGGGGGTTTAGGTCTATCAAGCCATTTTCAAGCTCTTCTTTAATGGATTCTGAGAGTGGTGACCTGTTTCCGTGGTTTTCGTCCGCTAAGGCAACTACGCCAGGGTGAAGCTTAATAAAACCTTCATCTACTAGTATAGGAATGCGCTGTGTATCCTTGTTTTTACTAAGATAATGGATTAAATGAACTTGCTCAACTGGCGGGATTAGCGCGTCCAGGAAGATTAAATCCGGTGCTATGGAAACCGCCTTCATTAAGCCTTCTAAACTATCTACCGCCACCTCCATATGGACTTTGAGGTGCCAATCTTGAATGGATTGCAATAACTCCTCACTATTCTCAGTTCTCCTAAAAATACCCATAGCGATGCAGTTTTGGGTAGTTTTCTGCCGCATAGCCCGTTTTCTTCTCTGAAGTTGCTGCTCAAGTGAGCTAGCGAGAATGCGGCGATGGCCGCCACGGGTCTTCCAGGCGATTAATTCGCCTAATTCCACCATTTTTTGAACAGTTCCTAAAGAGACCTGTAGGACTTTGGCGCTTTGCCTAGTACTGAGATATTCCATTTCTGGCGTAATTGCTTTCATATTCCCCTTAATTTCATTAATTCACTTGAAGATTTAGAGAATAAAAATCAATTTGAATTCTATCTGTCCGTAGTTATTGAAAGCTGAGTAGGAAAGTTCTTATTCATTTCTGATTTGTGGGGGGAAACCCCGAAATCCTCTTCATCAGGGAAAGTCCTTTATCCAGCAATGGGCAATCGTGTTAAATTACTGCTGTAGTGTTTGTATATGCACAGAGCAATTCGTGAAACGGTAGAGCCGCGTAACGGAAGGTTATAACCACAGTTTTTAATCGGGAAACCCGATGAAAGGTGAGCATCATGATGCAGGACCAAAGGGATAATTCCTATCTCTTCGGCGGAAACGCCCCCTATGTAGAAGAACTCTACGAATCCTACTTGCACGATCCAGCTTCTGTTGCTGATCATTGGCGAGATTATTTTGATAACGTGAAACAAGTCCCGGCTGTGGATGGTTCATCTCGAACCGACATTGCGCACGGACCGATTGTTGCATCATTTGCTGAACGGGCTAAACAAGGTCCTATTAGAACAATTTCTGATTCAGCTGACTCAGAAATGGGTCGTAAACGGGTTGCGGTTCAACAGTTAATTGCGGCGTATCGTAACGTCGGCAACCGCTGGGCCAACACTGATCCCTTAAAGCGGACCGAGCGCCAGGATATTCCTGAACTCGATCCAGCTTTCTATGGCTTTACTGATGGCGATATGGATATCGTCTTCAATACCAGCAATACATTCTTCGGAAGAGCTGAAATGAGCTTGCGTGATTTACTGCAAGCATTGCGTGAGACCTATTGCGGCACGATTGGTGCTGAATATATGTTCATCACTGATCAAAAGATTAAAAAGTGGTGGCAAGAGAAGCTGGAATCGATTCGCTCAAAGCCCTCATTTAACGTTGATAAAAAGCGTCAGATTTTAGATCGCATTACTGCTGCTGAGGGCTTGGAACGTTATCTTCAGGCGAAGTATGTTGGTCAAAAACGCTTCTCTCTTGAGGGGGGTGAAAGTTTTATTGCCTGTATGGATGAATTGATTCATGAGGCTGGTGCCAAAGGTGTTCAAGAGATTGTGATTGGCATGGCTCATCGCGGTCGTCTGAATGTTTTGATAAATACTTTAGGAAAAATGCCTAAAGACTTGTTTGCTGAGTTTGAGCATAAAGGTCCTGAAACCTTACCGGCTGGTGATGTGAAGTATCACCAAGGTTTTTCAAGTGACATCTCGACACCAACCGGTCCAGTGCACGTTTCTTTGTCTTTTAATCCCTCTCACTTAGAGATTGTGAATCCTGTAGTGGAGGGTTCAGCTCGTGCTCGCATGGATCGTCGCGGGGACGTATTAGGGCAGCAAGTACTTCCTGTCTTAGTGCATGGAGATGCTGCCATTGCTGGTCAGGGCGTGATGCAAGAAACTTTAGCGATGGCTGAAGTGCGTGGCTATTCGACTGGCGGCACAGTTCACATTGTGATTAATAACCAAATTGGTTTCACGACTTCAGATCCGCGAGATTTGCGCTCTAGTTTGTACTGTACGGACATCATGAAAATTATTGATGCGCCGGTATTGCATGTGAATGGCGATGATCCTGAGGCAGTCGTTTTAGCAACTCAGCTGGCTATCGAGTTCCGCACACAATTTCATAAAGATGTGGCAATCGATATTGTTTGCTTCAGAAAACTGGGTCATAACGAGCAAGATACACCCTCGATGACTCAGCCCTTGATGTATAAAATTATTGCTGCGCATCCTGGTACACGCAAACTATACGGCGATAAGCTAGAGGCAGAAGGAACGCTACCTGTTGGCACGGGAGATCAGATGGTCAAGGACTACCGAGCTGCGATGGATGCTGGTAAACAGACCTCTGACCCAGTCCTGAGTAATTACAAAGGCAAGTTCTCAGTGGATTGGTCACCATTTTTGAATAAGAAATGGACCGATGAAGCTGACACAGCGATACCGCTAACGGAGTGGAAGCGCTTGGCAGAACGTGTTTCAACTGCCCGCGAAGGTTTTAAAGTACATCCCTTAGTTGAAAAGGTATTAAATGATCGCGCTGCAATGGGTCGCGGTGAAACGAATGTCGACTGGGGTATGGGTGAGCATATGGCCTTCGCATCCCTAGTGGCGAGCGGTTATCCAGTGCGTTTATCTGGTGAGGATAGTGGTCGTGGCACCTTTACGCATCGCCATGCAGTTTTGCATAATCAAAATCGTGAGAAGTGGGATACCGGTGTTTATATTCCCTTACGTCATATTGCAAAGGATCAAGCACCATTTCTCGTGATTGACTCCATCCTGTCTGAAGAGGCTGTGCTTGGATTTGAATATGGGTATGCTTCCGCTGAACCGAATACGCTGACGATTTGGGAAGCACAGTTTGGTGACTTTGCTAATGGCGCTCAAGTGGTGATCGATCAGTTCATCGCCTCTGGCGAAGTGAAGTGGGGTCGTGCCAATGGCTTGGTCATGATGTTGCCGCATGGTTATGAGGGACAAGGTCCAGAGCATTCTTCTGCGCGTCTTGAACGTTTTATGCAGTTATGTGCAGATACCAATATGCAGGTCATTCAGCCAACCACAGCATCACAGATCTTCCATGTATTGCGTCGCCAAATGATTCGTCAGTTCCGCAAACCGCTGATCTTGATGACGCCTAAATCATTGCTGCGCAATAAAGAGGCTGCGTCACCTTTATCTGAATTTACTAAGGGCGGATTTCAAACGGTTTTGGGTGAGCGTGATGACACGATTGACGATAAACAAGTAACTCGTTTAATTATGTGCTCTGGTAAGGTCTACTACGACTTAGTGAAGCAGCGGGCTGAGAGAAAGATTGCTGATGCAGCGATCATTCGCTTGGAGCAGTTGTATCCATTCCCGCACAAAGCACTAACTGCTGAGTTGAAGAAATATCCAAAATTGGAAGAGGTAGTCTGGTGTCAAGATGAACCACAAAACCAGGGCGCCTGGTTCTTCGTGCAACACAACATCTTAGAGAACATGTCTGATGGTATGAAGTTAGCGTATGCGGGCCGTCCTGCATCTGCTTCGCCGGCTTGTGGATATGCTCATCTGCATCAAGAACAACAGAAGTCTCTTCTCAATACGGCATTTGCCAAGTTAAAAGGTTATGTGATTACGAAATAATCGTCTTCATTACTCATATACATATAAACAGGATTAATCATGGCTATTTTTGAAGTTAAAGTTCCTCAACTCTCCGAGTCAGTTGCTGAAGCAACTTTATTACAGTGGAAAAAGAAAGTCGGTGACGCAGTGGGTCAAGACGAGATCTTGATTGAAATTGAAACCGATAAAGTCGTGCTAGAAGTGCCATCACCTTCCGCAGGAGTTTTGACAGAAATCATTGTTGCCGATGGCGGCACTGTTGTTGCTGAACAATTGATTGCAAAGATTGATAGCACTGCTGTAGCCTCTGCTCCTGCCGCTGCTTCAATTGCTCCTGTCGCCGCTCCTGCGAAAGCTGCTGCACCTGCTAAATCTGCTGGCGTAGCTGCTGCTCCTTCAGCAGCGAAGATCCTCGCTGAAAAAAATGTCAGCGCTGCGCAAGTAGCTGGCTCTGGTCGTGATGGTCGTATTACCAAGGGCGATGCTTTGAATGCCACTGCAGGCGGAACAAAGTCTGCTGCCTTGCCGAATGTATCTATTCCAACTGGCGATCGTCCAGAAGAGCGCGTACCGATGAGTCGCTTGCGTGCTCGTATTGCTGAGCGTTTACTGGAGTCACAGGCCAACAATGCCATCTTGACCACCTTCAACGAAGTCAATATGGCTCCCGTGATTGCCATGCGCAATAAATATAAAGACCAGTTTGAGAAAGTTCATGGCGTGAAGTTAGGCTTTATGTCTTTCTTTGTAAAGGCAGCTACGCATGCTTTGAAGAAATTCCCATTGCTGAATGCTTCTGTTGATGGCAACGATATTGTTTACCACGGCTACTTTGATATTGGTATCGCAGTGAGTTCGCCCCGTGGCTTGGTAGTGCCTATTTTGCGCGACGTTGACCAAATGAATTTGGCCGACATCGAGAAGAAAATTGCAGAGTTCGGTACCAAGGCTCGCGAAGGTAAGTTGTCGATTGAAGAGTTGACTGGTGGCACCTTCTCCATCTCTAACGGCGGTGTGTTTGGTTCTATGCTCTCTACCCCAATCATCAACCCTCCACAATCTGCCATTTTGGGTATTCATGCGACTAAAGATCGTGCTGTTGTTGAGAATGGTCAAGTGGTAGTTCGCCCCATTAACTATTTAGCTCTGTCTTATGACCATCGCATCATTGATGGTCGCGAGGCGGTACTTGGTTTGGTTGCCATGAAGGATGCTTTAGAAGATCCCTCACGCCTTCTCCTTGATTTATAAGAAGGGAAGATCATGAGCCAAGCTTTTGATGTTCTTGTAATCGGTGGTGGCCCGGGTGGCTATATCGCCGCAATTCGTGCAGCGCAACTGGGTTTTAAAGTAGCCTGTGCTGAGTCAAATGCCTTTGATGACCCTAAGGGTGAGCCCCGTTTAGGCGGTACTTGTTTGAATGTCGGCTGTATCCCTTCCAAAGCCTTGCTGGCTTCTTCTGAAGAGTTTGAGAAGATCAGTCATCATGCTGCTGATCATGGCATCAAAGTGGGCTCTGTCAGTATTGATTCTAAAAAGATGATTTCTCGTAAAGATGAGATCGTTACTAAGATGACTGGCGGTATTCAGTATTTATTCCGCAAGAACAAGATCACCTTGCTCAAGGGCCATGCTTCTTTTGAGAGTAAGGGTGCCGACGGTTATCAAGTGAAAATTGATGGCAAGGACAAAGAAACGGTTTCTGCCAAGAACGTGATCATTGCTACTGGATCTAAAGCACGTCATCTGCCTGGTTTGCCTGTAGATAATGTATTGATCTGCGACAACGAAGGTGCATTGAAGTTTGATTCTGTGCCTAAGAAATTAGGTGTGATTGGTGCCGGTGTGATTGGTTTGGAACTCGGCTCTGTATGGCGTCGGTTGGGCTCCGAAGTCACTGTGCTAGAAGCATTGCCTTCATTCTTAGCTGCTTGCGATACCGGTATTGCTAAAGAAGCGCAAAAACTGTTTGTGAAGCAGGGCCTGAACATCAATATGGGTGTGAAGATCGGTGATGTGAAGGTCGACAAAAAGGGTGTTGTCGTTAACTACACTGATAGCGCTGGTAAAGCTGCAAAATTGGAATGCGATCGCTTGATTGTTTCTGTTGGTCGCATACCGAATACCGATAAATTAGGTTTGGACAAGATTGGCCTCAAAGTAGACGAGCGCGGTTTTATTCCAATTGATGACCACAACTGCGCTACAGCAGCGCCTGGCGTTTACGCTGTGGGTGATGTTGTTCGTGGACCCATGTTGGCCCATAAAGCAGAAGACGAAGGTGTCCTGGCTGCTGAAATCATTGCTGGCCAAAAACCACACATTGATTACAACTGTATTCCGTGGGTAATTTACACAGATCCTGAAATTGCTTGGGTTGGTAAAACAGAGCAAGCTCTCAAAGAGGCTGGCATTGCTTATAAAGCGGGTCAATTTCCATTTGCAGCGAACGGTCGTGCATTGGGTATGGGTCGTGCTGATGGTTTCGTGAAAATATTGGCTGATGCCAAAACCGACGAGATTCTTGGAGTACACATCATTGGACCAAACGCTTCCGACTTAATTGCTGAAGCTGCGGTTGCCATGGAATTCAAAGCGGCAGCAGAAGATATTGCTCGCATCTGTCATCCGCACCCAAGTTTGTCAGAGGTGATGCGCGAAGCAGCATTAGCGACAGATCAACGTGCACTCAATATGTAATTGAAAACCATTGAGTATTACCATCAAGAGTTAAAAGCCCGCGGGTATCATAGCGATCCCGCGCAGCTTCGCGCTGTAGAGCGTTTACAGCAGTGCGAAGATGAATGGATTGCCTATAAAGAGATCCGCAGTAACAATCTCAAAAAAGCGCTGTTTAAGCCTGCCTTGCCGCAAGGGCTTTACCTCTGGGGTGGAGTTGGACGTGGTAAATCTTTTCTCATGGACTGTTTTTATGCAGCCTCCCCAATAGAGAAAAAGATTCGTGTTCACTTTCATGAGTTCATGCGAGAGGTGCATCGAGAATTGCATGAGCTCTCAGGATTGGCAGATCCGCTAGATGAGCTAGCAAGGCGTATTTCCAATCGCTATCGCTTAATTTGCTTTGATGAGTTTCATATCAATGACATTGCTGATGCCATGATTTTGTACCGCTTACTCAATGCGCTCTTTGTGGATCGCGTGCAATTTATCATGACGTCGAATTATCGGCCAGATCAACTGTATCCAAACGGCCTTCACCGTGATCGCTTGCTGCCCGCAATCAAACTGTTAGAAGAGAAGTTGGATGTTCTGAATGTCGATGCGGGTAATGATTACCGCCGCGTGCAAATGGCTCAAGTTGAAGCGTACTTAGCACCTGTTAATGCGCAAACTCAGGTTACCCTGGGTCAAATGTTTCAAACCCTGATAGGTAATCAAAAAGAGGCGCGTAACCCTGTCTTATATATCGAGTCTCGTGAGTTACGACCGCTCCATATGGCTAACGGCGTAGTGTGGTTTGATTTTCAAGTCCTCTGTTGTGGTCCACGCTCTCAAAATGACTATCTTGAAATCGCCAAGCAGTTTCATACGGTGATTTTGTCTGGGGTGCCTTATATGCCGCCCAGAATGACCAATGAGGCGCGACGCTTTATTTGGCTGATTGATGTCCTATATGACCATAAAATCAAGCTCATTATGTCTGCTGAAGTCCCGGCGCCGGATTTATACACTGAGGGTCAAATTACCGCTGAATTCTCCAGAACCGTGTCCCGTTTGATTGAGATGCAGTCTCGTGACTACCTGGATGCGCCCCGTCGGCTCATTGACACCAGCTTGACCTAAAATAGGGTCATGAGTAGCTTTTCTACCTTAAATGCCGATTTGCACTGCCACTCAGTAATTTCTGATGGTACTTTGACGCCTGAAATATTGGCAGAACGTGCCAAAGCCAACGGAGTGAACTTATGGGCGCTGACCGATCATGATGAGTTGGGTGGTCAGCGGCGTGCCAAAGCAGCGGCTAGTGCTCTCAGTCTGGATTATTTAGCTGGCGTCGAAATTTCAGTGACCTGGATGGGGCAAACCATCCATATCGTTGGCCTTGGGATTGATGCGGACCATGTGGGCATCATTGAAGGTTTGCGTCGTACTCGTGATGGTCGTGGCAATCGCGCGAAGTTAATGGGCGAGCAATTGCTCAAAGTGGGTATACCGGGCGCATACGAAGGTGCATTACATTACGCTGGTAATCATGAACTCATCTCCCGAACCCACTTTGCTCGCTTTTTGGTTGAGCAGGGTGTTTGTAAAGATACAGAGCACGTCTTTAAAAATTATTTGGTTGAAGATAGACCTGGCTATGTGCCGCATATGTGGGCTAAGCTAGATGATGCAGTAGCATGGATTAAGGCTGCCGGTGGTGTGGCAGTGATTGCGCATCCTGGTCGCTATAACTTCAATGCCATGCAAATGGACGAGTTATATAAACACTTTAAAGATATTGGTGGTCTTGGTATCGAGGTGATTACCGGCAGTCATAGCCCAGATCAATATCTGACCTATGGCAAGATAGCCCAGCAATATGGTTTTCTGGCCTCACGTGGATCAGATTTTCATGATCCTGACGAAAGTCATATTGATTTAGGCACCTTGCCCCATTTGCCTGAGCACTTGACGCCAGTTTGGTCAGTGTTTCACTAATATAACTTCACAATAAAGATAAAGAAAAACGATGTTTGCTGAACGTGTTTTATCCGGTATGAGGCCTACGGGCAATTTACATCTTGGCCATTACCACGGCGTATTAAAAAATTGGGTGCGCTTGCAATCGGAATATCCCTGCTTTTTCTTTGTTGCGGATTGGCATGCCCTCACTACTCATTACGAAACCCCCGATGTCATTGAGCAATCCGTTTGGGATATGGTGATCGATTGGTTGGCTGCTGGTGTAGATCCCAATCAAGCCACTTTATTTATTCAGAGTAAGGTGCCTGAGCATGCTGAATTGTTCTTATTGCTCTCAATGGGAACTCCTTTGGGCTGGTTAGAGCGGGTGCCGACCTATAAAGATCAGATCGAAAAGCTCAAAGAAAAAGACCTGCAAACCTATGGTTTCTTGGGCTACCCCTTACTCCAGGCTGCTGATATTCTGATTTATCGGGCTCAGCATGTACCCGTCGGGGAAGACCAGGTTCCTCACGTAGAAATGACTCGTGAAGTTGCACGTCGTTTTAATTATCTTTATGGTCGTGAGCCTGGCTTTGAAGAAAAAGCACTCGATGCGGTGAAGAAATTGGGTAGCAAGCGCGCCAAGATGTATTTAGAGTTACGCATTGCATATCAAGAGCGCGGTGATGATGAGGCCCTAGAACAGGCCAAGGCACTACTGCAAGAGGCGCAAAGTTTGTCGATGGCTGACCGCGAAAGACTCTTTGGATTCTTAGAGGGTGCACGCAAAATCATTCTCCCAGAACCACAAGCTTTATTAACTTCTGCTTCCCGTATGCCTGGTATAGATGGTCAAAAAATGTCCAAATCTTATGGTAACACCATTGGCATTCGTGAGCTGCCCGAAGAGGTGGTTAAGAAAATTAGAACCATGCCTACAGATCCTGCTCGAGTCCGCAGAACAGATGCTGGAGATCCAGCGCGTTGTCCTGTATGGCAATTGCACACCGTCTATTCAAATGAAGAAACTAAGCAATGGGTAGACCAGGGTTGTAAGTCTGCTGGGATTGGCTGTCTTGAATGTAAGCAGCCGGTCATCGATGCAATTTTGGCTGAACAGCAACCGATGTTTGAGCGTGCCCAAAAGTATTTGGACGATCCAAGTCTTTTGCGTTCGATCATTGCTGATGGTTGCGATAAAGCGCGGAAAGTCGCCCAAGAAACTATGCGTGAGGTCCGCGAAGCAATGGGTCTTGCGTACGATTGAGGCCTTGCTTGACAGCGCAGCATGATGCTCAGCTAAATGCCTCCCCTTGGGTGAGGCGCTTTGCCTCACATATTCCTAAAGAGGGTTTGGTATTAGATCTGGCATGCGGTGCAGGTCGCCACGCTACTTTCTTAGCTGACATGGGCTACTCCGTGTTCGCTGTTGATCAAGATATCGCGTTGATTAAGCAAAATAAGAGCCCCCTAATTACTAGCAAAGCTTTCAATTTAGAGCTGGAAGAGTGGCCTTTAGAGGGTCTCGAATTTAGCGGTATTGTGGTGACTAATTACCTTTACAGACCCCATTGGGATCGTCTGCCCCCAATGTTAGCCAATGGCGGTGTTTTGATCTATGAAACCTTTGCCCTTGGCAACGCCGAATTTGGTAAACCATCCAATCCAAATTTCCTTTTAAAAACTGGGGAATTACTAGCTTTAGCAGCTCGCCATGGCCTAAAAGTCATTGCCTACGAGGATATTTATATAGATGAACCCAAACCAGCCATGGTTCAGCGCCTTTGTGCTCTAAAAGAAGGGTGAAAAGGGCGCATTCCGTTACAATTTCAAGCTTAAGACAGTTATCAATCGGTAAACATTCGGTGACAAATCCAGTTCATTCCAAAACTAGTAAAAAGACCATTTCAGGCAGCATGCCCGCTATTGTTACGCCGATGTTTGACGACGGCAGTTTGGACTTTGCTAGCCTCAAATCTTTGCTTGATTGGCATGTTGCCGAAGGAACTGATGGAATCGTCATTGTTGGCACTAGTGGTGAGTCGCCGACCGTCTCTGTAGAAGAACATTGCGAATTAATTCGAGTAACGGTAGAACATATCGCAGGACGTATTCCGGTGATTGCTGGTACTGGCGGTAATTCCACAGCTGAAGCAATTGAATTAACAGAGTTTGCTAAAAAGGTTGGTGCTGATGCCAGCCTTCAAGTAGTTCCTTACTACAACAAGCCTACGCAAGAGGGCATGTATGCCCACTTCAAAAAGATTTCTGAGGCTGTAGATTTGCCAGTCATTTTATATAACGTACCTGGACGCACAGTGGCTGATTTATCTGGTGATACTGTGGTCCGTTTGGCGGCTGTGCCAGGCATCATTGGCATTAAAGATGCAACTGGTAGTCTAGAGCGTGGCACCTTATTGATCAATGATCTCAAGCGAGCAGGTCACAGTGATTTCTCGGTATTCTCCGGTGATGACTTAACGGCTGCGATGTTGATGTTGATGGGTGGTAAAGGCAATATCTCCGTCACTGCTAATGTGGCACCTCGTCTCATGCATGAGTTGTGTGTTGCTGCGATGTCTGATGATGTTCAAAGAACGCGTGAGATTCAATATCAATTAATTGCTGTGCATAAAGCCATGTTTACCGAGGCCAACCCAATTCCAGTGAAATGGGCGCTTCACGAAATGGGTAAGATTACCGCGGGTATTCGTTTGCCCTTAACCCCTTTGAGTACCTCACTAATAGAGCCATTAAAGGCAGCATTAAAACAGGCTAACTTACTATGATGAATTTGCTTTTACTCTCTCGCCGATGGTTGTCTTTATTGGCTTTGCCGATGGCTGCTCTTGCATTAATTTCTTGCAAGTCGGTTACTAGTAACGATACGGTTGACTATAAGAGTTCTGGAGTCGTTCGTGGTCCTAATTTGTCCTACCCACCAGATTTGATTACTGCCCAGGCTGATCGCCGTTATATCGTGCAAGATGGTACGGCCACCATGTCTGAGTACAACGCAGCTGTTAAAAAATCAGCACAAATGCGAACCAATGTGATGACGGGTATTCCGGGCATGCGTATTGCGAAAGATGGTGAGCGCAGATGGCTGGTGGTAGAAAAACCTGCGCCTGAACTGTATCCACAAGTAAAAGATTTCTGGCAAGAGAATGGCTTCTTACTAGTAGTGGATTCGCCTTCGACCGGCATTATGGAAACCGATTGGGCTGAAAATCGTGCAAAGATTGCGCAGGATTGGATTCGTTCGACCATTGGTAGTGCGCTAGATTCAATGTATGACACTGGTGAGCGTGATAAATATAAAACCCGTTTAGAGGTCACCAAGCCTGGTGAAACAGAAATTTATATTACTCAACGTGGTGCGATAGAAAAATGTACCACTGATACAACTGGCGCTTGCATCTCTACTATTTGGACATCTCGCCCTAATGATCCAGAGCTTGAAGCTGTCTTCTTGGCACGCCTAATGGAGCGCCTAGGGATGACTCAGGAGCAGGCTAAGGCCATGGTTGCTGCTCCATTAGGTCCTAAGACTCCTAAGGCGAAGTTTGTACAAGAAGGTAATAACAAGGGTTATATTGAGTTGAGCGCTGGTTTTGATCGCTCATGGCGCGATATTGGTTTGGCACTTGACCGCTCCAACTTCACCGTTGAAGATCGTAACCGCTCACAAGGCGTGTATTTTGTTCGCTATGTGAATGCTAAGGATGTGGGCGATTCCAAAGGATTCTTCTCGAATCTTTTTAGCAGTAAAGATGATTCAAAACTGCAGGCTAAAAAATACCAAGTGATCGTGAAGAGTACTGGTGAGAATTCTTCTAACGTCTATGTTCAAGACGCTGATGGTAAGCCTGAAAATACACCCGCTGGCTTCCAGTTATTGACACTGCTGACCGAGCAATTAGCTAAATAGGAAGCGCACGCTTTTTGATAACTACAGTTCATTTTTGACTCAATAAAAAAGCCGCTTTTCAGCGGCTTTTTTTCTTCATGAAGAAGATTACTTCTTAGCGTCAGCAGCAGGAGCGGCTGGAGCAGCAGGTGCTGCAGGGGCGGCTGGAGCAGCAGCAGGAGCTTCAGCAGCAGGGGCGGCAGGAGCTGCAGCAGCAGGAGCTTCAGCAGGTTTTGCTTCTTCTTTTTTACCGCAAGCGGCCAAAGCGATAGCTAACATTGCAGCAAATACGAGTGACTTCTTCATTTGTAATTTCCTCTAAAAAAATTAAACACCAATTATCGATAATTGTTGTGGGAGATACCAAGGGCAAATCCCTAGGTAGTTTCCTGTATTTATTATAGCCATACCTGATTAATCTTCGAAAATCAGCCAACCAGCGAGGTAGGCTTCGTAAAGACTTGTTTTGCTGCTATTTTTAAGCCGGTTAGTTTGTAGTCTTTTGGTGGACGATAGAGCGTTCCAGGCAGATATGATCTCGATGGTTTGATCTTTTGTGACATTGTCACCATTGCAAAATACCTGTTTGCCAAGGCTCAAAATACGGCTTTGGGGGCTTGTAATGAGTGATGTATTAGCAAGCTTCCTGAGGAATTGGCTCGGGCTTAAGGGCTGCTTGGGGCCATCAAAAAATGCCTGCTGTTTGGGTTCGGATAGGTATGCGGTGATGCCGGGTAAAAATCGATCAATTTGGTTTAAGTTCAGGCTAGCTAACTGTTCACGTAGTTGTTTGATGAGCTCTTGTGGAAGTTGCTCAGGGCTGTCGGTTGACCCCTGTTTTGGGTCAGCAAATTTACGCTCTAATTCGGGAATGTCTTCCAAGGATTCGGCGAGTCGCCATAAACCCTCTTGAAGTAATTCTTTAAAGCTAGGAGAGCGAAACCCTACAGACCAAGTTTGACAGCCAGCATCTAAAGCGATCCCATCATGAGCCACATGGGGTGGGAGATACAGCATATCGCCGGGCTCAAGCACCCACTCTTGTTCGCATTGAAAATTCTGCAGAATCTTCAGCGGTAACTTAGTATCGAGGCTCAAGTCTTTCTGTTGAGAGATGCGCCACTGTCTTCTTCCTGAAATTTGGATGAGAAAAACATCATAGGAATCAAAGTGGGGTCCCACGCCTCCACCAATGCCAGCAATGCTGATCATCAAGTCATCTAAGCGAGCATCAGGTATAAAGCGAAACCAAGAAAGCACTTTTGCAGCTGCGGGATGATGGGCTTCCATACCTTGGAGCAAAAGTGTCCAGTCCCGCATATCGAGCTTAGGTAAGGATTTTTTTTGGAAGGGTCCCTGATCAAAGCGCCAAGGCTTAGATTGAATGAGGCGAGACTCTACTTCCTCTTGAGCGGCAAAGTGAACTAATTGTTCATAAGAAATCGGGCTTTCTAGCGACCACTCGTTTTGAGAGCAAAGCGCAAATGCTGGAATCGCCCCCCGAACAAGCAAGGGCTTTTTATGCCAATACCGTTTCATGAACTGCTCAGGGCTCATTCCGCCAAATAGGGCCCAGGACGCGTTTAAAGGGAGCTTTTGGGGTGCTTGGGGCGGCTGATAAGGCTTGCTCAAGTAAAATGAACTCATAAAGTAAAGGCTAGTGTTAAATCATTAAAAAAACGAATGTACGACAAATTGCGCATGAAGATTGAAAAAAATACTATCGTATCCCTTCGATATAAATTAACCGATGCTCAAAATAATGTCATCGAGGAGCCAGATGCTCCGATGGTATACCTGCACGGTGGCTATGAAGGCACTTTCCCCAAAATTGAATCGATGTTGGACGGTCAAGACATTGGCTATGAAGCCACTATTCAATTAGAGCCTAATGAGGCTTTTGGCGAATATGACCCAGAACTACTGAAGATAGAACCACGTACGCGCTTCCCAGAGCCATTAGAAGTAGGCATGCAATTTGAAGGTGTTCCAGATTCTGATGCAGATGAAGAGTCTGAAGATATCTCTGCATCTGCTGATGATGCAGACGAAACTGACGATGAACCTTTGATCTATACCGTGACTGATGTGGCTGATAACCAAGTTGTTCTAGATGGTAACCATCCCCTGGCAGGGATGGCTCTTCGCTTCTGGGTGCAGGTAGAGGATGTGCGCGCAGCGACTGATGATGAAATTCAAAATCGCTATCCCGAAGGAAGTGAGAACTTCACCTTTGGTATGCCCAATGAGGACGCAGATGAGGAAGATTTTCTTGAGAAAGCACTGAGCTTAAAAACCCAGGCACCACGCACCTTGCATTAATCCGCAAGATAGACATTACTCTTTAAGCCATTCCTTAATGGCATCCAGATCGCGCTTGGTATCGCTGTTGGCAGGAGAATCTGTCGGAAGATTGCTTAACTTGGCGAGCGCCTTTTCAAGCTGAGCAATTTTGGCCTCTTGTTCGATCGTGGCATCAATTAAACCCTTGAGCGCCATCGATACTGGATCGTCTACATTGGGCGTGACACCATAAGCAGAAAAATACTCTTTCGTTTTGCTATCTGCGCTTTGAGGCAGATCAGGATGCAAGATGCGTGCAGGGATGCCCACTGCAGTAGCTCCTGGAGGAATTTCTTTTAAGACGACGGCGTTTGATCCAACGCGTGCACCATCGCCCACAGTAAATCCACCGAGTACTTTTGCACCAGCACTCACAACTACACCTTTACCCAGGGTGGGGTGACGTTTCACCCCTTTATAGAGAGAGGTGCCACCTAAAGTCACGCCTTGGTAAATGGTGCAGTCATCACCAATTTCTGTAGTCTCGCCAATCACAATGCCAAGACCATGATCTAAAAAGACGCGACGACCAATCTTGGCGCCCGGATGAATTTCAATGCCGGTGATAAAACGTGACAGCATCGATAGAACCCGTGCAATCCACTTCAGACCTAGGTTCCATAAAAAATGAGAGATACGGTGCAGCCAAACTGCATGTAAGCCTTGATAGCAGGTGATCACCTCGAGACGGTTTCTAGCTGCGGGGTCTCGGAGGATGATGGAGTCGACTTGGTCGAAGAGTGAATTAAACATGGCTAGATTTTAACGGGGCTGGCTTATTTTCTCAGGAGCATCTGTTTGGCAATTCCGCGCAAGAGGTCGATTTCTTCCTGATGGAGGCGGCTGCGAGCAAATAAGGCCTCCAAGCGGGGCATCAGCTTCTTAGGATTGGCGGGATCAAGATAGCCAATAGCCTCTAGACCCTGACGCCAATGCTCCAACATAGCAGCCACCGCAGCTGGATCAGCATAGTCCGACAAATCCCGACTATTGCTTGAGTTCTGCGAGATGCCTGCTAAAAACGCTTCTCTCAGCGTGTAGGCGCAGACCATCAGCGCTTGCGCAAGATTTAAGGATGGGTAATCGGGGTTGGCGTCCAACCAGACGCGATGAGTGCATAAGGAAAGATGATGGTTTTCTAAACCCGTTCTTTCGGGGCCAAAGACAAGAGCGACTTGCCCCTGATTGCGTACTGTGTCGGTAATCAGGCCTCGAGCGGTTTCCCAATCTATGGCGGGAGGGCCAAACTCTCGTTCACGGCTAGTAAGACCCAGAACAAGTGAGCAACCCTGCACAGCGCTATCAAGAGACTCTGACTCTTGTGAAGATTCGAGTAGGTCAGCAGCGCCGCTAGCCAAAGCAATTGCCTCAGCTTGATTAGCAATACCTGGAATTTTTGGCTTAATCAGATGAAGGTAGTGAAAGCCCATGGTTTTCAGGGCTCTTGCTGCCGAACCCACATTGCCAGGGTGGCTTGTTTCTACGAGAACCCAGCGTATCAGGTGGGCTTGGTCGATTTCCATGAGTTTCTTAGCTGTTTAGTCAGGAGGAGGGTAAATTGCAAATCGTTTAGAATCAGCGTATTAGCTTCGTATTGTCGTGCAGTTTTGGCAATGTGACAGGCTCGTTCTTATTTAATTTGTCCATCAATACTATGCATCCCATGTTAAATGTGGCCGTAAAGGCTGCCCGTCGTGCTGGAACCGTGATTAATCGCGCCTCTCTCAATTTAGAGCGTCTCCAAGTCGATCGTAAACAGCACAATGACTTTGTAACTGAGGTGGACAAGGCCGCAGAAGCGGCCATCATCGAAACCCTGAGCGAGGCCTATCCAACACATGGATTTTTGGCTGAAGAGACGGGTGAACACAATGCCGATGCAGAGAACGTATGGATCATTGATCCATTGGATGGCACAACTAACTTCATTCACGGCTTTCCGCAGTATGCGGTGTCAATTGCTTTAGCAGTCAATGGCGTAATTCAACAGGCTGTTGTCTACGATCCAACTCGCGATGAACTATTTACTGCAACTCGAGGAGCGGGCGCTTATTTGGATCGCCGGCGTTTACGGGTTGGTGCACAAGATCGTTTAGCGAATTCTTTGATTGGCACTGGCTTTCCCTATCGAGAAGATCAAGACCTCGAAAAATATCTCAACATATTTGCAGAGATGTCTCGTCAGTGCGCAGGCTTACGTCGTCCTGGTGCAGCTTCATTAGATTTAGCTTATGTTGCTGCGGGTCGTTACGATGGTTTCTTTGAGAGTGATCTCAAGCCTTGGGATATGGCTGCAGGCGCTCTGTTGATTACTGAAGCCGGTGGCTTGATTGGTAATTACCGCGGTGAAGAGGGATTTTTAAAGAGCGGCGAAGTGATGGCTGCAAATCCACGTATCTACGCGCAAATGGTGCAAACGCTTTCTAAATATTCTGCTTCTTAAGATTTAATCAAGTCGATAGCGCGCACGCCTTGAGCATTAATCATGAGTGCACTCGCTCTCGGGCGAGCACCTTCCGGATGATCTAAGTCCCAGTCAGACAAAACCCAGCGTTGCCAAGATTGTTCGCCTAATTGCTCTTGATGATGAGCGGGTAAATGGGTATGTCCATGTATCAGCTTATCGCCTGAATGACTGCGTAGTATTGCGGCACAAGCTTCTTGAGTGACATTCGTTTTCATCTGATTCTTCTGATGGGAAGCTCTCGCATTGCGTTGATATTGCGCATGACTATTACCCCGTAAATGATTCGCAACGGAACGGCGCCAGGCCAAGGGGAGACAGAGGAATCCTTTTTGCAACCAAGGTTTTCTAGTCAAGCTACGAAATATCTGATAGCCCACATCTGCGGTACATAGAGCATCCCCATGTGAGAGCAGGTATTTTTGACCGGCAAGTTCCACCAGCGAGGGATCTGATAATGCAGTCATGCCAGTTTTTTTCAAGAAGGCAGGACCCACTAGAAAGTCACGGTTGCCATGAATGTAATAGGTTTTGGTTTTGGCAGAAAGATTCGCGAGGGCGCGTTTTACTTCTTGTTGAAAAGGCGAATGCGCTGAAGCATCATCGCCAATCCAAAATTCAAAAAGATCGCCCAGAATAAAAACAGCTTCTACCTGAGAAGCATCTTTTTCACAAAAGTCAAAAAAGCGTTGAGCCGTCAAGGGCATTGACGGCGTCAAGTGTAGGTCTGAGATGAGCAGTGCGCTCGCGTATTGCGGGATCATTCCTCGAGAACAGAGGCTTTCTCAATCACAACATCTTCTGCTGGCACATCTTGATGAAAGCCAGTATTACCAGTCTTCACTTTGCGAATCGTATCAACTACATCCATACCCTCAGTGACTTTGCCAAAGACAGCATAACCCCAGCCTTGCGCATTTTGAGCAGTATGGTTTAGAAATTCATTGTCATTCACGTTGATGAAAAACTGCGCAGTAGCAGAATGTGGATCGCTCGTGCGAGCCATCGCAACGGTACCAAGTTCATTCTTGAGACCATTATTAGCCTCATTCTCAATTTCTGCACCAGTCGGCTTTTGCTTCATGCCAGCAGTCATGCCGCCACCCTGAATCATGAAGTTATTAATCACCCGATGAAAAATTGTGCCATCGTAGTGACCGCTCTTTACATACTGCAAAAAATTTGCAACGCTTATGGGTGCTTTAGCTGCGTCAAGAGTGAGGGTGATATCGCCCTGATTGGTTTTAAGGAGAACCTTCGCCATTGTTTTATTTGCTTTCTAGAGTGTTAGTGGATGGGTTGCTTGAAGAAGAACTGGGGTTTGTAGGACCTCTGGTCTGAGGTTTTAATAAATTGAGTAGATATTTAGCGCGATTGGCATACAGACGCTGATTGAGTTGGGTATTAGCGGCAGCATCTTCGTAAGCCTTAGCACCCAAGCGCACATAGACTTCGCCTAAGTTCGCTGCAGCAGTGCTGTAACTAGGACGCAGCTTCAGTGCGAGCTCTAAATAGTCGCGTGCTTCAATCCATTTATCTTGATTCGCGACGATCGCTGCAAGATTGTTATAAGGCTCTGGCAGCTCTGGAAATTGTTGAGTAATTTCAATTAAGGTTTTCTTGGCCCTATCAAAATCACGTAGCTCAAGTTGCAAGCGGGCCTTGATATAACGTAATTGGACATTACGAGGAGTCTTTTTGAGGCGAGTATTAATTAAATCTATCGCATCTTGATACTTTCTCGCCTTCACTAATTTTTCTATGTCCGATGGCACCGCATTTTTAGTCACCGGATCTGGCTCAATAATCAAGAAAGATAAAAAGGGCACACCAACGGTTTCAGAGAGCTCTGGATTTAATGGATCGTATGGAGTATCCGCAGAGAGTCTGGGAGGATCACTGGGCCCATAGCCGCCCAGGTAGGCTTGAGTTTTAGCTTGTGGAGAAGTTGCTTCTTGCCTATTGACGGCGGCGATTTCAGCATTTGCCTGTTGTTGGGCAGGGGTACTGCATCCAGTCAGCAATAAAAAGCTCAGGGCAATAGCAATTGCTAGAAAAGTGGTGACGATCGGTGCTTTGAGGGTTGCAAACATAAGGGAAGGGGTGAAAAACTGGCTCATTCGATATACTCAGCGCTCAGTCTAACAAATTGGCGCTACTTGCCTCACCTTTATAGCCCTATGCTGCAAATCTATAACACCCTAAGCCGTTCTAAACAGGTTTTTAAGCCCATCGAACCGGGTAAGGTGAAGATGTATGTCTGCGGCATGACGGTCTATGATTTTTGCCATATTGGCCACGCCAGGGTCATGATCGTCTTTGATATGGTTGTTCGCTGGCTCAGAGCCAGTGGCTACCAGGTTCTCTATGTTCGCAATATCACCGATATTGACGACAAAATCATTAAGCGTGCTCTAGAAAATGGCGAGCTGATTACAAGCTTAACCAATCGCTTCATTGCTGCTATGCATTCTGACTCTGATGAGTTAGGTTTAATGCATCCAGATCAGGAGCCGCGTGCTACGGATTACATCAAACAAATGCAAGGCATGATCGGCAAGCTTATTGATAATGAATTGGCGTATCAAGCAGAAGACGGCGATGTCAATTTTGCAGTTCGTTTACTGCCCCGTTACGGTCAATTGTCTGGCAAATCTCTCGATGAACTCAATGCAGGTGAGCGCGTTGCAGTAGGAGGAGGTAAACGCGATCCATTGGATTTTGTATTGTGGAAGAGCGCTAAGCCAGAAGAGCCTGCAGATACCCGTTGGAAATCCCCTTGGGGCGAGGGCCGACCAGGTTGGCATATCGAGTGCTCAGCCATGTCATGCGACTTACTTGGCGAACACTTTGATATTCATGGTGGTGGCGCTGATTTGCAGTTTCCGCATCATGAAAATGAAATCGCCCAAAGCGAAGGGGTTTTGTACGGGCAAAATCGAAAAGATGATGATCCCCCTTTTGTGAACTATTGGATGCATAACGGTCATATTCGAGTGAACCAAGAGAAGATGTCTAAGTCATTGGGTAACTTCTTCTTAATACGTGATGTCTTAAAAAGTTTTGATCCCGAAGTTTTGCGATTCTTTATGCTGAAAGCCCATTACCGCAGCCCCATCAATTACAGTGATGCGCAATTAGAAGAGGCGCGTGCTGGCTTGGTGCGCTTATATACCGCCTTAGCACAGGTACCCAGCCTAGTAAACGTCGCGCTTGATCCCAATAATTCCTGGTCACAGCGCTTTGCCGATGCCATGAACGATGACTTTAATACATCAGATGCGATTGCGGTGTTGTTTGATTTGGCAAGTGAAGTCAATCGAGCTCAAGGTGATGAGAGACAGATACTCGCAAGCACCCTCAAATCTTTAGGTGGCGTTTTGAATTTCTTGCAACGAGATCCAACCACATTTTTACAATCAGGCACTAAAGACAAAGGCGGCTTCAGTCCGGAGCAAATCGAAGAACAAATTGCTGCTCGGGTTGCGGCTAAGCAAGCAAAAGATTTTGCTAAAGCCGACCTTATTCGTAAAACTTTATTAGAACAGGGCGTTGTCTTGGAAGATAAGCCTGGCGGTCTCACAGAATGGCGGAGGGCTTAATGGCGCCTGTTAAAGAGGAGTCAATCCTGAAAGAGGTTGCGCCTGATTATTGGGCGCAGGCTTGTCGTGAGCTGATGAAGCATGATCGTATTATGAAGAAATTGATTCCCAAATATGGATCTGGTTTTTTAGTTACTCGGGGCGATGCATTTACAACGCTTGCTCGTGCGATTGTTGGGCAACAAATCTCCGTAGCTGCTGCCCAAGCAGTGTGGGATAGGGTGCTTATCGCTAGCAAGAAAAAAGTGAACCCAAAAAATATCTTGGCGCTCACGGTGGAGGATTTAAGGACAGCTGGCTTATCAGGTCGCAAGGTCGAGTACATCCGCGACTTGGCCGATCACTTTGATTCTGGTCGTCTCCATGCTAATCAGTGGAAAGATATGGACGATGAGAACGTAATCAAAGAATTGAGCGCAATTCGGGGAATTGGACGCTGGACCGCAGAAATGTTCCTCATTTTTAATCTGGTTCGCCCTAATATTCTGCCGCTAGATGATGTTGGCCTCATTAAGGCAATTTCCCTCAATTACTTCAGTGGTGAGCCTGTTAGCCGCCATGAGGCAAGGGAAGTGGCGGCTAATTGGGCCCCATGGCGTACGGTTGCTACCTGGTATATGTGGAGAAGTATCGATCCCATCCCGGTTGAATATTAAAATTAGACTATGAAAACGACTTTCCTAGATTTTGAGCAGCAAATCGCCGAATTAGAGTCAAAGATTGAAGAGCTGCGTTTTGTGCAAGATGAATCATCGGTAGATATCTCTGATGAGATCAAAACGCTTTCTGAAAAAAGCCTGCAACTCACCAAGGATGTTTATGCCAACTTAACGCCTTGGCAGGTATCGCAAGTTGCGCGTCACCCGCAACGTCCGTACACCTTGGACTATGTTGACGCCTTATTCACTGACTTCCATGAACTCCACGGTGATCGTACGTTTGCAGACGACCAATCGATCATTGGCGGTCTAGCGCGTTTTGATCATCAGCCGTGCATGGTGATTGGTCATCAAAAAGGTCGCGATACTAAAGAGCGTGCCTTGCGTAATTTCGGTATGAGTCGCCCTGAAGGGTATCGCAAAGCTATGCGCCTTATGCGCCTTGCAGAAAAGTTTGGTATTCCTGTATTTACTTTCGTAGATACACCAGGTGCATTTCCCGGCATCGATGCAGAGGAGCGCAATCAATCTGAAGCGATTGGTCGTAACCTCTATGTGCAAGCTGAGCTTGAAGTGCCGATCATCGCTACGATCATTGGTGAAGGTGGTTCGGGCGGCGCTCTGGCAATTGCCATGGGTGATGTTGTCTTGATGTTGCAGAACTCTACTTATTCTGTCATTTCTCCAGAAGGATGTGCCTCTATTCTTTGGAAGACCGCTGATAGAGCCTCTGAGGCTGCTGAACAGTTGGGCTTAACTGCGCAACGCTTGAAAGCCCTGGGCTTAATCGACAAGATTGTGGCTGAGCCAGTTGGTGGGGCTCATCGGGATTACGATGTCATGATGAGTAACATGAGCAAAGCCCTTGCCGAATCGATCAAAACTTTTGATGGCATGAAGGCTGACGCATTACTTGAACGTCGTCATGCGCGTCTAATGAGTTATGGCAAGTTCAAGGAAATCACAGCCAAGTCTTAAGTCTACAAATCGAATTGCGGTCGCCTTAAGTGGTGGCCTCGATTCGGTTGTATTACTCGACACCGTTTGCAAAGCGCAAGCAAAAAATAAAAATACCGAAATTTTTGTTTTCCATATTCATCATGGTTTGCAAAAACCTGCAGATGACTGGCTCATCTTTTGCGAGAAGCTCGCTCAGAAATACAAAGTTCATTTTGACTTTCGCTTACTTCATCTAAGTCAAGAAGAAGGCAATATCGAAGCTAGAGCAAGAGCAGGGCGTTATGAGGCTCTAGCGGATCTCTGTGAAGAATATGGCATTGAAGATTTACTGCTAGCGCATCATCTGAACGATCAGGCAGAAACTGTTTTGTTGCAACTCTTACGTGGTGCCGGGGTGGCTGGTTTATCAGGCATGCCTGCTATCAGGGAGATCAAGGTAGGCAGTAATACTGTCACCCTTTGGCGTCCACTGCTGAATCAAAGTAGAGCGGAATTGGAAACCTACGCTAAAGAACATAAGCTTCAATGGATAGAAGATCCTAGTAATCAAAATCGTCAATTCAGACGTAACGCGATTCGCAAAGACATCATTCCAAGGCTGGTAAAGATTCAGCCAGAAGCGATTATGAATTTGGCACGCAGTGCAAATCTACTGAGTGATGCACAAACATTGTTAGATCGCCTAGCAATTCAAGATAGCAAAGATATTCTTTTAAAAGACTCCCTGAAAACAAAACCACTATTGAGTTTAGCTAAGTTAGACCAGGCAGCAGCAAACAATATTCTGCGCTATTGGCTAAGGCTGAATGAATTAGCCATGCCATCCCAAGAGCGGCTTGACGCTTGGTGGCGTGATCTGCGTTCAGTGAAAAGTGATGCTCAGCTTGAGTGGGCTCATGATGGCAAAGCCATTCGGCTGTGGCGCGATCAATTGCAAGTGTCTAGCCCTAGCTCAGGGCTGTGGGTTTTTAAACCCATTGCATCTAGAAGTAAAAATCTGGGCTTGCCGGCTGCCTGGGTAAAAAGTGCTCAAAAAGAAGGGCGTATTCATACCAAAACCAGGTCGGGTACTGAAAAGCTACAAATTAAACCCAATACTCCGCGAAAAACCTTGAAAAATCTCTTCCAGGAAGGCGACATACCGCCCTGGCAACGCAATGCGCCTCTGCTGTATATCGACAATCAACTGATTGCGGTTGCTGGTGTAGGCCTTAGTCATCCACACTCAGTAGATTCTGGATCACGCGTTTTGCCCGTGTGGCAAGAGAAGGCTTTGCAGGTTCAAAACCCTGTAAAATAAGCCCTTTTTAGATCCTCGGGTAGTAAATTCCCGCTTACAGAGAATTGAATAGACGGTTTTATGGCTCTTATCGTTCATAAATACGGTGGCACCTCAATGGGCTCGGTTGAGCGCATTGCGAATGTCGCTAAACGCGTTGCCAAATGGATGCGTGCTGGCCACCAGGTGGTCGTAGTACCTTCGGCTATGTCAGGTGAAACCAATCGCTTGCTAGGCTTGGCAAAAGAAATTAATCCTGAGGCAAATCCCCGCGAGTTAGATCAAATTGCCTCAACGGGTGAGCAGGTCAGCTCTGGTTTGCTTGCCTTAGCGTTGATGCGCGAAGGTATTGATGCAGTGAGCTACGCTGGTTGGCAAGTTACTGTGCATACGGATTCTGCTTTTACCAAAGCGCGCATTAAGAGTATTGATGATAAAAAGATTCTGAATGATCTCAATGCAGGTCGCGCAGTAGTCGTCACTGGATTCCAGGGAGTGGATTCAGAAGGAAACATCACTACTTTAGGTCGCGGTGGTTCTGATACGTCCGCGGTAGCGATGGCTGCTGCACTCAAAGCTGATGAGTGCTTAATCTATACCGACGTCGATGGCGTATACACCACTGACCCACGCGTCTGTGAGGATGCGCGTCGCTTGGATAAGATTACCTTTGAAGAGATGCTAGAAATGGCTAGCCTCGGTTCTAAGGTATTGCAAATTCGTTCAGTTGAGTTTGCCGGTAAGTACAAAGTTAAAACCCGTGTTCTGTCATCGTTGACAGATCCATTGATGCCCTTAGACCAAGAGATGAAGTCGGGCACCTTGATTACATTTGAAGAGGACAGCACTATGGAAGCCGCAGTTATTTCCGGCATCGCCTTTGCGCGTGATGAAGCGAAGATTACCGTGTTAGGAGTTCCTGATCGTCCAGGTATCGCCTATCAAATTCTGGGTCCAATCGCTGATGCAAATATTGATGTGGACATCATCATTCAAAATCAATCTGTAGATGGTAAGACTGACTTCACCTTCACAGTTCCAAGAGCTGATTATCAGAAAGCTTTGGATATTTTGAAGAACACAGTTCAAGCACATATCGAAGCAAAAGAAATCTCAGGTGATCCTAAGGTTTCCAAAGTTTCAGTTGTGGGCGTTGGCATGCGTTCCCATGTAGGCATCGCTAGCAAAATGTTCCGCACCTTGTCAGAAGAGGGCATCAATATCTTGATGATCTCCACAAGTGAAATCAAAATTTCAGTAGTGATCGACGAGAAGTACATGGAGTTAGCAGTACGCGCCCTGCACAAGGCATTTGAGCTCGACCAGAAGTAAACCAATCAAAAGGGCATTAAAGCCCCTCAGAAGCGGTTATCCGTTAAACTGTGTGGCGTTGTTGTATCAAAAGAGCTGTAAAAAGTACGGAGACGTGGCCGAGCTGGTCGAAGGCACTCCCCTGCTAAGGGAGCATCGGGGCTAAAACTCTGATCGGAGGTTCGAATCCTCTCGTCTCCGCCAGTACTTTTCAAATAAACCCAGTAAATTCAATGAGTTACTGGGTTTTTTGTTTTCATAAATTCCTTAAATTATCACAAATCCAACAGTTTTTTACAAATTATGCTGCTTCGCACCAAATAAATGTTGCAACACAACAAAATATTTCTTACAATGGTGCATCGCAACAAGTTATACAACCATCTACTAAATAAAGGATTAACCATGTTCCAGAATCAATTAAACGATCAAATCGCTCAAGCTCAAGCTAAAGCTGTTGAAAACGCTAAACATTTGGCACAAGTTGCTGTTGAAAGTGCGCAAGAATTAGCAGAAATCAACCAAGCTGCTGCTAAAGATGCATTAGCTGCTGCACAAGATACAAGCTCACAATTGCTGGCAATCAAGGATCCACAACAATTGGCTAAATTAGCTCAACCTGAAACTGCTCAAGAAGCTGTTAAGTATGCAACTGCATACCAAGCTAAAGTTAGCAAAGTTGTTCGTAACGGTAACAAAGAAGTTGCTCAAGTGATTGACGCTTCAATCGATGATGCACGTGATGATATGGTTAACTTTGTTAAAGAAGCTACTAAGACAGCTCCTGCTGGTTCTGAGGCATTTGTTGCTGCATTCAAAACTGTATTTGAAGCTTCAGTTCAACAGTTTGACCAAGTTCGCGCAACTGCAACTGATGCATTCGCAAGCTTTGAGAAAAGTGTTGACGCTGCATTGGCTAACATTCAAGGTCAATACGCTGTAGCTAAGCCAGCTGCAAAAGCACGTAAAGCTGCTTAATTCTTAGACTTACTTGCTTCAATAAAAAACCGTCTTCGGGCGGTTTTTTATTTCTCTGCAATAAGCTGCAAAGCTATATGCAGCAATGCATAGCAGGCTCTAATAGTTGATACCGTCAACCGCTTTTAGGTAGCCTTTTAAATATTGCGGTGGAACATATATCACCGTACTGATACCAGCCTTTGAGGAGAGGGTCAGTTGAAAACCGTCCTTCACACGCTCCTTTAGAAAAGCATCAGTCAGATTAATCGACACTAATTCCTTGAAAATGCATCCTCTGGCTTCACACAGACCGGCCTCTTTAGAGATCATCTTAAAAGTGGTAACTGGTCCATTGAGTAGGGTTGCAGAATCGTAATTCCGCATTTGCGTGAAATAAGTCAAGTGAACCTGGAGTTCATAGGACTTCACTCCTTGCTGGGTTTTCTCGCTACGCAAGTTAAACATTTCATAGGTATTGGATTCATCCATCGTATTGATCGATGGCCCTACATAGGTCTTTCCACCAGAGGTATTAGGGGTGACTATCGTAGATTGATAGACATCATTGACCTCCCAAGCACTAATCTTTTTATCGTTATTGGCACAGGCGATTAGCCCACAGCTGATTGCTAGTAATAATGCAAAACGGTACATATTTAGCTCCTTAGATACTCAAATCATACTATCGTCTGCCTGCTTCCCTGACCATTCTCTTCAAATCAGGTTGAAGACCTTCGTTTTATCAAGTTCAGCGTTTTAGTTCAAAACCTAGGGTTTTTCATGATTAAGTTACTACACTTCACAACTTCACAACTTATGAAGTTGTGTTATAGTCTGATGACTGGGAGAAAAAATGAAGAGACAAATACCGAAAACACATCAAGCCTTGGAGTGGATAGGGAAGGGCATGAGCGCAGCTCAGGCCGCTCGAAAGATGGAGATTTCAGAGTCCAGTGTGTATGCGGCCCTCAGAAAAACGAAGGCAAAAGATATGGGTTGTTGCCCAACATGTGGTCACAAAATAAGGAACTAAGTTGAAAAAGACTCTATTAGTTGTTGTTACTATTTCAGTCGCTGCCTTTGCATACGCAAATACCGCATCCGATTCCTCTGCATTAGTAACTCAGCAGTGCAAGATTTCTGCGGAAGCGGTATCTACATTGAAAGGCCTGCAATACGGCAATACTTCAATCCGTAAAGATGTTGCCAGTTTGATTGATCGTCATTTGAAGACTCAGGAAAATAGAGAGAGCGCTCATAAGAAGTTGAGCTTGATGGTTGACGACAAATCTACTGACGCCAGCGTTCTTGAAGTGAAGTACTGCTCCTAATTCTGGACAGGGAGGTTAAAAAACCCGCACTAGGCGGGGTGTGAATAGTTGACGCAATTTTTATCCAGTTAATTCTTGAGAGTGGATAAAAAATCTTTAATCACTTTATTCTGAAAAGTATTTTCATCTGGAGTTGCGCCAGCGCCGGACAAGTGACCCATTGGCAGACGATCATTGATTGCTATGTACTTGGCTCCAGGAATGAGTTTTGCTGAAGACTTGGCATCTGACTCTGGATTAAGCAAGTCACCGGTACCTGCCAATATCAATGTTTTAGCTTTGATAGATTTCAGTGCCGCCGCCGTATTATTGTCGAAGCCTTTAGTTTGTCCTACGTCATGACGGTCATAGGCACGTGATTGCCAGATCCAGTCATTAGCATCCATTCTTTTCCAGCCAGCATCTTGCACTCTTTTAAGGTATTCAATTTCTGCTGCAGGCGTTGGATTTAATTGTTCCTGATAAGCGGGTGTTCTGACGATTACTCCACTTAACCAACCAGACCATAGACGCATGCCTTGCTCCACTGGTTTATCGTATTTTCCGCCTTGGTAGCCAGGGTCAGTCATGATGCTTTGACGAAGCATCTCTAACACGCCGGTAGTCCATGCTGGGGTTTTAGCTAAAGGGATAATCGGGATGATTGCTTGCATGGCATTTGGGTAGGAGACAGCCCACTGTAAGGCTTGCATACCACCCATAGAAGCTCCGATTACCGCAACTAATTTTTTAATACCAAAGTGATCTACAACTAACTGATGTTGTGTGTTGACCATATCCCGTATATTAAATTCTGGAAAGCTAACATTAGCTTGTGCTTTGCTATTGGATGGCGAGGTACTCAAGCCATTACCAATAGCATCAGTGCAGATGACAAAGTACTTGTCAGTATCTAATGCTTTACCGGGACCAATCAGGTAATCAATGCGATGATGATTGCCGCCAATGGCTGTCACCATCAAAATGGCGTTACTCTTATCGGCATTCAGGGTGCCTTGTGTCGTATAGGATAAATTAAAGTCTTGAATGATGGAGCCATTCTCTAGTTGAAAGTTGCCCTCAGAATAGAGTTGATGAGCCGGTTCAGTCGGCTTATGGGCTAGTGCATTGAGTGAGGTAATTGTGAGGGCGAGCGCAACGCCCTTCATAATGGCTAAATACATACTTGTCTCCTTTTATTATTATTTATTTATAGCAGGATTTTCTGATGACCCAGGCATTTGAGTGTGCAGAGTGCGGTAATCCTAGATTTTTAATGGGCTCCTGTCAGCATTGTGGGAGCACAGAGTTACCCAGCGTGTTTGTAGATGTCACCGAATTCAATATTAAGCAGGGCTTTCCAAATGTTGAAGAGGCCTTGGACCATTTAACAGAATATCTGAGAGCTGCTTATGAGCTTGGTCTGAAGGCGATCGTTTTAATACACGGCTATGGCTCATCTGGTGAGGGTGGTCGTATTAAATGGGCGATCCATGGGGCGCTCGAAAATAATCGGTTTGCTGATCGGGTTGAGGAGTATTTCTATGGGGAGAATGTTCCCTATGCAAGCCCAGCTTGTCAGGATTTATTGAAAAAGCGCCCAGGTTTAAAACGGCATTTAAAGCACTTCAAGGCTGGCAATGCAGGTATGACAGTTTTATTGTTAGGTTCTGCCCCCAGAAGTACTTAGAATAGACAGGTATCTAGGAAACTCTTATGACTACTCAGGAATCACAACACGCCATTTCTCAAGAAGCATCAGCTTCTAGCGCAGATCAATTAATCGGTGAATTTAAATCTCTGATGGCCGATGCTGAGGCTTTAATTCAGGCTACTGAAGATCATCCCAGTGAGACAATTGGCGCTATTCGCCATAAGGCGCTTGAAACTATCTCAGGCGCTAAGGAAAGCCTATCAAATCTTGAGGAGACTTTGACCGAAAAAGCTAAGGTTGTTGCTGAAGGTGCGGATGATTTTGTGCATCGTAATCCGTGGGAGGCAGTTGGTGTTGCTGCTGGCTTAGGCTTATTAATTGGTCTTTTGATCCGTCGTCGCTAGGTTCGCATGTCTCAAGAAAATTTACTCTCCTCCATTAAAAACCTTGCATCAACGAGTGCATCAATAGCGCAAACTCGTTTAGAGCTTTTGTCGGTTGATGTGCAAATTGCCAGAAACAAATTGATTAGCCTGCTGGTAATGATTGTGAGTGCCTTATTCTTTTTATTCTTTGGCTTGGTAATGTTGGCTTTACTCATCGTCATCTATAGTTGGGAATCTGATCGGATGCTAGCTTTAGGCTTGCTCACTACGGCATTTATCTCCATCGGCTTAATTTTGGCGCTTGTGATTATGCAAACGCTACGCAACATGCCTAAGTTATTCGAAGCATCGATTGCAGAATTCGCTAAAGACAGGGAAGAGCTTTCGCGCTAAGGTATGAGTAATACACTCAAAGCCCTGGAGGCTCGTCGTCAAGAGCTTCAAAAAAGATCCAGCCATGAGCGCCTTGAATTTTCTCAGCACTTTGAGCCTTGGGAGAAGCCACTCTCATGGGCTGATAAGGGTGTTGATGCCTTTCACTTTCTCAAAGACAACCCATTACTATGGACGAGTGCCTTTGCGGCCCTGGCTCATTACAGACCTAAATTGGCTAGCAAGGTTTTGGCTGTTGGTTGGGGTGCTATGAAGTTGCTCAAGAGTGTCAAGCGCTTAGTCTAGGTCAAGATTTAGCTAATCAATACAGATTTATTCAGTATTCCATGTTGATTGAGAATAGCACTGCCATTGAGTGCGCCTATTTCAAGCAGCGTAATCGCACCACAGACAGTAAAGCCAGCATTGCGAATCAGCTTATCAGCAGCTATCAAAGTACCTCCAGTTGCCAGTACATCATCAATCATCAAGACCCGAGCATCTTTTGGCAGGGTTGACTGCTGAATTTCTAAGGAGTCTGAGCCGTATTCCAAGCCATAAAACTATCGATGGGTCACTAAGGGAAGTTTATTGGGCTTTCTGGCGAGGGCTAGGCCTTTATGGGCATGATGTGCAAGGGCGGAGCCAAAAATAAAGCCTCGCGATTCAATCCCTAAAATATGGGTATAGTCAAATGATTGGGCTAATTCATCGAGCTTCGCAATCGCTTCTTTGAAGGCTGCTGGGTCTGCTAATAAAGGGGAAATATCTCTAAACAGAATTCCAGGTTTCGGAAAATCGGGTACACCGGGTAGATAATCTAATAAATTCATATATGGCAGACATGAAAACGAATTACCTCATTATTACCGCATTAGAGAGTGAGCTCAAGCGCGAGGCACTCCCGTCAGGCGTTGAGATTATCTACTCTGGGATTGGCAAAATAAACGCAACGATCGCCTGTGTCAAAGCAATGCATCAATATGCGCCTAATCAGATTATTAATTTTGGGACCGCTGGGAAGGTGAACCCTCAAATTCATGGCTTAATAGATATCGGCAAGGTCATTCAGCGTGATATGGATACAGAGCCGCTTGCTCCTCGAGGCCAAACCCCGTTTTGTAATAGGCCATCAGAATATCTCTCATCTGGAAAATTTCTATGTGGTACTGGCGATAGCTTTGTGACTGCGCAGGATCCTTGGCTCAATAGCCAAGGGGTTGATGTTGTCGATATGGAGTTGTTTGCACTCGCAGCGGTAGCGCATCAGCATCAGATTGTATGGCGGTCATTCAAATATATTACTGATGATGCTAATGAAAATTCTGGTAATGATTGGCAAGAAAAAGTAAATCACGGGCAAGAGCTATTCATTGATAAACTCAAGCAAATCATGAGTTAAGCCTATCAATAGGATTTGTATGAATACTCCAAAACCTTGGCTAAAAAACTATCCTGCAGGAGTCCCGCAGGAAATTGGCGACCCTTCTCATGCATCCTTAACCGAATTCTTAGAAGAATGCTTTGATCGCTTTAGTAATCGCAAGGCAGTGGAGTCGATGGGCAAGTTTTTCACGTATGGTCAAATTGATCGATTATCAAAAGACTTTGCTTCCTATCTTCAAACCCTGGAATTAGATCGGGGAGCACGGGTAGCCTTGATGTACCCCAACGTGATTGAGTATCTGATTGCGATGCTTGGAACACTGCGTGCGGGCTATACAGTCGTCAACATTAATCCACTCTATACCTCACGAGAGCTTGAGGCTCAATTGCAAGATAGCGGAGCTAGCGTATTGGTGCTGATGGAAAACTTTGCTAATACATATCAGCAAATAGCAGAACGGCTGACTTTAAAACAAGTCATTATCAGCAGTCCCGGGGAGCTCTTGGGTTTAAAAGGACATATCGTCAATTGGGTAGTCCGGAATATCAAAAAGATCGTGCCAGCATGGAATGTTGCGCACACCAACTTTAAAGACGCCCTGACCATAGGTAGTCGACATCCATTTCATCGACCTGAGATTAGCCTGGATGATATTGCCTTCTTGCAATATACCGGCGGCACTACTGGAACCTCCAAAGGGGCAGTTTTACTCCACCGCAATATTCTTTCTAATGTGATGCAAATTGAGTCTTGGTTAAATCCGGGTCTCAAACATAAACCAGATCAACAGCTGAGTTTTTTATGTGCGTTACCCATGACTCATATCTTTGCCCTCACAGCTTGCGCTCTTTTGGGAATGGCTAAAGGGGCCTTGTTAGTCCTGGTAGCAAACCCAAGAGATATTGATGGCTTTATTAAGTTGCTGATCAAACATCCCAAGATCAATATTTTTCCAGGCGTCAATACGCTCTTTCATGCATTGATACATCGCCCCGAGTTTAAGAGGGTCAAGCTACCGCATTTATTGGTCACTATTGGTGGGGGCATGGCGGTGCATAAGAAAACTGCCGATCATTGGCAGGCGCTGACAGGTTCGCCCATTGCCCAAGGCTATGGCTTATCAGAAACATCACCCGTAGTTTGCGTCAATAGCCCTTTAGAGAAACACTTTACAGGACATATTGGTGTGCCCATGCCCAGTACAGACCTTGTGATTCTGGATGATGATGAAGTGGAACTACCCCAGGGCACTCCCGGCGAGATTTGCATTAAAGGGCCACAGGTGATGGCGGGCTACTGGAATAAACCAGAAGAAACTGCGCACTGCATGACGGCTGACGGCTACTTTAAATCTGGCGATATTGGTCTGATGACTGAGGATGGCCATATTCAAATTGTTGACCGCAAAAAAGACATGATCGTGGTTGCCGGCTTTAAGGTTTTCCCAAATGATGTGGAAGATGTCTTATCTCAAATGCCTGGCATTAAAGAATGCGCAGTGATTGGCGTTCCGCACCGCAAGCTTGGTGAGATTATCAAAGCTTATATCGTCAAATCAGATCATCACATCACTGAAGCAGACGTTTTGCAATATTGCAAAGAGCATCTCACTAGCTACAAGAGACCAAGAAAAGTAGTATTTATTCACGAGCTCCCAAAATCTAATGTTGGGAAAATTCTCAGGCGCGAACTCAGAAATATTTGAGGAAAATTACTTGCTAGGAGTTTTGCCCACCATCTTGGCAGCTCTTAAGAAGTCAAAGTCCACGCCTTTATCTGCTTGAGTAACAGTGTCGAGGAATAGCTTCTTGTAGCCGCGCTCAGCAGTTGGGGAGATGACTGGATTTTCTTTGACGCGTTTTTCTAATTCTGCTTCAGAAATCAAGAGGCTAATCTCCCGGTTTTTGACGCTGAGACGAATGCGATCACCATTACGGACATGGGCTAAGGGGCCGCCAATCGCAGACTCAGGGGTGACGTGCAGCACAATCGTGCCAAAAGCAGTGCCACTCATACGGCCATCCGAGATACGCACAATATCTTTAACGCCAGCACGAGCCAACTTCATCGGAATCGGAATATAGCCAGCTTCGGGCATTCCAGGTGCGCCTTTAGGGCCAATATTTTTTAGAACAATAATATCGTCGGCAGTGACATCCAAATCTGGACTATCGATGCGATTGGCTAGGTCTTCTGAGTTTTCAAAGACTACGGCTCGACCTTCATGCTCCATGAGTTTTTCATCTGCAGCAGATTGCTTAATAATGGCGCCACCGGGAGCAAGGTTGCCATGCAGAACGGCAATGCTGCCGCGGGGATAAATCGGATTACTCATTTTTCGAACGACATCTTGCTTGAAGCTTGGCGGGCCCGCATCGATTTCCTCGCCCAAGGTTCTTCCCGTTACAGTCATCGTACCCAGTTTTAAGAGTGGTTTCAGTTCACGTAAAAGCGTCGTCATGCCACCTGCATCATGAAAATTTTCCATGTAATGGTCACCGGATGGTTTTAAGTCAACCAAGACCGGGGTCTCATTACCCATTTTGTCGAGCGCATCAAGATCAATTTCTAGACCCATGCGTCCAGCAATAGCTGCTAAATGAACAATGCCATTCGTAGAGCCACCAATCGCCAGCAATACCCGCATCGCATTTTCAAAGGCATCTGCTGTCAAAATCTGATCAATCGTTAAACCATCTTTGGCCATCTGTACTGCGCAGGCACCAGTTTCTTCAGCAACCCGAATACGGTCTGCAGTCACAGCAGGAGGTGTGGCACCCCCAGGCACTGTCATGCCAAGTGCTTCGGAGATACACGCCATGGTGCTAGCGGTACCCATCACAGAACAAGTGCCGACGCTGGCGACCAGTTGATCGTTCACTTCATCTTTTTCAACTTCATCAATCTCGCCGGCGCGGAATTTACCCCAGTAGCGGCGACAGTCAGTGCAAGCGCCAACCCGTTCATTCCGATGTGAGCCCGTGAGCATAGACCCAGTAATCAGTTGAATAGCAGGTAGACCCGCTGAAGCTGCGCCCATCATTTGGGCAGGAACAGTTTTATCACAGCCGCTAATCATCACAACGGCATCCATCGGTTGTGCACGTAGCATCTCCTCGGTATCCATCGACATCAAGTTACGTAGATACATGCTGGTTGGTGCCGCAAAACTTTCATGAATGGATATTGTCGGAAATTCCATGGGCAAACCACCAGCCAACATCACACCACGTTTAACGGCCTCGAGTAATTGCGGCATATTGCCGTGGCAGGGGTTGTAAGCGCTACCGGTATTAATGATGCCAATGACTGGGCGATCTAAAGCACTATTGGTGTAACCAGCCCCTTTAATAAATGCTTTGCGTAAAAATAATGAGAAGCCTTTATCGCCATAACTCGTTAGACCTTTGCGCAGTCCTGTTTCTGATGGAGTTTTGTTGTCTTTTGGTTTGGTACTCATGCTTGTCTCAAAGGTTGATGATTAAAAGGCTGTTTTGCTCATTGTAGCTATTTGGGCGTAGTATGACCTAGGGGTTGCCACCCCAACGGTATTGCCAGGAGATGCCAACAGCGTTGTAGCTCGTATCAGTGCGTGAGTAGACTCCCTTGCTACCAGTGAGTCGAATTGAGTTTTGCTTATCAATTGGATAGGAGAGGGTGCTACCAAAGCGCCAATTTTCTTGTGTACCGTTAACGGGAATCCCATTGACATAAGTTTGACCGCCAGTGAAATAGGTGGCATCAGCAGAGACCCATGCCGTATTGGGGAAGTAATAAATCACATGGGTTTCACCAGAGTAGATTGGGCTTTGTGAAAGGGTGTTATTACCTAAATAATTAGTATTGCTGGTATAAATGGTTGCCATGCTAGCTAACTCTAGCCTCCAAGGTCCTAGTGCTTGGGAAAGTCCCATAGCTGGTTGAATCAGGGAGCGATTGGCACCAACATTAATCATCTGATTGCTGTTGTACTCACCCTAGGGAATAGTGGCAGCGATACTCGCCCCAATGATTAAGTCCTGTTGATAGTCTCTGAACTGACTGTTGGATAGTGCAGGCGCGCCATAGAGATTGACAGAGGCTTTGATCATGGGATCTGAGAGTCCTTCCGCTGAGGCGTTTATCGCTTGGCCACCAACATGACCTGTACCCGATAGCTCCCCATAAGGCAGTGCCAAGGTAAGTCTGCCAGATTGTCCGGCGAAGTCAATGACGTGAGTCAGACTAACTGCTTGAGTATGGAGGGTGTAAGAGCCACTTTTGGCCTGTGCAATACCACCGGTGACAAAGTTCATACCAATAGGCGCATTAGAGTATGCGCGGGCTTCTATTTCTTGGGCTTGAACATGAGCGATAGAAAAAGATAAAACTTAGATCAAGCAAAGGCGGGCAGCTAGCGCTCGCAAAGATGACTGCCTTAAATACAAATTATTTACTTTCTGAAATGCGGCTGCCGAAAAATAAGCTCAGTACATTTTCTTTGCCCATCATCATTTGCATAGCAGTAAAAATGAGATAGGGCCATACTATCAACCAATAGACCAAAGCCATTGCAATAACATGTAAGGGGTCAGCTTGTCCAAAAGCAGCCATAGAAGCCAAAAAGTTTTTGCCATGAATGGCGCCATCAATCCCAGCTTCGAGATAGTTTAGAGATAAAACAATCGCCAGATAAATGAAGGATTCAACAAAAAGTGATTTCAGAATGCCATAAGTCTTATTCACTTTGATCGGGAAAATCGCTTGGCCAATCAACATAAATTTTGCCGAAAGCCCAGCCTTGATCAGTGCTAGGCCAAAAATAGTCAGAGAAATAGGGCGCTCATGTAATGAGGTGACGCCCAAAAACGTGAGAGAGCAAAACCAAATACCAAAATAAATAGAAAGGGCTAATGCCTTTTCAGCTTCACCTATTAATCCTTGCAGCAGGCTACGTTTAGGATCAGTTGTAGCTGGTGTATTGGTCATGAGGGCAATCTATAGGACTGCGATTAAGCATTACAACAAGATTCGCCACTTGAGCATGCAGAACTCACTTCAACGGGTGCAGGTTCATTGGTATAGCGAGCAATATAGGCCTTCTTATCTTTTAAGTCCAGCTTGATCCATACAAAGTGTCCTGAGCCGGGTGCAACAGTAATGGGTTCTCCCTGCATATTCCACATCGCATCTAAAACCATATCTTGATTGCCTTGAGGCTCGATGACTTCGAGTTTGTCGCCAACAGAAAAACGATTCTTGACGTCGACCTTTACGCGACCATCAGACTGATCTATATCGAGAGTTTCACCAACATATAAGCTTCTGCCTGAGAGCGAGTAACCTCGCATATAGAGTTGATACTCTTTATCATGGTGGCGTTCATAGAACCCATCGGTATACCCACGGTTGGCTAAGCCTTCAAGATTGCCAAGCAATGTTGTGTTGAATGGTCTGCCTGCAACAGCGTCATCAATCGCTGAGCGATAAGCTTGGCAAGTACGGGAAACGTAATAAGGTGACTTGGTACGACCTTCAATCTTAAAAGAATCTACACCCATCTTAGTGAGCCGTTCAATATGTTCAACCGCTCGCAAGTCTTTAGAGTTCATGATGTAAGTACCATGCTCATCCTCTTCCATGGGCATCAATTCATCCGGCCTTCTGGCTTCTTGGAGCAATACAACATCACCACTTTGATTTTGTTGTCCTGGTTTTACTTTATAGTCCCAACGGCAAGCATTAGTGCAGGCACCCTGATTCGAATCACGATGTGACATGTAACCTGAGAGTAAGCACCGTCCAGAGTAGGCAATGCATAAAGCACCATGTACAAAAACTTCTAGTTCCATTTCTGGACAGTCTTGACGAACCTCTTCAATCTCATCGAAAGAGAGTTCGCGAGACAAAATGACACGACTTATGCCAACTGAACGCCAAAATTTTGCAGAGGCACCATTTACCGTATTCGCTTGCACAGACAAATGAATTGGCATATCTGGCCAGGCTTCTCTAGCCATCATGATCAAACCAGGGTCTGACATGATGAGAGCATCCGGTTTCAGCGCTACAACTGGCGACATATCTCGAATGTAAGTCCGCGTCTTTCCGCCATGAGGCAGTAAATTAGAAACGAGATAAAACTTTTTTCCTAATTCGTGGGCAGTATCGATACCTTGTTTAAGAACTTCAATCTTTCCGAAGTCATTATTACGAACGCGTAAGGAATAGCGTGGCTGACCTGCATAAATAGCATCTGCTCCAAAATCAAAAGCAGTTTCGAGCATTTGGAGGCTGCCCGCGGGGGCTAGTAGTTCTGGCGTTTTCATCATGGAGGTATTTTAATGCCTGCTTAGCCCATTTGCTTGGTGAGAAAGTGCCCTAAATGTGCTTAAAAGGCCTCATTTAGGGGTTAATTTAGACGCTCAGCAGTTTATTCGTCTGCGATGGTGTTACGTAAGACGCCAATAGATTCAATTTCAATCTCACAGATATCGCCTGGCTTCATAAAGACAGGAGGTGTTCTTGCGTAACCTACGCCAGCAGGAGTACCTGTGATCACAACATCTCCTGGCTCTAAAGTCATACATTCAGAAATCAACACAATAGTTTCTGCAACACCCCAAAGAAAATCTTTAGTATTGGCGTTTTGCATCACTTGACCATTTAAACGTGATTGAATGTTGAGACCATCACATCCTAGGGGAAGTTCTTCCGGCGTCACTAACCATGGACCGAATGCACCCGTTTGATCAAAGTTTTTACCAATCGTCCACTGAGTAGTTTTACGTTGGTAATCACGAATGCTGCCATCGTTGAAGATGCTAAAGCCAGCAACGCAATCTAAGGCATTTTCTAGTGTTAGGTGACGCGCTTTCTTGCCAACAATAAAAGCCAGCTCAGCCTCGTAATCGAGTTTGTCAGACACCTTTGGTCGAATTATCGGACTTAAATGCGCTGTCATGGAGCTTGGGCCGCGCATAAAAAAGCTCGGGTATTCAGGTCTCGCGTTACCACCTTCTTTTGCGTGGTCAGCATAGTTCAAGCCCATGCAGACAATTTTCCCCGGTCTTTCAATGGGAACCTTAAAAGAAATCTCTTTGAGGTTGCCGCCGATTGCTTTGGAGTTTTTAAGTGCCAAGTCTGCTCGCTCCAATTGCTCTGGAGATTGAATGATTTCTTGTAAGTTATTCCAAATGAGTGGATCTGTGGCGCACAGATCAATATAGGTATCGTGACTACCTTTTGAGAGGGCGCCAACACCCTCATATCCATTTGGACCTCTAAAGCCAAATAGCCTCATATCAATATCTCCAATTTCATTGTTTTATTTCTATCTAAGTCATGCAGTATAGGGCAGCCTTCATGCATTAAAAGGCCGACTATTCACTCATTTAAAGGCCTCCCAGCCTATTAAAGTATGATAACTTTTCAGTCAAACGCATGAATATTATTAATTATAAGAAAGCATAAAAACATCATGGATACACCAAGCACGCTGCTCAATGGTGGCCAGATCCTGGCAAATGCATTGGTAAGGCAAGGGGTGGATATTGCCTTTGGTGTGCCAGGTGAGAGTTTTCTTCCCTTATTAAATGGTCTAGTAGATCATCCTAAGTTTCGATTCATTACTTGCCGACAAGAAGGTGGTGCTGCTTATATGGCAGAGGCCTATGCAAAGTTATCCGGTCAGCCAGGTGTATTGATGGTCACGCGTGGACCAGGCGCATCAAATGCCATGATTGGCATGCATACGGCTTATCAAGATTCAACGCCCATGGTTTTATTGGTAGGGCAAGTTGGCACTGATATGGTTGAGCGTGAAGCCTTTCAAGAAATCGACTATCGCCGCATGTATTCAGAATGTGCAAAGTGGATTGGTAGTATTGATCGCGTTGATCGCATTGACGAATTTGTTTCGCATGCATTCCACGTAGCACAGGCAGGGCGCAAAGGACCTGTAGTGTTAGCTTTGCCAGAAGATGTGTTGTATATGACTAGCCAAGAAAACCCTGTGAAGCCTGCACATATCGTTCAGCCAGGCTTAGATGGGAATGTTTTTCAACCGGCAATGCAAGCTTTTGCATCAGCCAACAAGCCTATGGTCATTGCCGGTGGGGGCAATTGGAATAGTGCTGCCTGTGAGGACTTGAGAAGCTGGGTCAATAGAGAAGGTGTACCGGTGGCGACCAGCTTTCGCTCACAAGATGTCATTGATAATCTAGATCCAGCGTTTGCAGGTGATTTAGGTATCGGTGCCAATCCTGCCTTAGTGAAGCGGATTCAAGAGGCTGATGTTCTTTTGGTGATTGGTGAGCGCTTAGGAGAAATGACAACGGCGGGATACAGCTTATTGTCTGTTCCGCAAACTAAAGCAACATTAATTCACGTCCTCTCAGGACCCGAAGAGTTGGGTCGCGTTTATCGCCCAGACTTTGCCCTTAATTGCAGCCCAGAAAATTTTTGTGCAGCACTCAAGACGGTGAAGATGGCTAAGAATCATGACTCAGCAGTCATGAAGACGGCGCATGCTGAGTATTTAACATTCTCAAGCCCGGTAACCGTTCCTGGTGATCTGCAGTTGGCGCAGATTATGTCTTCATTACCAAGCTCTATTCCACGTGACTCAATCATGACTAATGGCGCCGGTAACTTTGCTACTTGGGTGCATCGTTTTTATCCCTATGGCCCTTATAAAACGCAATTAGCTCCAGCCAATGGATCCATGGGTTATGGCCTGCCAGCAGCAATTGCTGCCAAAATAACCAATCCTGAAAAGGTGGCGATTGCAGTTTGCGGTGACGGTGATTTCATGATGAATTGCCAAGAGCTGGCAACGGCAGCACGGTATGACGCCTTTCCAATCATTTTTGTGGTGAATAACAATATGCTCGGAACAATCCGCATGCATCAAGAGCGAGAATTTACCTCTCGCGTGATTGCCACAGGCTTAACTAATCCAGATTTTGTGAGGTTTGCCGATAGCTTTGGCATGCCAGGATTTAGAGTGACTAAAACGGCAGAGTTTGCGCCCGTATTTGCAAAAGCGTTAGCAAGCAAGAAGGGCGCATTAATAGAATTGGTGCTCGACCAAGAAGTGATCTCGCCAAGCAAGCTACTTTCCCAATTAGGAAAGTAGCAGGGTCAATCTACCTTCGCTCCAGAATCTTTTACAACCTTAGTCCACTTCGCAATTTCATTTTTGATGAAGTTTGAAAATTGGGCTGGTGTATTGCCAACCGGTTGTGCACCCATGGCTAAGTATTTCTCTTTGACTGCGGCACTATTGATAGCAGCCATCAATACAGAACTATCTTTATTTAAAATATCGGCAGGCATATTTGCAGGGCCCACTACTCCAAACCAAGAGGTAGCTTCATAACCTGGGAGGTTTGCTGCTTCAGCAATGGTTGGCAAATCTGGGAATGCAGGAGACCGTTTAGCGCTCGTCACTGCTAATGCTTTTAAACGTCCAGCCCGAATATAGTTAATCGAAGACGGTAAGTTATCAAACATGATGTCAACGTTGCCGGCCATGAGATCAGTCACTGCTGGCGGGCTTCCTTTGTAGGGGAGGTGAACCATATAGGTTTTAGTCATTGATTTAAACAGCTCGCCAGCCATATGGATGGAGGTACCGTTACCGCTCGATGCCATATTGACCTTGCCTGGATTTGCTTTGGCGTAAGCAATCAGATCATTTACGCTATTGATGTTGTTCTTAGACGCAAATTCTGGATTGAGCACTAATACGTTAGGCAACTCGGCGACCAAGGTAATCGGCGTGAAATCCTTAATCGGATCAAATGGTAATTTACCGCCACCTTGTGTGTAGAGCGGAAGGTTGATGCCATGTGTACCTACTGATGCCATGAGCCAGGTGTAACCATCAGGAGCAGATTTAGAAACAATCTCAGCACCGATATTGCCGCCGGCACCGGGCTTATTGTCGATGATGACATTCCACTTAGCAGTACTTAACAGTTCATTTTGGAGTGGCCGAGCAATATTGTCAGTTGCGCCACCAGCCGGGAACGGAACAATAAAACGGATTGGCTTATTGGGGTAATCAGATTGCGCAAAAGACGTTTGCGATCCTGCAAAGAAGGTAGCAATGATGATGCAGCACTGCATTGCACGGCCAAACGCGTTAAAAGGGCTACTTTGAATCATTGCCATCTCCTGTTGATGAAAATCATTCTGATGATGATTTTTAATTGCTTAATTTAAGCATAACAGAGCAAACTGAGGGGATCAAAATGAAAAAGGGCCTAGATTTCTCTAGACCCTTCACTTATTTGGCTCCTCGACCTGGGCTCGAACCAGGGACCTACGGATTAACAGTCCGGCGCTCTACCGACTGAGCTATCGAGGAATAAGCCGATATTATAGCAAGATGAGATCACTTCTTCCCACTTCTATCCGTATCCCCAGGGTACTGACTATTGCTGGCTCGGATAGCGGCGGTGGAGCAGGACTTCAGGCCGACCTCAAAGTAATCACTGCCCTCGGTGGCTATGGGATGTCTGTGATCACAGCAATTACAGCTCAAAACACTTTAGGGGTTACGCGTATTCAGGATGTCGACTTAGATGTCGTGGAGGCTCAAATCGATGCCGTTTTATTAGATATTGGCGCTGATATCGTCAAGATCGGTATGTTAGCTAGCCCAGAAATTGTTCGCACTGTCGCCAAAACACTTCGTAAGCATGGTGTCAGCAGAATTATCTTAGACCCTGTATTGCGCGCAACCTCAGGCGCAAGTTTGGGTGGTGACGATACTGCTCAGGCAATGATGCAAGAGTTATTTCCAATGGCAACACTGATCACTCCAAATTTAGATGAAGCATCTTTACTATTGAGTCACGATATTGCTGGCCCAAATGAATTTCAATTCGCAGCACAAAAATTACTCGAGATGGGTCCGCAAGCAGTTCTGATTAAGGGCGGTCATCTTGATGCAAGCCATACTCAAATTACTGACTATTTAATGTGGCGCACGATTGAAGATAGTCTTGAAGTGGTTCAGTCAAAAGAGTTCAAACACTATCGTGTGAACACTGCAAATACTCACGGTACCGGCTGTTCTCTTGCTGCGGCGATTGCGACTTATTTAGCGGATGGCCATGATTTAAGTCATGCGGTTGCCAAAGCGATTGCTTATATTGAGGCAGGACTAGAAGCGGGCCGCTTCTTGAATATTGGGGAGGGTCCTGGCCCGCTTTGGCATATGCACGATTTTTATCCAACTTCTTTGCCAAATGAAGAAAGTAGTTAAGCCCAATAGCTGCAATTGAGATTTTTGCTGACTTATCCGCATTGCTTAGCCTAGACCTTTTATAAAAATTAAATATAAAAGTTATTTTCGATACTTCTAGGCTATTAGCCATAGAGGTAATACGATAGCGAGCATGTTATTTTCCTCGTCTCCCTTTTTGGAATTTTCGAAGTCTACCCGCAAGATCAATAAGCGCTACAAAATCAATGATTGTAAAGAGCTTCTGGTCCTAGAGGCTGTATTAGGGGCTTATTCTGATGGTGTGGAATTTTCGGTTTTAGATCTAATCTTGCTTGGTGATATTGCTTCACAAGCTACCCTTCATTCCATTATGAAGACTTTGATCTTAAAGAAGATGATAAAGACCGAGACTTGTAAGCGTGATGCAAGACGTAAGTATGTATTGCCCACTAAACAGGGCTTATCCTGGCTCAAAGATAAAGACGAATTATTAGCTAGTTCTCAGAATCGATGAGAGGAAAAAAATTCTACAGATTACTCGTTCGAAAGTCTGTAGCTTCATTGGTTTTATCTCTTGGGTTTACAGCTCAATCACAAATGGCGCTCTCGCAAACATATAAGGGTGAAGTTGTCGATTGCTACAAGGATGCTATCAAAGAGTCTTTTACTTTCTACGGCAATCCAGGGGATGCATTTACCCTTTATGACAACTCTACTTGGAAAGTCGCAACGGGTGGTCAATATGAGTATGTTCCGGTTCGCTACAAAGATGTTTTAATCTGTCCTGCTGCGGGTAAATTAGTGATTGGCAATAAAGCATTATCAATTTCTAAAAACTAGGTTTGCATTAATGCTTGCAGGTGTTTGACGGCAGCCTTAGGATCTTTGGCTTGTGTGATAGCTCTCACCACCGCAACAGAACCTACGCCACTCTTAGCAACCACATGAATGCTTTCTTGATCGATGCCACCAATGGCAACTAATGGATAGTGACTCATCAATTTCGCGTATTGATACAGTCTGCCTAGTCCTTGTGGAGCCGTAGGCATTTTCTTGAGGTTAGTCGCGAAGACTGCGCCCATCGCAATATAGCTAGGACAAAAACGGTCTGCATGAGCTAACTCAGCATAACCATGAGTGCTTAAGCCCAGCCTTAAACCTGCCGCCCGAATTTTTTCCAAATCAGCAGTCTCTAAATCCTCTTGTCCGAGGTGCACTCCATAAGCCTGTGCATCTATAGCCTCTTCCCAGAAGTCATTGATAAAGAGTAAGGTCTTGCTGCCGTCAACCGCTTTGACAGATTCCTTAATTTGTTTTCTGATTTTGTAGCGATCTTCAGATTTAAAGCGCAATTGCACAGTCGGCAGTTCAGCTTCAACCATACGCTTTACCCAATCAGCATCGGGCATGACACCATAAAGTCCCAAGCGCTTCGGACATTCTTTAAAAGCATTTGGATTCATATTGCGCGTCCAAGGCAATAAGTCGAACTGCTCTGGTCTGCTGGGCCACTTAAATGGATTAAAACCACCATCATGCAAGGTCATGCGAGACCATGCTTTACCTAAGACTTTGGCATCTGATTCAATAAAGCCCATTTCAATAGCAGCAAGTGCGCCAGCAAGTTCGTAATGATCAGTTGCAGCCTCATTATCAATGCGTGGAGGAGGTGAGCTCATGGAAAATTGTGGCAATGGAATACACAATTCATCGCCTTTATGCGCTTGAATAATCTGATCGGCAAGGTCACGTACTAGACTCATGGATTAGTCTCTAGGCTTGATGCCAAAAAGGTGTGCCAACTAAAGGGGTGCTTGCCTGGGCAGACTCTTGTGGTTTCATGGCGCCCGACAGGTAAGCAGTACGACCTGCATCCACAGCCATCGCAAAGGATATGGCCATAGCCACAGGATCATTCGCAAGGGCTACAGCAGTATTCAGTAGTACGCCATCAAACCCCCATTCCATTACCGTGCAAGCATGGGAAGGAAGTCCTAATCCCGCATCCACAATCAATGGCACCTTGATACGGTCACGCAATAACTTCATGGCATAAGGATTCAGTGGACCTTGACCAGTACCAATAGGCGCGGCCCAAGGCATCACTGCTTGGCAACCTACATCCACCAAACGTTGGCATAAAATCAAATCTTCGGTGCAGTACGGTAACACCTTAAAACCATCTTTAATTAAGGTTTCTGCTGTTTGCACAAGGCGCAACGTATCGGGTTGCAAAGTGTAGTCATCGCCGATGAGCTCTAACTTAATCCAATCACTCTCAAACACTTCGCGCGCCATCTGGGCAGTAGTAATCACTTCTTGCGGACTGTGGCAGCCTGCCGTATTTGGTAGAACTGGGACTGACATTTTCTTGAGCAGATCCCAAAAGCCGCTATGGGCTTCAGTAGTGCTAGTACCTTGGCGACGCAAGCTTACGGTAATCATCGCTGGATTGGCCGTCTCTACCGCATTCTCGAGTACCTGTGGAGAAGGATAGCGCGAGGTGCCTAATAGTAAACGGCTGGCAAAGCTCTCGCCGTATAAAACGAGGGCATCAGCGCTATTCAGATTATTGGGTAATGGTGCAGTCATAAATAGTAAATAGGGGATTAGCCGCCAGTGACTGGGGCAATGACTTCAATCTGATCATTTTCATTGAGGGGAAATTGATCGTATTTCGTTTTGGGTACAAAGTTCAAATTCACCGCAACTGCATAAGGCGGTTTTGCATTAATCAAGGACAGCGCATCTGAGATCATGCTCTGACTCGGAAGCTCATATTCGATTTGGTTGACGATTACACGCATACACTTGCCTCATGATTGCTAGTGTTACTGGTAATGCTCAAACCCAATTCGAATGCAGTATTGCTTTGACCAACTTCTAAGAGCTCTAATGTGGAATCTATCACAGCTGGAGATATCATAAATCCATGGCGGTAGAGACCATTGATCATGATCAAATCTGATAAGCCTTTATCTTTCTGCACCCGAATTTCTGGCAAGTTATTTTTCAAAGTAGGGCGACATTGGGTTGCCATCTCTAAGATGCGGGCTTCAGCAAAGCCGCTATGCACGGTATACACCGCACTGAGTAACTCCATCGCAGAGCGCACACTCATCTCCGAAAGATCATCAGACTCAATCTCCGTTGCACCTACAACGTAGACGTCATTCTCTTTAGGGGCGATATAAATGGGGTAACGAGGATGAATCAAGCGAGTAGGTCTGCGTAATTTGACCTCTGGGGCAAAGAGTCGCACCACTTCACCGCGTACTCCTCGCAAGCTCTTGCCAGGTGAGGTCCAAGCATCTTTGGCGCCATTACCACGGCAATCAATTACACATTGGTATTGACTGTCATTACGCATTTGCTCCGGATCTACCGCAGTATTCCAAAGACAATTGACTTTCAGAATGATTAATTCTTGTAATAGAGCATTCAGTAATTGACGATTATCGAGTTGACCTTCGCCAGGTAAATATAAGCCTTGTATAAATCGATCTGCGACACCAGGTTCAAGTTTGCGTAACTCTGCACTATTGAGTTTTTGCGGCAGCGTTAATTGAGGATTGTGACGACAATTCTTTTCAAGATGATTGGTAAAGCGCTCGGCTTCATTGGTATCTTGTCGATGCCACAAAATCAAAGTGCCATCTTGCTGAAAATAGACTGGATTAGAGAGTTCGCTAATGAGCTGTTTCCAACGTGGCAAGCTATGAATACCCATGCGTACCACCGAATCCTCGGTAATAGCAGACTCAGCCAATGGTGCCAGCATGGCAGCAGCAATACGAGCAGCTGCACCGCTTGCATCAGAACCGCCTTGATCAAATAAATCAACTTGCGCTCCACGCTGAGCAAGCGCTACCGCCAGGAGCCGACCCATGAGGCCGGCGCCGACGATAGCGTATTTGCTGGGCATGGATAAAGCTTGATTCATCGTGATTACTGATAAATCTCGCTACCGCGCTTGCGGAACTCTGCAGACATTTCTTCCATACCCTTAGCGGCGTCGGTCACTTCTGCAATCGGAATGACTTTAGAGCCTTGCTTGGGGTTGCCATCAGCGTCTAATGTAGCAGCATAGTCACGCACTTCTTGTGTGATCTTCATCGAGCAGAACTTCGGACCACACATTGAGCAGAAATGCGCAATCTTGGCGCCCTCAGCAGGTAAAGTAGCATCGTGATATTCACGGGCACGTTCAGGATCTAAGCCGAGATTAAATTGGTCTTCCCAGCGGAACTCAAAACGGGCTTTCGATAAGGCGTTATCACGTACTTGAGCGCCGGGTAAACCTTTTGCAAGGTCAGCACCATGCGCTGCAATCTTGTAGGTGATGATGCCTTCGCGCACATCTTCTTTGTCTGGCAAACCTAAATGCTCTTTTGGTGTGACATAGCAAAGCATTGCTGTGCCATACCAACCAATTTGTGCTGCACCGATACCACTGGTGATATGGTCGTAACCAGGGGCGATATCGGTAATCAATGGTCCGAGGGTATAGAAGGGGGCTTCTAAGCAATGCTTGAGCTCTTCAGTCATATTCTCTTCAATGCGCTGCATCGGAACGTGACCAGGACCTTCAATCATCACCTGCACATCATGTTTCCATGCCTTGGCAGTCAGTTCGCCGAGGGTATGGAGCTCACCAAACTGGGCTGCGTCGTTTGAGTCAGCGATGCAACCGGGGCGTAAGCCATCACCTAAGCTAAAGGAGACGTCATAGGCCTTCATGATTTCGCAAATCTCATCAAACTTGGTGTAGAGGAAGTTCTCTTTGTGATGAGCCAAACACCATTTAGCCATGATGGATCCGCCACGGGAAACGATGCCAGTGATTCGGTCAGCTGTCAGCGGTACGTAACGCAGTAATACACCAGCGTGAATTGTGAAGTAGTCCACACCTTGTTCAGCTTGCTCAATTAAGGTATCGCGGAACATTTCCCAAGTGAGATCTTCTGCGATACCACCAGTTTTATCTAAAGCTTGGTAAATCGGTACTGTACCAATTGGAACTGGTGAGTTACGAATAATCCACTCACGGGTTTCATGAATATGTTTACCAGTAGATAGATCCATGATGGTGTCAGCACCCCAACGAATCGACCAAACCATTTTCTCTACCTCTTCATTGATTGAAGAAGTCACAGCAGAGTTGCCTAAGTTGCCATTGATTTTCACACGGAAGTTACGACCAATAATCATTGGCTCTAATTCTGGGTGATTAATGTTGGCTGGAATAATGGCGCGACCAGCAGCAATCTCAGAGCGCACAAATTCACCGGTGACGATGTCAGGCAGATTGGCGCCATAGCCTTTACCGGGATGTTGTTTAAGTAATTGCTTGTATGCAGGATCTTTACGCAGTTGCTCTAGGCCCATGGATTCACGTAAGGCAACGTATTCCATTTCTGGAGTAATAATGCCTTTGCGGGCGTAATACATTTGACTGACGTTATTGCCTGTCTTAGCAACCCGTGGCGCACTTATATGCGCAAAGCGTAAGTTTTGAGTTGCCTCATCTTGGGAACGCGCAACACCATACTCAGAGCTGGGTCCAGAGAGTTGTTCAGTGTCATTGCGTTCTTTAATCCAAGTCTCACGCAATCTTGGCAGACCTTTTTCCAGGTTGATAACGATTTCTGGATCGCTATATGGGCCTGAAGTGTCGTAAACAGGAACGGGTGGATTGGCAACCAGCTCTTCACCAACCCGAGTTGGTAATTGCTCAATCATGCGAATCGGTGCTTTGATATCTGCACGTGAACCCTGTAAATAGGTTTTGGTAGATGCAGGATATGCAAATTTTTGACCGAAGTCGCGTTCTAAGCTCTTGAGGCTCGGAATTTCATGTTTGGTGGTTTTGGGGCTAGCTGTACTCATGTCCATCTCCTAACTGTTTTAGATGGACGAAACCGGGTGTCGGTCTGATGTAACTCCCCACGCCAGCATTACCTGGATCGGGTTCTAGGGTCTTTCTCAGCGCCTGTGAGCAAAATCTGCTCTAAGGGCACCCCTGTTTCATCCTTAAGGAGGATTTAACCACGAAAAGCCGCTTTGCTGCAGGATACCGTCCAAGAGGGGCAATAAGGGGTCTAAAAGGCTATTTATTGCGTCGCAAAAGGAAATCGGCAGTCACAAAAGCAGCATCGCTAGTGAATTCATCGGCAAGAATGCGGGCAGCGGCTTCCGCAAAAGAAACGTTAATAAAGCCACTCACTTCACCGTCATGATTGGTAGGAATGAAATTATCGGCCAGCACCAGGTCATACACATAGAGTTGCTCATCATGAAAACCGCATGCTGTAAGCGGACGACGCATATGAATGCGAGTTATGGGCTCAATCGCATCGGCAATTTGCGCGGGCACTCCGGCTTCTTCCCAGAGTTCACGTCGCGCACAGACCCAAGGGGTTTCATCAGCAGAGATTCCGCCGGCAGCCATATTGTCTAACCTGCCTGGATCGGTAGCCTTATTTTCACTGCGCCTGCCCAACCAAATTGCCTGGTTCTTGGTGTAACCATTGATATGGGTTGCCATACTGCGAAATCCAAAAGTACGAAAAGCAGCTCGCTCCAGACTAAAATATTGATGACCGTTTTGATCGACCCAAGCAAACTCTTCGTTTCGCCATCCAGGGATAAAGCCACCCAAGCGCAGGTGGTTCGCTAGCTGATTTAAGCTCATTGATACATCTTTAGGCTTGCCTAAGTGAATACTTAAGCGATCATTACCCATCGAAATCAGTGGAACAGCTTGTTTCTTGAGAAACTCTTGCAGGTAAGGAATAAATTCAGGATTAAGGTAGCCAATAGCCTGCTCCTCACTAGCGCCACGAGCAAAATAAATTGGTAAGTAATCAGCGGGAGCAGAGCGCGCCGTATTCTGGAGCATTTCCTCAAGGGCGGCGATGGTGCTATTAGATAAGGCAGTCATTCGTTGAAGTGTAAGGGAACTTGACTTCCTCCGCCGCAATTTGTCAAGACTTCCTAACACAAAACTGAGAAGCAATAGGAATACACATCGCAAAAATTTGCAGAAGAAGACATGCTGATAATTTAAGCAAGCTAGGTCGGTCTATATAAATCTGCGACTTACGAAAACTTTTACCGATTTATCCACATTGCCTGTGGATAACTCTGAATACATTGTTGGTCCCGCCGACAGGAATCGAACCTGTATCACACGCTTAGGAGGCATGTGCACTATCCATTGTGCTACGGCGAGTAGTAAAACTTTTTTCCTAAGGATTAAAGAATGATGCTAAGGAAAATTTGACTACATTCATATTTGCCAATGATTGCTTAACTGCGAACTTCACTACCAACCGCATAAAGCCCAAACTTGATTGCTAATGGCGATCATCATATCGGGTGCATAGTATGCAGAAAAAATGATGAGTAATACAAGCAATGCGAAGCCATAAAAAATCCACTTCCTTAAAGCTAGCTTAGGCTGCTTAAGCATTGGCGACTCTGGCAATGGCACGCTCTTTCACTGGTAAGTTTACTAAGAACGCAAATACTCCTAATGCAATCGCAATCTGCCAAACAATCAAGTAAGAGCCTGTGCGATCAAACAAATATCCCCCCAAGAAAGCACCACAAAAACTACCTAATTGATGAGAGAAAAATACTAAACCTGAAAGCATTGTCAGGTATTTAACACCAAAGATTTGCGCCACAATGCCGTTGGTTAATGGAATTGTCGAAAGCCACAAGAAGCCCATGATGGCAGCAAACACATAAGTGCTCATAGGACTTGGTGGGATTAATAAAAATGCAGTGATTGCAAACGCACGACCTAAATAGATTCCTGAGAGCAGATAACGCTTTGGAAAGCGTTGCCCAAAATATCCAGAGCCATAGGTACCAAAGATATTAAATAGTCCAATTAAGGCAAGTGCAGTAGTGGCAACTGCAGGTGCGCCTACGGCAGGATAAATAGAAGATAAATCTTTAAGGTAGGGTGCTAAATGAACTGCAATAAAGACCACTTGAAATCCACAAACAAAATAACCTAGGGTCAATAATTGAAAGCTCGGATTATTGATGGCCTCTTTTAAAGCTTCTTTAATGGTTTGATCACCTAAGTTATGGCTGTGAACAAAATTCTTCTCACGCAACATAAACGCCGTCGGAATCATCAGGCTGGCCATTAAGCCCAACATTAAGAGCGCGTCTTGCGCACCGAATGCGCTTAACAATCCTTGTTCTGCGGGGATCATCAGGAATTGACCAAACGAACCTGCTGCTGCTGCAATGCCCATTGCCCAAACTCGTTTATCGGCAGGCACGTTACGACCTAAGATGCCATAGACTACGCTGTAGGTGGTTGCAGTTTGTGCTAAACCAATGAGTAAACCGCCCGCAATCGTGAAATTAAGTGCATCAGTGGAAACAGCCATGCCTGCTAAACCGAGCGCATAAAGTACGCCACCAGCAATCATGATTTTGAATGATCCGTAGCGATCTGCTAGTGCCCCTGTGATTGGTTGTACAGCGCCCCAAATGAGATTTTGTAGGGCAATCGTTAAGGCAAAAGTTTCACGACCCCAACCATTGGCAGTAGTGATGGGTAAATTGAATAAGCCAAAACCATGACGAATACCCATGGAGAGTGTGACCATGAGTCCACCAAAAATGAGGACTTGTTTCATGGTGAGAGAGGGTTTGGAGATAGCGGTCATTAAATGATTCCCTTGTTGCGAAGTGCGGCGATTGATTTGTCATCCATATGGAGTCGCTCTTGAAGTACTTCTTGAGTATGTTGCCCGAGAGTGGGCGGAGCCATACGAACTTCAGTAGGTGTTTTGGACAGTTTCATAGGGCTAGCGACTAATTTCATATTGCCTACCGTTGGATGCGGCACATTGATTTGCACATTGCGCGCAATCACTTGTTCATTTTCAAATACTTCTTTGAAATTATTAATCGGACCGCAAGGCACATTGGCTTGCTCCAGCAGAGCAATCCATTCGCCCTTAGTCTTCTTGCGTGTCATTGCCTCTAATAATGGAATCAGTTGTTTGCGATGTTGCACACGTAGGGGGTTGGTTAAAAAAAGTGGATTGTCTGCTAGATGAGCTTCGCCCCCTGCGTTAACAAAATGCCGATACTGGCCATCATTACCTGCTGCTACGATCATCCAACCATCTGAGGTGGGGAAGGTTTGGTAGGGAACAATGATCGGAGAAGCATTACCCCAGCGACGAGGAACCTCACCTGAGGTTAAATAGGCGCTGGAGACATTGGCCATCACAGCGATTTGTGTATCGAGTAAAGACATGTCAATGTATTGACCTTCACCAGTGTGATCACGATGTACTACTGCAGCCAGGATTGCCGTTGAGGCATACATGCCGGTAAAGATGTCGGCAATCGCAACTCCCGATTTTTGTGGGCTGGCCCCTTCAAAGTCATCTGCTTCACCAGTCACACTCATGAATCCACCAATGCCTTGAATAATGAAGTCATAACCAGGTCGATGTGCATAAGGGCCGGTCTGACCAAAACCCGTAATAGAGCAATAGATTAAATCGGGCTTAATCTTTTTTAGGCTCTCGTAGTCCAAGCCATATTTGGCGAGGTCGCCCACTTTGTAGTTTTCGATTAGCACATCGGATTCGGCAGTCAACTCACGAATAATCGCTTGGCCTTCCGATTTGCTGATATCAACCGTAATCGAGCGTTTATTGCGATTGATGCAAATAAAGTAGGCAGACTCGTCAGTTTCTTGACCATGAGCGTCTTTGGCAAAGGGAGGGCCCCAGTGGCGGGTATCGTCTCCAGCGCCTGGGCGCTCAACTTTAATAACGTCCGCACCTAAATCTGCGAGATTTTGAGCGCACCAGGGACCCGCAAGCACCCGGCTGAGGTCTAAAACACGAATATGACTTAAGGCTCCCATGCCCCGATTTTGGCATGGATGACAGGGGAATTCGGGAAAAGTTCCGACTTAGGCTCAGACATGACTACAATTTGCGCGCATGGCTACCCGTAAAACTTCCGAATACAGCGAATCGTCGATTCAGGTCCTCAAAGGACTAGAACCAGTCCGTCAGCGTCCTGGGATGTACACCCGAACTGATAATCCTTTGCACATCATTCAGGAGGTCCTAGATAACGCCTCCGATGAAGCTCTGGGCGGATTTGGTAAGCAAATCATGGTTACTTTGCATACAGACGGCAGCGTAAGCGTGGAAGATGATGGTCGCGGTATTCCAGTTGGTATGCATCCTACAGAAAAGTTGCCTGTCGTCGAAATCGTCTTCACACAGCTTCATGCTGGCGGTAAATTTGAAAAAGGCACTGGTGGTGCCTACGCTTTTTCTGGCGGCTTGCATGGTGTCGGTGTCTCTGTAACCAATGCACTGTCTAAACGATTAGAGGTCACTGTTTGGCGTGATGGTCAAGTTTCTACCTTGACCTTTGCTGATGGCAAAGTGATTGAGAAACTCAAATCTAAATCCTCTACTAAAGACGATAAGTCACATGGCACGCGCGTGCGAGCATGGCCCGACGGTAAATATTTTGATAGCTCCGCGATTCCGATGGCAGATCTGATTCGCTTGCTCAGATCCAAAGCAGTTCTTTTGCCAGGCGTCAAAGTCACACTGATTCAAGAGAAGTCTGGCGACAGTCAAACATGGCAATATGCCCAAGGCTTACGCGGCTACCTCAATGAGGCGATTGCCCAAGCTGGGCATGGTCCGGAAGTGATCCCAGCCTTTGAAGGTGAGCAATACGCTACTGGCACTGGTGAAGATGATTCCTTTGCCGAAGGCGAGGGCGCAGCATGGGTAGTGAGCTGGACCGAAGATGGCGCACCGGTCCGTGAAAGTTATGTGAACTTGATTCCAACACCTGCCGGTGGAACACATGAAAGTGGTTTACGCGAAGGGCTCTTTAATGCTGTCAAAGGTTTTATTGAGATGCATGCTTTGCAACCAAAGGGTGTGAAGCTCATGCCTGAAGACGTGTTCGCACGCGCTTCCTTTATTTTGTCTGCCAAAGTATTAGATCCACAATTTCAAGGTCAGATTAAAGAGCGCTTAAATTCGCGAGATGCAGTGCGTTTGGTTTCTGGATACGCAAAATCAGCTCTAGAGCTTTGGCTCAATCAACATGTTGACTATGGTCGCAAGCTCGCAGACTTGGTTATTAAACAAGCACAGGCTAGAACACGAGCTGGTCAAAAAGTCGAAAAGAAAAAGTCTTCTGGCGTTGCGGTACTTCCTGGAAAATTGACGGATTGCGAGAGTGAGGATATTGCCCAAAACGAGATCTTCTTGGTAGAGGGTGATTCAGCAGGCGGCTCAGCCAAAATGGGTCGTAATAAGGAATATCAGGCCATCTTGCCCTTGCGCGGTAAGGTTTTGAATACTTGGGAAGCAGAGCGTGATCGCCTATTTGCAAATAATGAAGTCCACGATATTGCGGTAGCGATTGGTGTTGACCCACACGGTCCGAATGACAATCCGGATCTCTCTAACTTGCGTTACGGCAAGGTTTGTATCTTATCTGATGCGGACGTTGATGGCGCGCATATTCAAGTATTGCTGCTCACCTTGTTTTACAAACATTTTCCAAAACTCATTGAGTTAGGCCATGTCCATATTTCTAGACCGCCGCTCTTTAGAGTAGATGCACCTGCGCGTGGTAAAAAACCAGCACAAAAAATTTATGCGCTCGATGCGAGCGAGTTGCAAGCCATTGAAGATAAGTTACGCAAGGATGGCGTCAAAGAGTCTGCCTGGCAGATCTCTCGCTTTAAAGGCTTGGGTGAGATGAGTGCTGAGCAATTGTGGGATACCACCCTCAACCCAGATACGCGGCGTTTGTTGCCGGTTACTTTAGGCACCTGGACTGAAGATGAGACCTTTAAAACCATGGATATGTTGATGGGTAAATCAGAGTCTGGTGCACGTCGTGATTGGCTAGAAGAGCGTGGCAATGAAGTGGAGGCAGATATTTAATGGCTACGAAAAAGACTCCAGGCAAGAAGCCAGCAGTTGAGCAGGCAGATCTATTTTCATCCTCTATCGAAGAGATGGAAATTGTTGAGCTTGATCAGGCTACTGCATCAAAAGGACAATCCTCAACTCCGAATGGCCCCAAGGATCCACACGATCCTAAAACCATGAATCTCAATGAAGACAATAAAGACAGTTTGACGCTAGCCGTCTATGCTGAGCGTGCCTATTTGGATTACGCCATTAGCGTTGTCAAAGGTCGTGCATTACCAGATGTCTCTGATGGTCAAAAGCCTGTCCAGCGCCGTATCTTGTTCTCGATGAGCGAAATGGGTTTGCGCGCCGATGCTAAGCCCGTGAAGAGTGCTCGTGTTGTGGGTGATGTATTAGGTAAATTTCATCCGCATGGCGACCAATCAGCTTATGACGCTTTAGTTCGCCTAGCCCAGAGCTTTTCATTGCGCTATCCATTAATCGATGGGCAAGGTAATTTCGGTTCGCGCGATGGCGACGGTGCAGCAGCGATGCGTTATACCGAAGCCCGCTTAACCAAAATTGCTGGCTTATTACTCAGTGAAATCGATGAGGGTACTGTCGACTTTGCACCAAACTATGACGGCTCATTTCAAGAGCCGAAGCTATTACCAGCACGCTTACCATTTATTTTATTAAACGGTGCCTCCGGGATTGCAGTAGGTATGGCTACTGAAATTCCTTCGCATAACTTGCGTGAGGTTGCTTCTGCAGCAATCGCTTTAATGAAGTCACCCAAGCTCTCAACAGCTGATTTATTAGAGATTATGCCTGGCCCAGACTATCCAGGTGGTGGTCAGATTATTTCTTCTACAGCTGAAATTGCGCAGATCTATGAAACTGGTCGTGGCAGCGTTAAAGTTCGTGCCCGTTGGTCTGTAGAAGAGTTGGCCCGTGGTCAATGGCAGGTCGTTGTTAATGAATTGCCACCATCCGCCTCATCGCAACGTGTCTTGCAAGAAATCGAAGAGATCACCAATCCTAAAGTGAAGGTTGGCAAGAAGACCCTAACTCCTGAACAAAATAATCTCAAATCTACGATCTTGAACGTGCTCGATGGAGTGCGCGATGAGTCTAGTAAGGATGCAGCAGTGCGCCTGGTGTTTGAGCCAAAGAGCAAGAATATTGATGTCAATGAGTTTGTAAATCTGCTATTGGCGCATACCTCCTTGGAATCTAATGCACCGATGAATTTGGTGATGATTGGTAATGATGGTCGACCACGTCAAAAAGGCTTAAAAGAGATTATTTCTGAGTGGATAGCGTTCAGAGTGGCAACAGTCACACGTCGTACTCAGTTCCGCTTAGGCAAAGTTAAAGACCGCATGCATATTTTGGAAGGGCGCTTAACGGTTCTTCTCAATATTGATAAGGTTATCAAGATCATTCGCAATAGCGATGAGCCCAAAGCTGATCTGATGAAAGAGTTCAAACTTACAGATCGTCAAGCTGAAGACATTCTTGATATTCGCTTGCGGCAATTGGCGCGCTTAGAGGGCATCAAGATTGAGCAAGAGCTTAAAGAGCTTAAATCCGAGCGTGATGATTTAGAGGGTTTGTTACAAAGTGATACTGTTTTACGTAAACGCATCATTAAAGAAATCGAATCTGATATCAAAGATTTTGGTGACGATCGTCGCACTTTGATTCAGGAAGATAAGCGTGCTGTTGCAGAAACGAAGGTGATTGATGAGCCAGTCACAGTGATCGTTTCTCAAAAAGGCTGGGTCAGGGTGCGACAAGGCCATGAGCATGACGCCACACAATTTAGCTTTAAGGCTGGTGATGCGCTCTATGCAACCTTCGAGGTGCGAACGGTAGATGTTATTCAGGGCTTCGGTAGTGATGGCCGTGTCTATACAGTGCCTGTGAGCGAGCTTCCTGGTGCACGCGGCGACGGCTCTCCATTGACCAGCTTTGTAAACTTAGCGGCAGGCTCGCAAATGGTCGCTTATTACGCTGGTCAGCCTGATGATTTGGTATTACTTTCTACTAAAGCAGGTTATGGTTTCTTGGCTAATGTGTCGGATATGACTACACGCAATAAGGCTGGTAAATCTTTTATTACTGTCGATGCTAAAGTGTCGGGTGATGCCCCTTTAGGAGCCACTCAGGTACAAGTTGGCATGAAGCAAGTTGCTTGCTTATCAGAAGCTTCTAAGTTGCTTGTATTCCCGTTAGATGAGCTCAAACGTCTGCCAACTGGTGGCAAAGGCGTGATCTTGATGGGCTTGGATGACAAAGAGTTTATGGCTTCTGCCATTGCGGTGGGACCTAATGGCGCTACCTATTCAGGGGCAGGACGAGCCGGTAAGCCTACTGAACTAAGTTTAGATGCAAAAACCCTAAAGTCGTTTGCTGGCAACCGCGCACGCAAAGGTCATTTTGTTGAGCCACGCCTCAAAGAGGGCAAGCTGAAGGCTAACTAAGCCGAAAAATTAAACTTTCTTCGGAATCGCAACACCGTATTTAACGGCGATCACTTCCGCCAGAATAGATACTGCGATTTCTGGTGGGGTGAGTGCTCCGATGTAGAGGCCCACTGGCCCATGCAAGCGCTCCACCTCCTCTTTGCTGACATCAAAATCGATTAAACGCTCTTTGCGTTTTTGAGTGTTATTGCGACTACCTAAAGCGCCCACATAAAAAGCGGGGGACTTTAAGGCTTCCATCAGCGCCATGTCATCAAGCTTGGGATCGTGTGTTAGCGCCACAACAGCAGTATGGGGGTCGACACCAATCTCGAGTAAAACATCATCTGGCATACCTTTGATAAAAGTCACGTCATCACGATTAAGACCTTCGGCATATTCTTCTCGTGGATCAATCACAATGACCTCAAAGTCAGAGGCTAAGGCAAAGTCTGCGGTGTACAAAGATAACTGACCAGCACCAATGATTACCATGCGCCAACGGGGTCCATAAGTGGTGCACATCTCAGTAGCCGTGCAAGTAAATTCATCATTCCGATTACCGACCTGCAAAGTCGATTTACCACTAGCGATATTGACACTGCGTCTTGTGACTTGGTGTGAAGTGATGGACTCAAGTAATTTCTCAAGCACTGCTAATTCGGGTCTAGGCTCTACCAAGAGACGTAAAGTGCCGCCACAGGGAAGTCCAAAGCGCGCCGCTTCTTCTTGACTTACGCCATAGATCACCATTTCAGGGGTATCGCGCGTCAGAATTTCAGTTTGGACGCGGCTAATCAAGTCATCTTCGACGCATCCACCTGATACGGAGCCTGCTACTTGACCATCTTGTCGAATCGCTAGCCATGAGCCCACAGGGCGGGGTGCTGAGCCCCAAGTTTGGACTACGGTAGCAATAGCCACAGGGTGACCTGCTGTTAACCAGTTCACTGCAGATTTGAGGACGCTTAAATCAGTACTATTCATGTAATGTCTTTTTATATTTTTTTAGATTCTTATTTATTATCACTCTAATGACTCTCTCGGGTAAATCTACCAATCTGAAGCTGGCCATTGTCCTATTGGCTGCTGGTGAAGGAAGTCGCATGGGCTCGATTCCAAAAGCCTTGCTTCGTCAAGATGGAAAAAGCTTATTAGAAACCTTCTGTACCTCTGTTGATATGCTCAATACAGTGGAGTTTTTGGTCGTGACTGGATTTCATGCACAAGCTATTGAAGCCGAACTAAAACGCGTAGGTAAAACGACCAATGCAGCAATCACCGTCATTTATAACTCAAAGTCTGCTCAGGGTCAGGGCTCATCGGTGCGACTGGCACTAGAGAGTCTACAAAGTCAATTTGATGTACTTGCGGTATGCCTGAGCGATCAGCCTCACATTACTGATAAAGAGTTGGTGGTTTTATTGGAGCAGTTTGTAGACCGAAAAGATCCAGAAGAAATAGTGATGCCACAAGTCAATGGACAACGTGGTAACCCAGTATTGTTCTCTAGAAAGGCAGTAGAGGCAATTTTGTCAATGCCGAATATGGTGTGTCGACCTTATATGGATCAACACCCAGACCTAGTCAAAATTTACGAAACAGATCATGCAGCTTTCATCCTCGATGTCGACACCGATGCTGACATGCAGAAACTAGGGATCACACGTTCTTAGAGATTATTTAGATCTCTGCGATCAGTTCAATCTCAACGCAAGCACCTAATGGGATTTGTGCTACTCCAAAAGCGCTACGAGCATGTTTGCCAGCATCGCCAAAGACTTCGAATAAGAGTTCTGAGCAGCCGTTAACAACAAGGTGCTGTTCTGTGTATTCGTTTGTAGAGTTGACTAAGCCCATCACTTTGACAATCCGTTTGACTTTATCGAGCGAGCCAAGATGATTCTGTAATGTAGAAATCAAATCAATTGCGATTGAGCGAGCGGCTGCTTTGCCAGTCTCAGTGTTCATATCCTGACCTAACTTGCCAACCCAAGGTTTGCCATCGTGCTTGGCAATATGGCCAGATAAAAATACCGTATTACCAGTTGTTGCCGCCATCACATAAGCAGCTGCTGGTGGTCCAGGTGGAGGCAAATCAATGCTAAGGGTTTTCAGGCGATCGCTAATCTTGCTCATAGTGTTATTTAAATCTTTAAAAGATATTTAATGAAAGAATCTTACTGCTTAATTATTTCGAGAGCTGACGCATTGCGCTCTCGAGACCATTTAAGGTCACTGGATACATATGATCCTTCATAAGGTTTTTCATGATGTCGATGGATTGTCGATACTCCCAAATGGATTCTGGCTCTGGATTAAGCCAGGCAAAGTGAGGGAAGTGATCTAAGAGGCGGTTAATCCAAACGGCGCCAGCCTCTTGATTGTTATATTCAACTGAGCCATTCGGGCTCAGGATTTCATAAGGTGACATGGTGGCATCACCTACAAAAATCAGTTTGTAGTCAGGACCATATTTATTGATGATGTCTTGCGTAGAAGTGACTTGATCTCTGCGACGACGATTACTTTGCCAGAGATTTTCATATACGCAATTATGAAAATAGTAATACTCCAGATGCTTGAACTCTGCTTTGGCAGCGGAGAATAATTCTCCTATCTGCTTGATGTGGTCATCCATCGAGCCACCGACATCCATGAGAAGCAATACTTTGACTTGATTATGCCGCTCAGGTCGCATCTGAATATCGAGCATGCCAGCATTCGCAGCAGTCGAATGTATGGTCTTATCTAAATCGAGCTCTAACACTGAACCCTCTCGAGCAAAGCGACGAAGACGTCGTAATGCCACTTTGATATTGCGGGTGCCCAAGGCAAGATCACTGTCGTAATCCTTAAATTCTCGAGCCTCCCATACTTTGATGGCAGTGCGATTGCCTGCGCTTTCCCCGCCAATTCGAATGCCCTCTGGGTAATAGCCACTATGCCCAAAAGGCGAGGAGCCACCAGCCCCAATCCATTTATTGCCACCACCATGCCAATCTTTTTGTTCTTTCAGTAATTCTTCAAGACGTTTCTTGAGCGCTTCTGGACCGCCCAGTTTTTGGAGTGCCACTTTTTCTTCATCGGTTAAAACGCGTTGTAGTTTCTTTTCTAGCCACTCCATTGGAATATCAGGAGTCAGGGCGATGATTTGCTCAACACCTTTAAAGTACGAGCCAAATACCTGGTCAAAGCGATCAAAGTGTTGCTCGTCTTTCACGAGCGTCATTCGCGAGAGTTGGTAAAACTCATCGATCGACGGGTTGATGACGCCTGACTTTAATGCGTCTAAGAGAGTCAAAAACTCTCTTACTGAAACCGGTACCTTAGCCTCTTTCAGATTGAGAAAGAATTGAATTAACATCGCATGAGCCTAAGAGCAATTAGCGATGGTTACGATTCATCATCACTAAGCGCTCAAATAAATGAACATCTTGTTCATTCTTTAATAAAGCGCCGTGCAGTGGAGGAACAACGATCTTGTCATCTTGACTATAGAGTGCATCTGGAGGAATGTCTTCTGCCAATAAAAGCTTGAGCCAGTCAATGAGTTCAGAGGTAGAGGGCTTCTTCTTGAGGCCTGGCAGCGAGCGTATTTGGTAAAAGGCTTTGAGGGCCGCCTCTAGGAGATCTTGTTTGATACTGGGGTGATGCACATCCACGATACTTTGCATAGTTTTAGCATCAGGGAAAGCGATGTAATGAAAGAAGCAGCGACGCAAAAAGGCATCTGGTAATTCTTTTTCATTATTGGAGGTAATGATGACGAGAGGGCGATGCTTTGCCTTAATCAGCTCGCGGGTTTCATAGACATAGAATTCCATGCGATCAATTTCACGCAAAAGGTCGTTCGGAAATTCAATGTCTGCCTTATCAATTTCATCGATGAGCAAAACAGTGGGTTCGTTTGCTTCAAAGGCTTGCCATAAAACACCTTTGACTATGTAGTTGCGAATATCTTTAACCTTTTCATCGCCCAGTTGAGAATCGCGCAAACGACTGACAGCGTCGTATTCATATAAACCTTGTTGTGCTTTGGTGGTGGACTTGATGTGCCACTGCAAGAGTGGCATTTTGAGAGCGGCTGCGACTTCTTCAGCCAGCATGGTTTTGCCTGTACCTGGCTCACCTTTGATTAACAGGGGGCGCTGAAGCGCTATCGCTGCATTGACTGCCAGTTTGAGGTCATCGGTCGCAACATAGCTTTGACTACCATCAAAGCGCTTTGAATTTTGGGCAGAGGATGTGTTGAGTGGGTGGGTCATGAGAGGCAATCTAGAGGTCTTTTATCGGATGATTAAGTATAGGGAAATAGTGCCCAATCTTCAGTATTTCTCTTGATTTAGAGCGCAGAAATGAGGAAATCATGGTTAGGAGGACGTCTCTCCGCTATACTCTCGGTGGTTGATTTAAATCAAACTGATAAATACAGATTTCTATGAAAAAACTCTCCATTCTTACTCGATTGCTTGTTTGTGCTGGCATAGCATTAACTGGATTTGCCGCTCAGGCTGATGAAGTTAAAGGCAATGCGGCTGCGGGCAACGGCAAGGTTTGGCTTTGTGTTGGCTGCCATTCCATCCCTGATTACCGTGCTGACTATCCGTTGGTTTACAGAGTGCCTATGTTGGGCGGCCAAAATGCCGCTTACATTGCTTCCTCCTTGGCTGAATACAAGAAGGGCAACCGAAAGCATCCATCTATGCGAGCTATCGCCGCTAGCTTGTCTGACCAAGATATGGCTGATATTGGCGAATACTATGCTGCGCAAACTGCCAGCTCACCTAACAACCCATTGAAGTGATAGAGACACGTTTATGAAATTTGCACTAGTTACAGCAGTTTTGCTTTCCAGTATTAGCTTGGTTCATGTTGCTAACGCTGCCAGCGTTGAAAAAGGTCAAGTTTTAGTTGAGAAAGCCAATTGCGCATCTTGCCATGGTGCTGGTTTAAATGCACCGATCCTGCCTGCCTACCCAAAATTGGCTGGTCAATATCCTGATTACATTTATTACGCCCTAAAAGCTTACAAAGTAGGCAATGGAAATGCTCAATATGGACGTAATAATGCCGTGATGGGCTCGCAAGTTCAGGCATTCTCTGATGCTGACATGCAGGACATTGCAGCTTATGTTGCCTCTTTGCCTGGAAACTTCGTTATTAAGAAGTAAATCCGTTTCAGCAGTTCTTCATTGGGTATTCAATACAAAGGCTTAGAATAATCTTCTAAGCCTTTGTTATTGATAGTAAAAACTTTTATCTCAAAGCTTCTAAGCCTCTCGCAAAGTGTTTGCGCATAGCAGTTTCAGCCCCAGTCTGGTCTCTTTTCAATAGGGCGTTGAGGATGTCACGATGCTCCACTAGAGAGTTTTGTAGTCTTCCTGTACTGGTTAGAGAATCCTTCCGATGTAATTTAAGCACCTTACGAAGATCTGCAATGACCCCATTCATCCAGCGATTTCCGGCGATTTCTTGGATTAATTCATGAAATTTGCCATTAATCTCGAAAAATTGCTCAATATCTCGATCTGCGGCTGCCTTTTCAAGACGGTGATGCCAATAGTCCAATTGATTTAACTCATCTTCACTTGCTTTAGTAGCCGTTTCTCTGGCTGCTTCACCTTCCAGCAGGGAGAGGATCGTAAAAATTTGCTCTAAATCTTTTCTGGCGACCTCAGTGACATAGGCACCACGGCGCATTTTGATTGTCACTAGCCCCTCAGAGGCCAGTACTTTAATAGCTTCGCGCATGGGAGTTCGACTAATTCCAAATTGTTCTGCCAAGCGTTGTTCATCTAGCCAGCTTCCAGGAGCTAGTTCCTTAGCAAAAATTTGCTCTCGGAGACGATCGGCTACGTCTTCGTATAAAGGTCGATTATTCAGTTTTGTATCCATAATTATGAATACATGATATCTAGACAAATTCCAAATAGTCAAGCAGAATTACAAAATCTTAGATGCAATGCAACATATTAAACGGGAGTGCTTTGTGAGTTCAGAAAAGAAAAGTCCAGCTAGTGCATGGCCATCATTTCCAGAAGTCAATATAGAGACTTGGAAAAAGTCTGCCCAAAAATCAGCACCAAATGGCGATGTGGATAAGCTGGGCTGGAATACTCCTGATGGTATTCAGTTAAAAGCGCTTTACACCTCATTAGACACAGAGAACTTAAATTACACCGATACTTTGCCTGGTTTCGAGCCTTATGTGCGCGGACCACAAGCAACGATGTATTCCGTGAGGCCATGGACGATTCGTCAGTACGCAGGATTCTCCACTGCAGAAGAATCGAATGCCTTTTATCGCAAAGCATTAGATGCGGGTGGACAAGGTGTTTCTGTTGCATTTGACTTGGCAACACATCGCGGTTACGACTCTGATCATCCACGCGTTACGGGTGACGTTGGTAAGGCGGGCGTAGCCATTGACTCTGTAGAAGATATGAAGATTTTGTTTGATGGTATTCCACTAGACAAAGTATCTGTATCGATGACGATGAATGGTGCTGTATTGCCAGTGTTAGCGGGCTATATTGTTGCTGGCGAAGAGCAAGGTGTTAAGCAAGAACTGCTATCAGGCACCATTCAGAACGACATTCTAAAAGAGTTCATGGTGCGTAATACCTATATTTACCCGCCAGAACCATCGATGCGCATTATTGGCGACATCATTGAGTACACCGCGCTACACATGCCGAAATTTAACTCGATCTCGATATCGGGTTATCACATGCAAGAAGCTGGAGCAAACCAAGTATTGGAATTGGCATTCACCTTGGCTGACGGTAAGGAATATGTCAAAACAGCGCTTGCTAAAGGTTTGGATGTTGATGGCTTTGCTGGGCGTCTTTCATTCTTCTTTGCAATCGGCATGAACTTCTACTTGGAAGTTGCTAAATTACGTGCGGCACGCTTGCTGTGGTGGCGCATTATGAAATCATTTGAACCACAGAATCCAAAGTCTTTGATGTTGCGGACGCATTGTCAAACTTCAGGCTGGTCATTGACAGAACAAGACCCCTATAACAATGTCGTGAGAACTACGGTTGAAGCGATGGCTGCCGTCTTTGGCGGCACTCAATCCTTGCATACCAATTCCCTAGACGAGGCAATCGCTTTGCCTTCTGAGTTTTCAAGCCGCATTGCTCGTAATACGCAGTTGATACTTCAGGAAGAAACCCACATTACTAGCGTGATCGATCCCTGGGCTGGTTCTTACATGATGGAGAGCCTCACTCAAGAGATGGCCGATAAAGCTTGGGACATTATTCAAGAGGTTGATGCGATGGGCGGCATGACAAAGGCAGTTGAAAGTGGTTGGGCTAAGCTCAAGATTGAAGCAGCGGCAGCTGAAAAACAAGCCAAGATCGACTCAGGCACTGACGTGATTGTTGGCGTTAATAAATATAAGCTGGGCAAGGAAGATCTTGTAGATATATTAATGATTGATAACGACAAGGTTCGTGAAGGTCAAGTCGCGCGTTTAAAACAAATCAAAGCCAAGCGCGACAGTAAAAAAGTAGAGGCTGCATTAGAGGCGTTAACTAAGGCTGCAGAAGATCACTCCGGTAATTTATTGGAGTTATCTGTTAATGCAATTCGTTTGCGTGCGACCGTTGGTGAAGTGTCTGATGCGTTAGAGAAAGTTTACGGGCGCCATCGCGCCGATACTCAAAAGGTGACCGGAGTGTATGCAGCTGCTTATGACTCAGCCGAGGGTTGGGCAAAATTACAAACTGAAATCGCTGACTTTGCCAAAGAGTTTGGTCGTCGCCCTCGCGTGATGATTGCCAAACTAGGCCAAGATGGACATGATCGTGGGGCTAAAGTCGTAGCGACTGCCTATGCGGATTTGGGCTTCGATGTGGATATCGGACCCTTATTTCAAACACCTGAAGAATGCGCCCGTCAGGCGATTGAAAATGACGTTCATGCTCTAGGTGTATCTACTTTGGCGGCAGGTCACAAAACTCTAGTGCCAGCCATCATTGCTGAATTGAAGAAACAAGGTTCTGATGACATCATCGTTTTTGTCGGCGGTGTAATCCCAAGACAAGACTACGAGTTTCTTTACGAAGCGGGCGTCAAAGGGATTTATGGTCCAGGCACCCCAATTCCAGCTTCAGCAAAGGATGTGCTTGAGCAAATTCGTCAATCTGTAAAACCTGTTTGATACAAAGTTAACACATTGACGAGCATGCTTGAAGTTGCCGACCTAGCGCTAATAGCCGATCTTACTGGTGCACCCTCGCTTAAACAGCGACGTGCATTGGCAAAGGTTATTACCTTGCTGGAATCCACTCGCTTAGATCATCGCAAACGCGCTGATGATGTCCTTAATGCGCTTTTACCTAAAACGGGTAAGTCCTTTCGCTTAGGTATTTCGGGAGTTCCAGGGGTTGGTAAATCAACGCTCATTGAAACGCTTGGTCTGTATTTAATTGAAAAGGGGCATCGTGTTGCTGTACTTGCAATCGATCCATCTTCTAGTTTGTCAGGCGGTTCCATTCTGGGGGATAAAACGCGCATGGAGCGTTTATCCGTTCTAGAGAATGCCTTCATTCGCCCCAGCCCATCGTCATTGACGCTCGGAGGTGTTGCTGAAAAAACCCGTGAGGCCATGCTGGTGGCAGAGGCTGCTGGCTTTGACATCATCATCGTTGAAACAGTCGGTGTTGGTCAAAGTGAGATTGCAGTCGCAGGCATGACGGATATGTTCTTGCTACTTCAATTACCCAATGCTGGCGATGATTTGCAAGCGATTAAAAAAGGTGTCATGGAGATTGCAGATTTGATTGTGATCAATAAGGTTGATCTAGATCCAGCTGCGGCAATGCGCGCGCAACTTTTTATCACCAGTTCATTACGTCTCTTGGGCTTCCAGGGAAATCCTGACCATGCTTCGCACGATGAAGACTTTTGGCATCCCACTGTCATGACATTAAGCGCTTTAGAGGGCAAAGGTGTTCCTGAGTTGTGGGATAAGGTCACGCATTTTCAAAAACTGCAGCGAGCCAATGGTAAGTTTGATTCACGTCGTCAGCAACAGGCTGGTGCCTGGATGTGGGATCGCATTGATGCTGGCTTAAAGAATGCATTTCGTAGTAATGAAGCGGTTCAAGCGCTTCTACCAAGCTTAGTGGCACAAGTAAACCAGGAAACCATGGCGCCTTCAGTAGCAGCAAGACGCCTATTGGAGTCCATGGGACATGAATTTTTCTAAGGAGTCGGGCAATGCAAGACATCATTCAACAACTGGAAGCAAAGCGCGAGCTAGCACGCTTAGGCGGTGGCCAAAAGCGTATTCAGGCTCAGCACGCTAAGGGCAAGTTAACTGCTCGTGAGCGTATCGAGCTTTTACTCGATGCTGGCACCTTTGAAGAGTGGGATATGTTCGTAGAGCACCGTTGCCACGACTTTGGCATGGCCGATCAAACAGTGCCAGGTGATGGCGTTGTGACTGGTTATGGAATGATCAATGGTCGTTTGGTATTTGTGTTCTCACAAGACTTTACGGTTCTTGGCGGCTCATTATCAGAAGCCCATGCTGAGAAGATTTGCAAGATCATGGACCAAGCGCTCAAAGTCGGTGCTCCCGTGATTGGTTTGAATGACTCAGGTGGTGCGCGTATCCAAGAGGGCGTAGCTTCATTAGGTGGCTATGCAGAGATTTTCCAGCGTAACGTCACAGCCTCAGGAGTGATTCCACAAATCTCCTTAATCATGGGCCCGTCTGCTGGTGGAGCCGTGTATTCGCCGGCGTTGACGGATTTCATCTTCATGGTGAAAGACAGCTCTTATATGTTTGTTACTGGTCCGGAAGTGGTTAAGACCGTGACTCATGAGGACGTGACTTCTGAGGAGTTGGGTGGGGCAGTAACGCACTCAACCGTTTCTGGTGTTTGCGACTTGGCCTTTGACAATGATGTGGATGCCATCATGATGTTGCGTCGCTTCTTTAACTACTTGCCGCTTTCTAACCGTGAAAAACCGCCCTTGATCAAAGGGGCAAACCGCACAGAAGAGCCTGATTTTTCTCTCGATACCTTAGTGCCATCTAATCCAAATCAACCTTATGACATGAAAGAGTTGATTGAAAAGATTGTGGATGATGGCGTGTTCTTTGAACTTCAACCCGACTATGCTAAGAACATCGTGATTGGCTTTGCTCGCATGGAAGGTCGCTCTATTGGTATTGTTGCGAACCAACCATTAGTCTTGGCTGGTTGCTTAGATATCAAGGCATCTATCAAGGCAGCGCGTTTTGTCCGTTTCTGTGATGCCTTCAATATTCCGGTAGTGACTTTAGTTGATGTGCCAGGCTTTATGCCAGGTACCGCCCAAGAATATGGCGGCATTATTAAACACGGTGCGAAGTTACTCTATGCCTATGCAGATTGCACTGTACCTAAAGTGACCTTGATTACTCGTAAAGCCTATGGCGGCGCTTATGACGTGATGGCCTCTAAGCACTTGCGTGGCGACGTGAATTTTGCTTGGCCTTCAGCAGAGATTGCGGTGATGGGCCCTAAGGGTGCAGTCGAGATTATCTTTCGTGAAGAAAAATCTGAGCCAATAAAGATCGCTGCCCGTGAAGCAGAGTACAAAGCCAAGTTTGCAAACCCCTTTGTGGCAGGGCGTCGTGGCTATATTGACGATGTCATCCTCCCGCATGAGACTCGCAAACGGATTGCCCGTTCGCTCGCAATGCTCAAAGATAAAGATTTAAAAAATCCTGCGCGTAAACACGGCAATATCCCTCTGTAAAGGCGCTGATAGATGATGACTACGAAAATGTTTAAGAAAATTTTGATTGCTAATCGCGGAGAGATTGCTTGCCGTGTCATGAAAACCGCCAAAAAAATGGGCATCAAGACGGTGGCTGTTTATTCTGAGGCAGATAAAGAGGCGCGTCACGTTCAGATGGCGGATGAAGCCATCTGTATTGGACCGGCGCCTTCCCGTGAATCCTATCTTGTAATGGATCATATTATTCAAGCCTGCAAAGATACTGGTGCTGAAGCAGTCCATCCAGGATATGGTTTCTTATCCGAGAATGAGCAATTTGCTAAACGATGTGAAGAAGAGGGCATTGTCTTTATTGGTCCGAAGCATGAATCGATTGCAGCAATGGGCGACAAAATTGCCTCCAAAAAGCTGGCATTAGAAGCCAAGGTCAACACGATCCCTGGCCACAACGAGGCAATTGCCACAACAGATGAGGCGGTAAAAATTGCGCAAGGTATTGGCTACCCAGTCATGATTAAGGCTTCTGCTGGCGGCGGTGGTAAAGGTTTACGTGTTGCCTTGAATGATCAAGAAGCAGCCGAAGGTTTTACTGCCTGCAAAACCGAAGCGATGAATAGTTTTGGCGATGATCGGATCTTTATTGAGAAGTTTGTGGAAGGTCCGCGTCATATTGAGATTCAGGTCTTGGGTGATTCACATGGCAACGTAGTCTATCTGAATGAACGCGATTGCTCAATTCAGCGTCGTCACCAAAAAGTGATCGAAGAGGCGCCATCTCCATTTATTGATCCTGTTACTCGTAAAGCGATGGGTGAGCAAGCCGTTGCCTTGGCTAAAGCTGTGAACTACCAGTCTGCTGGCACTGTGGAGTTCGTGGTAGGCAAAGATAAGTCTTTCTACTTCTTAGAGATGAATACGCGCTTGCAGGTGGAACATCCCGTAACGGAAAGCATTACTGGTCTTGACTTGGTTGAGCAGATGATTCGGGTAGCGGCTGGGGAAAAGTTAGCATTTAAACAAGCGGATGTGAAGTTGGATGGTTGGTCAATGGAGTGTCGCATTAATGCAGATGATCCATTTCGCAACTTCCTACCATCCACAGGCCGTCTTGTGAAATATCGTCCACCGGAGTCCATTAATGGAGTACGAGTAGATACCGGCGTGTACGAAGGCGGTGAAATTCCGATGTACTACGACTCTATGATTGCGAAGTTAATCGTGCACGGCAAAGATCGTGCTGAGGCAATTGAAAAGATGCGTGCTGCCTTGAATGATTTTGTTATTCGCGGCATTCATTCGAATATACCGTTTCAGGCTGCTTTACTGCAACATCCCCGTTTCGTGAATGGCGATTTCACAACGGGCTTTATCGCTGAAGAATATCCAGAAGGCTTTAAGAAGGATTCTGTGCAGCCTGCAGACCCAAAACGCCTTGCAGCCCTAGCTGCCTTTATGCGCTATCGCTATCTTGAGCATATCAAGATGATTGATGGTCAATTGGCTGGTCACGAAATGGTGATTGCCAAGAAGTTTGTAGTGGTCACTGGTAAGAAAACAGGATCAATGATTGATCCGTATGAAGAGGCAGTGCGCATTGAATTAAAAGATGGCATCTATTCTGTATATATTGATGATGCAGATGGTGTTAGCCGTTATGACATTGAGAGTGATTGGCGTCCAGGTCAACTGGCTTTACATGCCACGATTAACCGTACAAGCAAGATTACGGCACAAGTAGAGCGCAAGGGTGTTCGTCTCTATCTAGTGCTTGATGGTGCGCATTACGAATGTATGGTGTTGAGTCCATTAGGGGCTGAACTTCAACGTCGTATGCCAGTGAAGCTTCCACCAGATACCTCGAAGTTGGTGATGTCTCCCATGCCAGGTTTGCTCACAAAACTTGCTGTTAAGGTGGGTGAAGCAGTCACAGCGGGCCAAAAATTAGCTTCAATTGAAGCGATGAAGATGGAGAACACAATCTCTGCAGCACAGGATGGGATTGTTTCAGAAATCTGCGCCAAAGAAGGTGAAAGCTTGGCGGTAGATCAACTCATCATTCGTTTTGAATAAGCAGGACCATCATCCATGACAGCTAAACCGTTCAAAATTCTCGGTATTCAACAAATCGCTATTGGCGGCACAAGCAAAGATCGCCTCAAAAAACTTTGGGTAGAGATGCTCGGCTTTGAGTACAAAAGTACCTTTGTCTCGGAGCGTGAAAACGTGGATGAAGATATTTGTGCGATTGGAAACGGTGCCCATGAGATAGAAGTAGATCTGATGCAACCATTGGATATTGAGAAAAAGCCTGCCGTACATCAAACACCCCTCAATCACATCGGATTGTGGGTGGATGACCTTCCTAAGGCGGTTGAATGGCTCTCTGCAAATGGCTTACGTTTTGCTCCTGGTGGTATTCGTAAGGGCGCTGCGGGTTACGACATCACCTTTGTCCATCCCAAGGGTAACGATGAATTTCCGATCAGTGGAGAGGGCGTCCTCATTGAGTTGGTTCAAGCTCCTCCTGAAGTCATCGCGGGATTGCGTTCATAATTTAGTCTTTAGATAATCACAACCATAAAGCGAACTTGAATTGACGCGATTATTGGCCATCGACACTTCCTCAGCTTGGTGTTCGGTGGCTTTATCTTTAGGTGATTCAGCACCTCAGCTCCGACACGAATTGGTGTCGGCGGGCGCTAGCCAATGCTTATTGCCTTGGATTGAAAATTTACTGGCCCAAGCAAATCAGCAACTTTCTCAACTTGATGCGATTGCGATAGGTATTGGCCCGGGCGCATTTACTGGGGTCCGTTTAGGCCTTGCAGCAGTTCAAGGCCTTGCGATAGCGACAAACCTACCCGTCCTGCCAGTTGCCAGCTTGGATGCCATTGCGGCGCAACTGACCAAAACACCTCATTTTGCCAAGATCAAGCCAACTCAATTTGTGATTGCTGTTGATGCTCGTATGGGTGAGATCTATTGGGCGAAGTATGAATTCAATAGTTCCACATCCCTTCCTTTACGTATTGGCAATATCCAACTTTCAAAGCCTGAAGAGATTGATTTAAGGAATATCCAATACCTTGCTGGTAGCGCGATTAAAGAATTTGGCGAGCGCTTATTTGTAAATCATTCTTTTCCCAGTGAAGCGCTTGATCCAGAAATCTCCATTTCCGCATTGGGCATCTTAGAGCTAGCTCAACAGATGTTTAAGGCTGGACAGCAAATCTCGGTCAATCAGCTAGAGCCACTCTATGTGCGCAATAAAGTTGCCTTCACGACGAATGAACGTGAAATTGCCTTCAAAAAAGGTACGCGGTAATGACTATGCAGGATGATGGCGCTGAGCTAACCTTTATGCCGATGCAGGTGGCTGATCTAGATGATGTCCTGGCAATCGAATCGATTTCTCATATTCATCCATGGACTAGAGGTAATTTTTCCGATTCCTTGGCTGTAGGTCATTGGGCTTATTGCATCAGACCACAGCTTGATCAAGCGAATGCAATGCCAGGGAGCTATCTTGATCCGCAAGTCTTGTGGGCTTATTGCATTCTGTATCCAGCGGTAGATGAGTTACATCTTTTAAATATCACTGTTGCCCCTAAGTTACGCCAACTAGGGCTAGGAACGCGCATGATGGCAACCATTGAAGGCGTCGCTTCACAGCAGAACATGCCACGCATCATTCTTGAGGTAAGGCCTTCCAATGAGTCTGCTGTCGCCCTGTATCAAAAGCTTGGGTATGAACAAATCGGGATACGCAAAAATTATTATCCTGCCAGCGAAGGGTCTGGTAATCGTGAAGATGCCATCGTCATGGCTAAATCGATTAAGCTAGAGTCATGACCAACACACATTCAAGCTTCTTAAAAGAAATGGGCATTACAGAGTGGACTGCCCGGGATGGTTCTGCTGAAGTTGCCACTGTCACGCAATCACAGCTTGCAGTAAATGTAGCGGTATCAGCTGAAAGTACTCCCAAGGCACATTGGTGGTTTTTTGGAGGCCAACCCCAGGGTGATGCCCAGATATTGTTTCAGAATGTGATTCGTGTTTTAGGCTTAGCGAGTAATGAATGGTCGTGGAAAAGTCCAAATGACAATCTTTCTAAAATGCATGCGTCAGAAAATGCTGTCCCGCTAGTTGCTATCGCCTTTGGCGGCCCGACAGCACAAAAAATTACGGGTGAGCGTGATCCATTGCCGCAGTTGCGCGAGACGATCTTGGCTCTGAACACCGGAAATGATGATGAGATTCCAGTGGTTGCTACTTTCGATTTGGCTCAATTAGCAACAAAGTCAAAAGAGAAGACCCTGCTTTGGCAAGACCTCTTGCTGGCTAAATCTATCCTACAAAATACTTAATCTAGCGCAGTCTTAGTGCTTGTGTTCACCGATAAGGTGCATAGAGTCATATTCAGCTTGGTTGCGGGCATGACGCCGAATTACTAGCCACATGATCAGGCTCACCACTAAGCCAAATCCAATGATGACGTATTGAACCGGTAGATCAAGCCAGATTAATAATGAGTACATCGCCAGCATTCCTAATACCGAAATATTTTCATTGAAGTTTTGCACTGCAATCGAATGTCCAGCTGACATCAGTACGTGACCACGATGTTGCAATAGCGCATTCATGGGCACCACAAAATATCCCGCTAACCAGCCCACCAAAATGAGTAAGAAATAAGCCGGCAATAGATTTAAGGTGACTTGCATTTTACCTATCGTCAGCAATGGCGTATTTGGCAACATATCGGAGTTATAAATCGCTAATACGCAAACAACCAGCCCCATGGCGATTCCATAGGGAAGTACATTGAGTGAATTGCGCAAAGGTACGCGCCATGCCGCCCAGACCGCTCCGCCAGCAACCCCAACCGCGGAAATGGCTTGCAAAATAGCGCCTTGTGAGAGATTCATATGCAGCGCTACCTGTGCCCACTTAATCACAATGAACTGCAAGGTGGCGCCAGCACCCCAGAACAAGGTAGTCACCGCCAAAGAGATTTGACCCAGGCGATCATCCCAAAGCGTCTTAAAGCAGACGGAGAAATCTTTAATTAATTCTATGGGATTGGTTTTCTGGGCCACATAGCGTGCGCCGGTATCTGGAATCTTCAGATTGATTAATGCGGCGATGACATAAATCATCATGATGATGAGGATTGCTGATTCTGCGGGTGTATCTATGCCGGTATCAATGCTCGGCATATCCAAGGAAAGCAGGCTTTGCGAGACGGTGCTACTAATTAAAACACCCCCTAATACCGTACCTAAAATGATAGAGCCTACTGTCAATCCCTCAATCCAACCATTGGCGGCAACCAACTTTTCAGGGGGGAGTAATTCCGTCAAGATGCCATACTTTGCAGGAGAGTAGGCTGCAGCACCGAGACCAACAATGGCGTAAGACAATAAAGGGTGCCCACCAAAGAGCATTGCCACACAACCAACGAATTTAATCGTGTTAGTAATGAACATGACATTGCCTTTGGGGCGAGAATCAGCAAACGCACCAACAAAGGCAGCCAGCACAACATACGATAAAACGAAGAACAATTTAAGCAAAGGAGTCATCCAGGCCGGAGCGCTAAGCTGGGCCAAGAGGGCAATTGCTGCAATCAGCAATGCGTTATCAGCAAGCGACGAAAAAAATTGCGCCGCCATAATGATGTAAAAACTACGGTTCATTCGTACAATCTAGTCATTAATACAATTAAAACATGAAAGGAGGGGTGGATATGAGCGCTTCGGTTAATAGCTTAATCAATAGACCAATTTTGGCATCTATTCATTCACATGCCTTTCAGCATAACTTAAACCGTGTTCGGGAGCTTGCCCCGGAGTCAAAAATTTGGTCCGTTATTAAGGCTAGGGCATATGGGCATTGTTTTGAGGCGGCGCTCAAGGGCCTTGAATCAACCGACGGGTTTGCATTATTGGATATACAGGATGCGGTTTGGTTAAGAGAAAATGGCTGGCAAGGGCGAATTTTGCTGTTAGAAGGCTTATTTCATGAGACTGAAATGGACCTAAGCCAGGAATTACATTGTGATTTGGTGGTCCACTGTGAAGCGCAAATCGAGTGGCTCGAACGTTATGCAGATAAAGTCCATAAGCCTATTAGTGTTTTTCTGAAAATGAACACGGGCATGAATCGTCTGGGTTTAAAACCAGCCGCCTATAGAACGGCCTTTCATCGTCTGCATGCCGCAGCTTACCGCATGCATCACATGACGCATTTTGCTAATGCAGATCAAATTGATCGTCAGCCTACAGTCGATAGTCAGTTAGAGCTATTCAATCAAAATATTGAAGGCCTTGAGGCACCTACTTCTTTAGCAAACTCCGCAGCAATTCTATGGCATCGCAATGCTCTCGGCGACTGGGTGCGTCCTGGCATCATGCTCTATGGCGCATCTCCTACAGGCCTATATTCGGACATTGAGCATGCTCATCTCAAAGCGGTGATGCAGCTGCAGAGTGAGATTATTGATATTCAAGATCTTCAAGCAGGTGATCGCATAGGATATGGCGGTCGTTATGAAGCTTCTGAAAACATGCGGATTGGCATAGTGGCTTGCGGTTATGCGGATGGTTATCCACGTCAGGCAAAGGATGGCACACCGGTTTGGGTCGGTGATGATAGTAAAGCAGGTGGCGGCATTATTTGTCCGATCGTTGGGCGGGTATCTATGGATATGTTGAGTGTAGATTTACGAAATGCACCAAACGCTAAGATCGGTAGTGTCGTAGAGCTCTGGGGTGACCAGGTTCCAGTAGATGAGGTGGCACGCATGAGTGACACTATTGGCTACGAGCTGCTTTGTGCGGTAGCGCCAAGAGTGCCAGTCGCGATTAAATAGACTTTCAATAAAAAATCCTCTATTGAAGAGGATCCTTTATAACGTTATTGCAAACGCTAGATTACTTATTCCAAATCTGCCACCATTTGCGTTCTTTTTGAACACGTTGTCCAGTTTCTAGCATTTGACTGTCTGGGAAGTTCAGTTTAAAAACACGCGCAGTGTCATTGCTTAATTGAGTCATACCCAATTTTTCGTAGGACTTAGTCAAGAGATACAGAGCCTCTTCTACGGCTGGAGCACGGTCGTAATCACGGATCACCAGTTGCGCGCGGTTTGCGGAAGCCAGGTAGGCGCCCCGTTGATAGTAGAAACGGGCAACGATCACGTCTGCCTCAGCCAGTGAGTTCACGATATAGCGCATGCGATCCAATGAGTCTGGTGCATATTTGCTATTGGGGAAGCGCTCAACAACTGTTTTGAAGGATTCGAATGCTTCTTTAGCAGCCTTCGGATCTCGTTCACTTAAATCTTGCCCCGTAAATTTACCAAGCCAACCTAAATCATCGTTAAAGGTAATGAGACCTTTGAGATAGTAAGCGTAGTCCAAGGTAGGGCTACCTTGATGCAATTTGATGAAACGATCGATCGCTACCAGTGCTTGGGTTTGCTCTTGCGCTTTCCAGTAACAATAGGCGGCATTAATTTGGGCTTGCTGTGAATAGGGGCCAAAAGGAAAACGGGCCTCTAATTTGTCAAAATATTTGCCGCACTTCGCAAAGTCACCATCATTTAATTTATCGGTTGCTTCTGAGTAGAGTTTAGATTCTGACCAAATATCGGTGTCATCTTTTTGCCCATCACTACCAGCACAGCCACTTAAAACCAATAAAGCGCACATGCAAATCAAAAGCAGGGTGAGTAAACACATGCTTGAACGGGGAATGATTTTTTGAGGGGCAGATGACCCAGCAAGCCTTAAACTGGGGTCTGATATAACGTCGGACATAACTGAAAGGCTCTTTAAGCGTGGCATTGCCGCAAACTCCTGAATCGAATCCTGTTGATTATATCGATGAAGAGGATTTCATCTCCCTGGAAATTCCCCCGGAGATGGCTGGTGAACGCCTCGACAAGGTACTAGCGGGCTCTTTGCCAGATTATTCACGGAATCGGCTAAAGACCTGGGTAGAAGCGGGTGCTGTGATGGTTGACGGCAAGGTCACCAAAGCCCGTTATTTACTGAGAGGTGGCGAGAGCATTAAGGTATTTCCGCAAGAAATGCCGGAGCAATTTGCCTTTAGTCCAGAAAACATCCCTTTGGAAGTGGTCTACGAGGACGATGCCATCATTGTGATCAATAAACCCCCAGGTCTAGTAGTGCACCCCGCAGCGGGTAATTGGTCGGGAACTTTGTTAAATGGGCTGCTATTTAAATACCCAGAACTCAAATCTTTACCGCGGGCAGGTATTGTGCATCGACTGGATAAAGATACCTCTGGCTTGATGGTGGTTGCGAGAACCGCTCAAGCTCAAACCTCTCTCGTCAGGCAACTACAGGATAGAACCGTAGGCCGAAGATATTTAGCCTGGGTTTGGGGAGAGGCTCCTAGTCAAGGCAAGGTGTTGGCATCGGTTGGTCGAGATCAACGCGATCGTTTAAAGATGGCGGCAGGCAGTCCACAAGGTAAACCAGCAGCAACATTATTTAGACGCTTAGCGAAATCAACATTTTTAGAATCACCCCTAGCTTTATTGGAATGTCGTTTAGAGACGGGGCGTACTCATCAGATTCGGGTGCATCTCGAATCACTCGGATTTCCATTGCTTGGGGACCCGGTCTATCGCAAGAAAACTCCGGGCGTAGCAAAAAGTCTGTCATTTGAGCGCCAAGCATTACATGCCTTTGCGCTGAGTCTGCAGCACCCTGTAACGCAAGAGCTGATTAGCTGGTTTCGTTTGCCACCACTCGATTTAATGCAGTTGTTGCCCCAGGTTGGCATGTCGGAATCGGATCTCCCTCAAGAGTCAACTGTATTAGCTTCTATTCATAACGAACGCACTCATGACTAGTCTGACTAATGGATTCTTACAACCAGAGTGGGATGCGCCCTTATCAATCCAGACTCTAGTCACTAAAAGAACTGGTGGAGTTAGTCTAGCGCCTTTTGATTCGTTCAATCTTGGGGATCATGTGGGTGATTTGCCTGAGAACGTATTAGCCAATCGGGCGCTTTTGAGAACTTATCTGCCAGCTGACCCTATTTGGTTAAAGCAAATACATGGTGTCAAAGTAAGCACACCTAGCACACGATTACTAGAAGCTGATGCAGTCGTGACTAACATCCCCAATGAAGTCTTGGCCATCATGACCGCCGATTGTTTGCCTGTGTTATTCACAAATCAGAGCGGTACGGTGATTGGTGCAGCCCATGCTGGCTGGAGAGGCTTATGTGCCGGCGTTTTGGAAAATACCGTTACTGAAATGACAAAGCTTATCCGTCAGGATGCAGATAAAAACATCATCGCTTGGTTCGGACCCGCTATTGGGCCTCAGGCTTTTGAAGTAGGGCAAGACGTACTTAATGCATTTCAGGATTTTGGGATTTCGTATCCCCAATCCGCTTTTTCACCAATTTCTGAAAAACCAGGAAAGTATTTAGCTGATATTTACTCCTTAGCACGTAGCAGGCTTGAGTCCGTAGGTGTTGATCAGATTTTTGGCGGTCAATATTGCACAGTCACGCAGGCAGCTCAATTTTTCTCCTATCGCCGTGATGGAGAAACTGGTAGGTTTGCAAGTCTCATCTGGATATCTGACGCTAAGTAACCCCTCTATGTTTTCCCCCATGTGAGGGTTACTACTAGATTCAGAATTTAGCTAGGGTTATTGCGTATAACTCTATATGCCTTATGGATGGAGAATGGCTTTACTAATTTAAAGAGATCACTATGTTTGCAGGTATGAATCCGGGTGCAACGCCTTCTTTGGCGCCGCACCATATGGCGCTGATTCCACAAGAGCGTTTAACTGAAATTCAAAAAGAATATTTTGCAGAGCTTGCACATATTGCCACCAATCCTGAGGCGATAGAAGTTAAAGACCGTCGCTTTGCTGGCAAGGCTTGGCATTCCTCATGGAGCAAAGTGATTGCTGCCACTTATTTATTGAACTCCAAACATTTAATATCTTTGGCGCAAGCAGTAGAGACGGATGAAAAGACTCGTCAGAAAATTTTGTTCACGACCGAACAAATGATTGACGCACTCTCACCATCGAATTTCATTGCCACTAATCCAGAGGTTTTGGAAAATATTATTAGCACTCAAGGCCAATCCATTCAAAAAGGAATTGTGAATCTCCTTGGGGATATGAAAAAGGGCAAAGTCTCGATCACTGATGAAAGTGCTTTTGAGGTTGGAAAAAATATTGCTACTACAGAAGGTCATGTGGTGTTTCGTAATGAGTTATTTGAACTGATTCAGTACACGCCATTAACGGAAACGGTTTTTGAGCGCCCATACTTAATGGTACCGCCTTGTATTAATAAGTACTACATTCTGGATTTGCAACCTGATAACTCGGTAGTCCGTCATATGGTTTCGCAAGGGCATACTGTCTTTCTAGTTTCTTGGAAGAATCCAGATGCCTCGATGGCAGAGGTGAGTTGGAATGACTATGTGGGTAAAGGCGTTATTAAGGCAATTGAAGTTGCTCAAAATATTGGTGAATCAAAGCAGATCAATATCCTAGGCTTTTGCGTTGGTGGAACCTTAACAACTTCAGCGCTTGCCGTCTTAGCTGCGCGTGATGAACATCCAGCTGCTAGCTTGACGCTATTTACGACTTTGCTTGACTTTACGAATACTGGCATCTTGGATGTCTTCATTGATGAAGGCATGGTCGAGATGCGCGAGAACACCATTGGTGGTAAGGGTGGCAAATACGGCATGATGTCCGGTCTTGATTTAGGCAATACCTTCTCATTCTTGCGTCCAAACGATTTAGTCTGGAATTATGTTGTCGAGAATTACCTGAAGGGAAATTCTCCGCCACCATTTGATTTGTTGTACTGGAATGGTGATTCCACGAACTTACCGGGCAATATGTATTGTTGGTATTTGCGTCATACCTACTTGCAAAATGATCTGATTAAACCTGGCAAGGTGAAGATTTGCGGTGAGAAGGTTGATTTGGGCAAGATCAAATGTCCTGCATATGTCTATGCCTCACAAGAAGACCATATAGTTCCTTGGCAATCTGCTTATCAGTCTACCCATATTTTGAAGGGAAAAAATCGCTTTGTGTTGGGCGCCTCTGGCCATATTGCTGGCGTCATTAATCCGCCCGCTAAAAATAAGCGCTACTACTTTGAAAATAACAAGATTGCATCTACGGCAGAAAAGTGGCTTGAAGGCGCTAAGCAGATGCCTGGAAGTTGGTGGCCCAACTACACCAAATGGCTTGAACCATTTGGTGGTGAACAAAAGCCGGCTAGCAAAACATTTGGCAATACGAAATATCAAAAGATGGAAGCTGCTCCAGGCATTTATGTGAAAGAAAAAGCAGCTTAGTCCGATTGCAAGATAAATCATTAACGAAGGTTTTTTTAAGGGGAAAGTGATGTCTCAAAAAGTCGCATACGTAACTGGTGGTATGGGTGGCATTGGTACCGCTATTTGCCAACGTTTGGCAAAAGATGGATTTAAGGTGATTGCAGGCTGTGGCCCAAATTCACCACGTAAGGACCGTTGGATTGGTGAGCAAAAAGCCTTAGGCTATGACTTCATTGCCTCAGAGGGTAACGTATCGGACTGGGATAGCACGGTTGCCGCCTTTGAAAAGGTCAAAGCAGAGGTTGGTCGGGTTGATGTTTTAGTTAATAACGCAGGTATCACACGCGATAGCGTTTTCCGCAAGATGACTCCTGATGCTTGGAAAGCGGTGATTGATACCAATCTGAATTCCTTGTTTAATATCACCAAGCAAGTGATTGACGGTATGGTGGATAACAACTGGGGAAGAATTATTAATATTTCCTCTGTGAATGGCCAAAAAGGTCAGTTTGGTCAATGCAACTATTCCACTGCAAAAGCAGGTCTGCATGGCTTCACTATGGCTTTGGCACAAGAAGTAGCTACCAAAGGCGTTACTGTGAATACGGTTTCGCCCGGTTATATCGGCACCGATATGGTCAAGGCTATTCGCGAGGATGTCTTGGAGAAGATTGTTGCTGGGATTCCTGTAAAGCGCTTAGGAACCCCGGATGAGATTGCTTCTATATGCTGCTGGATTGCATCTGAAGATGGTGGCTATGCGACTGGGGCAGACTTCTCCCTCAATGGCGGTATTCACACTGGTTAATGTAGGTAAAAAGTATTTTGTTGTAGCGCAACATGGCTTATTTTCCTTTTGCTTAAACTAGGGATAAACTATGCCGATGTTGCGTTGCAGTAAACCGTAAGGAAAAAAATGGCTACCCGTACCAAAAGAGTTGGTGAAGATCGGCTGATTAAGAAGTATCCCAATCGTCGTCTCTATGACACCCAGACCAGTACTTATGTCACCTTAGCTGACATCAAAGGCCTGGTCATGACTAGTGAAAGTTTTAAGGTCGTTGATGCCAAAACAGATGAAGATCTGACGCGCAATATTCTGTTGCAAATTATTTTGGAAGAAGAGGCTGGTGGCGCACCCGTATTCTCATCCCAAATGCTTTCCCAAATCATTCGTTTCTATGGAAACTCGATGCAAGGTTTGATGGGCAATTATCTCGAAAAGACCATGCAATCTTTTGTAGATATTCACAACAAGTTAGGTGATCAAACTAGAGGCTTGGGTGCTAGCAGTACTCCTGAGGCCTGGTCACAAATGCTAAACCTCCAGAACCCCCTCATGCAGGGTTTGATGGGGAACTACATGGAACAGAGTAAAGACTTGTTCGTCAAGATGCAGGAGCAGATGCAAGGCTCTCACAATATGTTCAGTAGCTTTCCATTTACACCACAGCCTAATAAAACCGAAAAAGAATAGTTGTGGCTGGAAAAATTGGTTTTGTATCCTTGGGTTGCCCCAAGGCTTTAGTAGATTCTGAGCTGATCCTCACGCAACTAAGTGCAGAGGGTTATGAGACTGCTAAAGATTATTCTGGCGCTGATCTCGTCGTTGTTAATACTTGTGGATTTATTGACTCCGCTGTGGAGGAGAGTCTGTCTGCCATCGGTGAGGCGCTCGCAGAAAATGGCAAAGTGATTGTTACTGGTTGCTTAGGTGCCAGAAAAAATGCAGATGGTAGCGATCTGATCCAAAGCATTCACCCGAAAGTTCTCGCCGTTACCGGCCCACATGCGACTGCTGAGGTGATGCAGGCAATCCACTTGCATCTGCCTAAACCACATGATCCCTTCACTGATTTAGTTCCGCCGATTGGTGTGAAGCTTACGCCAAAGCATTATGCGTACCTCAAGATTTCTGAAGGCTGCAATCATCGCTGCACGTTCTGCATTATTCCTAGCATGCGCGGAGACTTAGTTTCTCGCCCCATTGGCGAAGTGTTGCAAGAGGCTAAGCGTCTCTTTGAGTCGGGCGTTAAAGAACTGTTGGTCGTATCACAAGACACTAGTGCTTACGGTGTTGACATTCAATATCGCACTGGCTTTTGGGATGGCAAGCCAGTCAAAACCAGAATGTTTGATCTGGTGAATGCCCTAAATCAAATCGCGCGTGAACATCAAGCCTGGGTGAGGCTCCATTACGTTTATCCATATCCACATGTGGATGACATCTTGCCTTTAATGGCGCAGTTCTCAGAGCACGGTTATGGTGTTTTGCCCTATCTCGATATTCCTTTACAGCATGCCCACCCTGATGTTCTTAAGCGTATGAAGCGTCCTGCTAGTGGTGAAAGAAATATAGAGCGCATTCTGGCTTGGCGCCAAGCCTGTCCTGAGTTAGTGATTCGTAGTACTTTTATTGCTGGTTTCCCTGGCGAGACTGAAGAGGAATTTGAGTACTTGCTTAAATTCTTGGATGAAGCCCAAATTGATCGCGCTGGATGCTTTGCTTATTCCCCTGTCGATGGCGCAACTGCCAATCAGTTGGATAACCCAGTACCCGAGACTATTCGTGATGAACGCAAAGCCAGATTTATGGCTAAAGCCGAAGAAATTTCTATTCAGCGACTTACCAAGAAAGTCGGCAAGCGGATCCAAGTCATGATTGATCGGGTAGACGAATCTGGTGGAATTGGCCGCAGCATTGGTGACGCCCCTGAAATCGATGGTTTAGTCAGGGTTTTGCCTCCCAGTAAGCCTTCTAAGCGGTACCGAGCCGGAGAAATCATCCGCGCTACTGTCATTAGCTCCCAAGGGCATGATCTAATAGCCGAAACTTGAAGATTTTTTAAATATATTATTTGTTTAATGAAGTAAGTGGAAATTCAGCCCATTTTTGGGCATAGCTAAGGGGATTGATATGAGTCGTGATGTCGTTGTCTTAAGTGCTGTTCGTTCAGCAATCGGTACCTTCAATGGTTCTTTGAGCAGCTTTGAGCCTTCAGAGCTTGGTGGAATCGTCATGAAAGAAGCAGTAACTCGCTCTGGTGTAGATCCCGCTTTGATTAATTACGTGACGGTTGGCAACACGATTCCAACTGATAGTCGTTACGCTTACGTTGCACGGGTTGCTTCGATTCAGGCAGGTTTGCCTATGGATTCTGTCGCAATGGCGCTGAACCGTTTGTGCAGTTCTGGTTTGCAAGCGATTGTGACCACTGCTCAGCAAATTATGTTGGGTGATTGTGATTACGGTATTGGTGGTGGTGTTGAAGTAATGTCGCGCGGTATGTATGGTTCACCAGCGATGCGCAGTGGCGCTCGTATGGGTGATACCAAAATGCTCGATTTAATGGTGGCTGTTCTAACTGACCCATTTGGTGTTGGCCATATGGGCGTTACAGCAGAAAACCTGGTTGAAAAATGGAAGCTCACCCGTGAAGAGCAAGATGCATTGGCAGTGGAGTCACACCGTCGTGCAGCAAATGCCATTAAAGAAGGTCGCTTTAAATCACAAATCGTTCCAATCACGATCAAAACTCGCAAGGGCGATATCGTGTTTGATACCGATGAGCATTGCAAGCCTGATACCACTATGGAAACACTTGCCAAGATGAAGGCCGTGTTTAAAAAAGAAGGCGGCTCAGTGACTGCTGGCAATGCATCTGGTATTAATGACGGCGCAGCGTTTTTTGTATTGGCTGATGCTGAAACTGCTAAGAAGGCTGGGCATAAACCGATCGCACGTTTAGTGTCATACGCAGTAGCTGGCGTTCCAAACCACATTATGGGCGAAGGCCCAATCCCTGCGACCAAACTTGCTCTGGAGCGCGCTGGCCTGAAATTAGATCAAATCGATGTGATCGAGTCTAACGAAGCGTTTGCAGCGCAAGCTTTGGCAGTTACGAAAGGCCTCGGTTTAGATCCTGCTAAGACGAACGTGAATGGTGGCGCGATTGCTTTAGGCCACCCTATTGGTTGCTCTGGTGCAGCGATTGCAACTAAAGCGCTTCATGAATTACAGCGTATACAAGGCAAATATGCTTTGGTCACCATGTGTATCGGTGGCGGTCAAGGTATTGCGACTATTTTTGAGCGTATGTAAATCGCCTAAGTAATCTTAAGTAATCAGCAGCAAAGCAGCATCCAAGCCGACGTGGTCAAAAGCCGCGTCGGCTTTTTCTTTAACGATGGGTTTTGCTTGATAGGCAACACTAATACCTGAGCCATTCATCATGATCAGATCGTTTGCACCATCACCCATCGTGATTGCGTTGGCTTTGCTGCAACCTAAGTTGCGGCAGGCGTCATCTAAATGAGCCGCTTTCGCGGCGCCATCAACAATATCGCCGAGCACCTTGCCAGTGAGCCTGCCATCAATGATCTCGAGCGTATTAGCTTGGGATTGTTTGAATCCTAATTGTTGCCTTAATTTTTCTGTGAAGAAGGTAAAGCCTCCAGAGACGAGCAGGGTATAGAGTCCACGTTGATGGGCGCCTGCAAGAAGCTCAATGGCACCAGGATTTGGGCGTAAGCGTTCACGATAGACTGATTCCAAAGCATCAGCGTGTACACCCTCTAAAAGCGCTACGCGTCTACGCAAGCTTTCTTTAAAATCCTTGATCTCACCGCGCATCGTGGCCTCTGTAATTTGGGCAACGGCTGATTTTTTGCCCGTAAAGTCTGCAATCTCATCGATGCATTCAATATTGATGAGGGTAGAGTCCATATCCATGGCAAGAACGTGAATATCTTGCACTATTAAATTTGCTTGCAGAAAGCATAGGTCTACCCGATGGATATTTGCAATAGACCGTAAAGATTCTCTCTGAGTGATGTCTAGGTGCTGATTGCAATCCCAACGATCTGAATGGTATGGGCCGTTCGATCTTTGACCGCCAAGACTGTGCAAAGTGGCGCCAAACTGCAAAGCCCGATCCTTCAGTTCAAAAATGAGCTTTTCAGAAATGGGTTCCCGAGAGAGAGCGACAAGAGTTTGGTGCGGTTGGTGCTTAGGCATAGCTAAATGATAGTGCTTAGAACGGCTGACTCGTTTAAGCGGCGCAAAACTTGTCGAATGACATCCAAGCGCTGCTCAAGCTTCTCAAACTCTCGGTCTTTTTGGGGCAGCACTTTTAACTTATCTTGGCCATTCAACTGAATGTGTTTTGATGACTGAATCAACTGAATAATCTTCATTGGATCAATCGGTGGGTTTGGAATGAACTGAATTTGGATAGAAGCTGTGCTGGCATCTATTTTCTTAATACCAAAACCAACCATTTCTAAACGCAGGCGGTGGGTTTCATAAAAAGATTTGGCTTGGTCTGGTAAATCGCCAAAGCGATCTACCAACTCTTCACGTAGACCCATTAATTCGGAAAAATCATTACAACCAGCAAAGCGCTTATATAAAGAGAGGCGCTCATGCACGTCAGGGCAATAGTCTTCAGGGAACAGGGCGGGTACACCTAAATTGACATCGGTAGTGGCTTGCAAAGGAGAGAGCAGATCTGGCTCTTTACCACTACGCAGAGACTTCACCGCGCGATTAAGCATCTCGGTATATAGCTGAAAGCCAATTTCATGAATTTCGCCCGACTGTTTATCCCCTAAGACTTCCCCAGCACCGCGTATCTCTAAATCGTGCATCGCTAAGTAGAAGCCAGAGCCAAGCTCTTCCATGGCTTGAATCGCATTCAAACGCAATTGGGCTTGTTTACTGAGGGCCTCAGGATCAGGTACCAATAGGTAGGCATAAGCTTGATGATGAGAGCGACCAACACGACCACGTAGCTGATGCAACTGCGCCAAGCCAAACTTATCCGCACGATGCATGATGATGGTGTTGGCTGTAGGTACATCGATACCGGTCTCAATAATGGTGGTACACAGCAGAATATTGGTGCGTTGAGTGACAAACTCACGCATGACAGATTCAAGCTCTCTTTCATGCATTTGCCCGTGAGCCACACTGATACTCGCCTCAGGAATGAGCTCCTGCAAAGCGTGTTTACGATTTTGAATCGTTTCTACTTCATTGTGCAAGAAGTAGACCTGACCACCACGCTTAATCTCACGTAGGACAGCTTCACGAATGACGCCATCTCCTTCACGACGAACAAAGGTCTTAATTGCTAAGCGTTTTTGTGGTGCCGTTGCGATAATGGAGAACTCGCGCAGTCCTTCCATTGCCATCCCCAATGTTCTTGGGATGGGTGTAGCCGTCAAAGTCAGAATATCAACTTCTGCACGTAAGGCTTTGAGCGCATCCTTTTGACGGACCCCAAACCGATGCTCTTCATCCACGATGACTAAACCCAGATTAGCAAATTGCGTTTCTTTAGAAAGCAATTTATGGGTGCCGATAATGATGTCGGCTTCTCCTTTAGCGATCGCTTCGAGTGCTGCATTAATTTCTTTCGTGGTCTTAAAGCGAGATAGCTCAACAATTTTCACCGGCCAATCAGCAAAGCGATCTTTCCAAGTGGCGACATGTTGTTCGGCCAGTAAGGTGGTTGGAGCCAAAATGGCAACCTGTTTGCCACCCATTACGGCGACAAAGCTTGCGCGTAGTGCAACTTCTGTTTTACCAAAACCAACGTCACCGCACACTAAGCGATCCATTGGAGTACCGCTAGTCATATCACCTATCACCGCGGCAATGGCGTTGGCCTGATCGGGCGTTTCTTCAAAGCCAAAACTTTCAGCAAATGCTGCATAGTCATGGGCTGAGAATTCAAACGCATGTCCTTTACGAATGGCTCTAGCTGCATAAAGACCCAAGAGTTCTGCAGCCGTATCGCGAATTTGTTGAGCAGCCTTCCTTTTAGCTTTATCCCACTGACCAGAGCCCAGTTGATGCAAGGGTGCCGAATCGGGGTCAGAGCCCGCGTAACGGGTCACCATCTGTAATTGCTGAACGGGTACATACAGTGTTGCTTGCCCCGCGTATTGCAAGTGCAAGAACTCTTCAAAGATGGGCGCCTCTTTAGGTGGGGCAAGATTAAGTAGAACTAAGCCTTGGTATCGACCGATTCCATGTTCTGCATGTACTACCGGGTCGCCAATCTTGAGCTCAGACAAATCCTTAAAGAGCATATCGGGATCAGCATTTTCTGAACCTTTACTCTTACGTCTTTGTCTTGCTGTTGAGGTAAATAATTCTGCCTCTGTAATAACCAGTACATTTTCTGCTTGCCAAAGAAAGCCATTAAAAAGCGGGGCGGTCACTAAGCCAAACAGAGCATCACTTTTCATGAAATCAGCGATGTTTTCAAAGCCTTCAGGCTTGAGCTTGAAAAGCGGCTTACCATGTTGACCAGTTACAGAATTACTTTCTTCAAGTAATTGTCGAATAGATTCTTTACGTCCCGCACTATCACTACACATCAGGATGCGGAGCTTCTCTTGAGCAACAAGCTGGCGCAAGCGCGCTATCGGATCAGTATCGCGGCGATGAACAGCAACATCAGGAACAGGTAAAAATTGCTTGGCCTCATTCTCTTCATTGTCTAAAACTAAGCGGGCATAGGGCTTAGTGGTGGTGAAGAATTCATCTACATCGAGAAATAATTCTTTTGGTGGAAGGATTGGGCGATCTAAGTCATGTTTGAGAAATTCATAGCGAGAGAGAGTGTCTTTCCAAAAACTGCGAATAGATTCTTCTGCATTACCAATGTTGACTAGCCAAACGGGATCACCCGATCTAGGGAAGTAATCAAATAGACTGGACTGCTCTTCAAAAAATAAAGGTAAGTAGGATTCGATGCCAGCACTGGGTATACCTAGGTTGGCATCCTTGTAGATGGTGCAACGGGTTGGGTCACCTTCAAATACCTCGCGCCAACGGCCTCTAAAGGCAGTGCGTGCTTCATCATTAAAGGGAAACTCGTGACCCGGCAGTAATCGAACCTCTTTTACAGGATACAAGCTGCGTTGTGTATCGGGATCAAAAGAGCGAATTTGCTCAATCTCATCACCAAACAAATCGAGACGATAGGGCAAGGTGGAGCCCATGGGAAATAAGTCGATGAGGCCACCACGAATACTATATTCACCTGGTCGCATCACAGCGCTGACAGGGTCGTAACCCGCTTGTTGCAATTGCAGTCTTAAGGCTGATTCATTGAGCTTATCGCCTTGTCTGAAGAAAAACGTGTGACCTGATAAAAATTGCGGGGGACCTAGACGCTGGAGCGCAGTAGTCACTGGAACTAAAACAATGTCACAACTTCCATTGAGTAACTCATAGAGGGTGGCGAGTCGCTCCGAAACTAAATCTTGGTGTGGCGAGAAGTGATCGTAGGGGAGGATTTCCCAATCTGGCAATAAGCGGACCTTGAGTTTCGGAGCAAAAGCAGGAATCTCTTCAACCAGTCTTTGGGCTTCTTGAGCCTGGGCACAGAAAATCACCATGACGGAGAAATCGTTGCGGTAGCGCAGGGCAGATTGGGCAAGCAAAGCCGCATCAGCTGATCCTACTAGCCCCGAGAAGGTAAAGCGCTGCCCAGCCCGCGGCGCAGGTATGGGGGGTACTAGATTTAATGCATCAGACATCTGAGCTCATTATAGAATCAGGCATGGGCTTAGGAAATCAATCTACAGTGAAATGCCACGCACTCTTGCCAACCGCAGGGTCTGGTTCTCGCCTAGGCGGTGAGCTTCCTAAGCAGTTTCAGCAGTTGGCAGGAAAGCCGATGTTGGCTTATGCCCTTGAAGCTTTCATGCATTCCCCCCAAATCGAGTCTATATGGATCGGTGTTGCCCCTGGTTTTATTGATAACCCCATTCTCAAGACTCTTGCCGATGGCATGAATAGCGGCGAGAACGGTAAGCCCATTCACTTTTTACCAACCGGTGGACCCACTCGCCAAGAAACCGTTCGCAATACCTTGAGCGCATTGTTGAAATCAGGCATCTCTGCTGACGATTGGGTATTAGTTCATGACGCTGCCCGTCCTGGCATTACTCCAGCCTTAATCGATAAGCTCATCACCTCTGTCGTGAAATCATCATCAGGAGGCTTATTGGCCATCCCATTAGCAGATACTTTGAAGCAAGCCGATCTTGATTCTGTGGTTGCTGGCAATATGCCACATACAGAGAAAACGATTCCTCGCAAACATCTTTGGCAAGCTCAAACGCCACAAATGTTTGGCCTAAAAAAATTACACGATGCGCTGCAAGATGCCATTAGACAAGAAGCAGATGTCACTGATGAAGCCAGTGCAATGGAGTTATCAGGCGTTAAACCACTACTCATCGAGGGCGCCACTCGCAATTTCAAAGTGACTCATCCAGCCGATTGGGAATTAATGCAATTGCTTTTGAACTCTAGTCATTCATAAAAATCTAGCTATGACACAAACTACGCCTCACATTCCTCAGTTCCGTATTGGTCAAGGCTATGACGTTCATGCCTTGGTGGCAGATCGCAAGCTTATTCTTGGCGGAGTGCATGTCCCTTACGAGAAGGGCTTGTTAGGGCATTCAGATGCCGATGCGTTGTTACATGCGCTGACAGATGCATTGCTAGGTGCTGCAGGCTTGAATGATATTGGTCAGCTGTTTCCTGATACTGACCCACAATTCAAAGATATGGATAGCCGCATATTAATTAGAGCAGCATTACAAAAGATTCAAGCTGCTGGATATCATGTGGGCAATGTGGATGCCACCATCATCTGCCAAAAACCAAAGTTAGCTGAATTCTTACCAGAGATGGTTCGTAATATTGCCCATGATCTTACCGTTACACCAAGTCATGTCAATCTCAAAGCCAAGACAAATGAATCTCTTGGTCATCTTGGTAGAGGCGAGGGCATTGCAGTGCACGCCGTGGCATTACTCTACAAGTCATAATATTTCTCAATCTCATTGGAGCAGTTCATGGGTCATTCCATTGATCAAGTAGCACTAAAGCAATTATTTATAGATGCACGCACGCATAATGCATGGCAACCAAAATCCGTCAGCGATGAGCAACTAAAGCAAATTTACGAGATCTATAAATTTGCACCCACATCCGTAAACAGCAATCCAGCCCACGTTCTTTTTGTAAAAAGCCCAGCAGAAAAAGAGCGCTTAGTAGCCTGCGTTAATCCAAGTAATGTAGATAAAACCAAAAGTGCACCAGTAACTGCCATCATTGGTATGGATCTGGATTTTTATGAACAGCTACCCAAGCTTTTCCCCCATGTAGATGCGAAAAGTTGGTTTATCGGTAAAGATGACTATATTCAGTCAACGGCTTTCAGAAACTCTAGCTTGCAAGGCGCTTATTTGATCTTGGCTGTTAGAGCCCTAGGCCTAGATTGTGGCGCTATGAGTGGCTTTGATGCTGATAAGGTGAACGCTGAGTTTTTCCCTGGCGGCAGGTTAAAAGCGAACTTTTTGCTCAATATTGGCTATGGAGATGCCTCTAGCTTGATGCCACGTCTTCCCCGCCCATCCTTTGATGAGGCCTGCAGGATCCTATAGACCCTCAAGCATTGTAGAATTACGGTCTTTAGAGTGAAGTTTAAGCTCGGCAGTGTTTGCGGATATCGCGAGGATGGCGAAATTGGTAGACGCACCAGGTTTAGGTCCTGACGCCAGAAATGGTGTGGGGGTTCGAGTCCCCCTCCTCGCACCACAAGATTGCTACTTGGCTTGGACTTCACATTTCCAGATCTTCAATTAAGAGACGAGAATGGCTGTGCAGATAGAAAATTTAGGTTCATTAGACCGCAAAATGACTTTGGAATTCGCTCGTGCTGATTTGACAAAAGCACGCGAAGCTCGTTTGGCTAAAGTTGGTAAGACCATGAAAATGGCCGGCTTCCGTCCAGGCAAGGTGCCTAAGAATATTGTTGAAAAGCAATATGGCATGCAAGTGGATTTCGAACTCCAGTTTGATAAAGCTTCTGAACTCTTTTATGAGCAAAGTCAAAAAGAGGGCGTTAAGCTGGCCGGACAACCTCGTCTAGAACCAAAGAGCGAACTCGATGCTGACACGATTGTGTTTGATGCTTTCTTTGAAGTACTGCCTGAAGTCAAGGTCGGTGATTTCAGTAAAGCGGAAGTAACTAAGTACACCACTGAGATTGGTGACGCAGAAATAGATCGTGCACTTGATGTACTGCGTAAACAACAAGTGCATTACCACTCCCGAGGCGAAGCTGGCCCCCATGGTGATGGTGGTGCTAATACTGCCGCGCAAAACGGTGACCAAGTGATCATCGACTTTGTTGGCAAGATTGATGGCGTTGAGTTTACTGGCGGAAAAGCAGAAGACTTCGAATATGTCTTAGGTGAAGGGCGCATGCTTCCTGAGTTTGAAGCGGCTACCTTAGGATTAAAGGTTGGCGAGAGTAAGGCATTTCCATTAAGCTTCCCAGCGGATTACCATGGCAAAGATGTTGCCGGTAAAACTGCAGAGTTCACCATTACTGTGAAGTCTGTTAACTGGGCACACTTGCCTGTAGTAGATGATGCGTTTGCACTTTCCTTAGGTGTAACCGAAGGTGGCGTTGCGAAAATGCGCGAAGAAGTAAAACAAAATTTAGATCGCGAAGTAAAGCGTCGCATTACTTCCTTATTAAAAAGTGAAGTCATGGAGAAAGTGAATGAATTATGTGAACTCGATGTTCCTAAATCATTAGTTGCGTCTGAACAGGAACGCTTAGTTCAAGGTGCGCGTGAAGACCTCATTCAACGCGGCGTGCCAAACGCTAAGGATGCCCCAATCCCGCCAGAGATTTTTGCTGAGCAGGCACTCAAGCGGGTGCGCCTTGGTTTGATCTTAGGCGACTTGGTAAAGCAAAATAACCTGGCTGCTACGGCCGACCAAATCAAGACTGAAATTGACGAACAGGCAGCAACTTACGAAGATCCTAAAGAAGTAGTTCGTTGGTTCTACAGCAACCCAAGCCGCCTAAAAGACATTGAAAATCTGGTGTTAGAAGACAATGTGATTAAATATTTCACATCTTTAGCTAAAGTGAACGATAAGGCGATTAGCTTTGAAGAGTTAAGCAAGCTAAACTAAGTTGTCATTTATTTAATAAAAAGGCCTCAATATGATCCAGAATCAATTTCAATCTGAAGATTTAGAACCGAAAGGATTGGGTTTGGTTCCGATGGTTATCGAGACCTCGGGTCGGGGTGAGCGTGCATACGACATTTATTCACGCCTCCTAAAAGAGCGCGTCGTGTTCTTAGTCGGCGAAGTGAATGATCAAACGGCTAATTTGGTAATAGCGCAGTTACTATTCTTGGAAAGCGAAAATCCAGATAAAGACATTTCTTTATATATCAACTCACCAGGTGGATCGGTATCTGCTGGTTTGGCGATATACGATACGATGCAATTTATCAAACCAAATGTCAGCACCTTGTGCATGGGCATGGCAGCCAGTATGGGTGCATTCTTATTATGTGCCGGCGAGAAAGAGAAACGCTACGCATTGCCGAACTCTCGCGTCATGATCCATCAGCCTTTGGGTGGCGCACGCGGACAGGCTTCAGATATTGAAATTCAAGCACGTGAGATTCTGTATTTACGTGAGCGTCTTAATAAGATCTTGGCTGATCGCACTGGCCAATCAATCGAAACGATTGCAAAAGATACTGATCGTGACAACTTCATGTCTGCTGAACAGGCGCGTGATTACGGGCTGATCGATAAAGTGATTGAAAAGCGCCCTTAAGCGCTAGACCTAACTAAACTGATTGAGCGAATACTTTGAGCGATACAACGAGCACTAATTCAACTGATAAAGTTTTGTATTGCTCCTTTTGTGGCAAGAGCCAGCACGAAGTCAAAAAACTGATCGCCGGCCCTTCTGTATTCATCTGTGATGAGTGCATCGATCTTTGCACCGATATTATTCAAGAAGAGATTGCCAAACTTCCTAAAGATGAGGGTGATGGCTCTCTGCCAACCCCACACCAGATTCGTGAAAACCTTGATCAGTATGTTATTGGTCAAGAACACGCTAAGAAGACTTTGGCTGTAGCTGTTTACAACCATTACAAGCGTTTGCAATATCTCCCTAAGCCTAAAAAAGTGAAGTTAGATAAGGACGGCAAACCTGTTGAGGCGCTTGACAAAAAAGAACCCAAGCTTGCTGCTAAAGCGATTGTGGATGGAGTTGAGTTGGCAAAGAGCAATATTTTGCTGATCGGACCAACTGGTTCCGGCAAAACATTGTTAGCGCAAACATTGGCTCGTATGCTCGATGTACCTTTTGTGATGGCTGATGCAACCACATTAACTGAAGCTGGCTACGTTGGTGAAGACGTAGAGAATATTATTCAAAAACTTTTACAAGCGTGCGATTACAACGTTGAAAAAGCGCAGCGCGGTATTGTGTACATTGATGAGATCGATAAGATTTCTCGTAAGTCAGATAACCCATCGATTACGCGGGATGTATCTGGTGAGGGCGTTCAACAAGCTTTGTTAAAGCTGGTTGAAGGTACGATGGCCTCCGTGCCACCACAAGGTGGACGGAAGCATCCAAACCAAGATTTTCTACAAGTCGATACCACTAATATTTTGTTTATCTGCGGTGGTGCCTTTGACGGTTTAGAAAAAGTGATTCAGCAACGTACCGCTAAAACCGGTATTGGCTTCAATGCTGTCGTTCCTGGTAAAGACGATCGCGGTGTAAGTGATTTGCTGGTTGAAGTTGAACCAGAAGATCTGATTAAATTTGGCTTGATTCCCGAATTGATTGGTCGCTTGCCTGTCGTGGCTACATTGGCTCAGCTTGATGAAGAGGCTTTAATTCAAATTCTGACTGAACCCAAAAATGCACTGGTAAAGCAATATCAAGCCTTACTGACCATGGAGGGCTCCGAGCTTGAAGTCCGTCTTGAAGCGCTTTCGGCTATTGCTAAGAAGGCTATCGCCCGCAAAACCGGTGCACGTGGCCTGAGATCTATCCTGGAAGGCTCTTTGATGGATGTGATGTACGACTTGCCATCCTTAAAGAATGTTCAAAAGGTCGTGATTGACGAATCGAGTATTGCTGAGGGCGGTAAACCCTTATTAGTCTATAAACAAGATCTCGAACAATCCGATTTAAGCAAAAAAGCCTAAATTTTCAGTGTTTTTGCCATTTATTTGGCCTATTTGCCTCTTTTCTGCGCCTTTTCCCCTTGAATTTCAGTAAGTGCTACCCATATAGGTAGTATGCTATTCAAAATATCGTCTGTATTTAGTGGCTATTAAATCTCATAACACTAGAAGTAGACCCTTGAGGATTGATTACTTTGGAGGAATTGCCTAATGCCTGGCCACTTATTACTACCCTCTGAGCCGATTCAACTACCGTTACTGCCCTTGCGGGACGTAGTTGTCTTCCCCCATATGGTGATCCCCCTGTTTGTAGGTCGCCCAAAGTCCATTAAAGCACTAGAGGCCGCGATGGAAACGGGTAAAAATGTCCTTTTAGTAGCGCAAAAGACTGCTGCTAAGGATGAGCCTGTTATTGAGGATCTCTATGAGGTCGGTTGCATTGCCAATATTCTGCAAATGCTTAAATTACCTGATGGCACCGTGAAGGTGCTCGTTGAGGGAGTGCAACGTGCTGAAGTGAGCCAAATTGAAGATAGCCTTGGTTACTTCAATTGCGAAGCTACGCCAACGGCTTTAAATGCCATTGATGCCCATGAAACTGAAGCCTTGCGCCGCGCTATCATGGCTCAGTTTGATCAATACGTAAAACTGAATAAAAAAGTTCCGCAAGAAATCTTGTCATCGCTTGGTGGCATTGATGACCCAAGCCGTCTTGCCGACACGATTTGCGCACATTTACCAGTGAAACTGGAGCAGAAGCAACGCTTACTGGAGATGACTGATGTTGTTCAGCGTCTCGAAAGCCTCTTGGCTGATCTTGAAAGTGAGATCGATATTCTGCAAGTGGAAAAGCGCATTCGTGGACGCGTGAAGCGCCAAATGGAAAAGAGTCAGCGCGAGTACTACTTGAATGAGCAAGTCAAAGCGATTCAGAAAGAATTAGGCGAGGGTGAAGAGGGTGCTGATCTCGAAGAGCTCGAGAAGCGCATTAAAGCGGCTCGTATGCCTAAAGAGGCTTTGAAAAAAGCAGAATCAGAATTAAAGAAGCTCAAGTTGATGTCGCCTATGTCTGCTGAAGCTACCGTGATTCGTAACTTCATTGATACCCTGGTCAATCTTCCTTGGAAGAAAAAAACCAAGATCAATAACGATCTCACCAATGCTGAAAAAGTATTGGATGAAGACCACTATGGTTTAGACAAAGTCAAAGAACGCATTCTGGAATATCTCGCAGTTCAACAACGCGTTGACCGTGTTAAAGCACCGATTCTTTGTTTAGTTGGCCCTCCTGGCGTTGGTAAAACTTCTCTAGGCCAATCGATTGCTCGTGCAACTAATCGAAAGTTCGTGCGTATGGCATTGGGCGGCGTGCGTGATGAGTCTGAGATTCGTGGTCACCGCCGTACCTATATTGGTTCTATGCCGGGCAAGATATTGACTAGCTTAACCAAAGTAGGTGTGCGCAATCCATTATTCCTCTTGGATGAAGTGGACAAGATGGGCATGGATTTCCGTGGTGATCCTGCTAGCGCCTTATTGGAGGTTTTGGATCCCGAACAAAACCATACGTTCCAAGATCATTATGTCGAGGTTGATTTTGATCTCTCAGATGTGATGTTCGTTGCCACCTCAAATTCATTAAATATTCCCGGCCCATTGCTTGATCGTTTAGAAATTATTCGTTTGGCTGGCTATACCGAGGATGAAAAGACCAGTATTGCTGTCAATTATTTAATTCCAAAGCAAATCAAGAACAATGGTTTGAAAAAGGATGAATTAAAGATTGAAGAGAGCGCTGTACGCAATATGATTCGCTACTACACCCGTGAAGCTGGTGTGCGTTCCCTTGAAAGAGAAATTAGCAAGATCTGCCGTAAAGTAGTTAAGCTTTTGCTCTTGAAAAAAGAAGCTGCGCCAATTGTTGTCAATGCAGATAATTTAGAGAAGTTCTTATCTGTCCGCATGTATGACTTCGGTTTGGCTGGTAAAGAGAATCAAGTTGGTCAAGTGACTGGTTTGGCGTGGACAGAAGTAGGCGGCGATCTTCTGACAATTGAGGCTGCAACGATGCCCGGTAAAGGTGTTATTACTCGTACCGGCTCGATTGGCGATGTCATGAAGGAGTCAGTCGAGGCTGCACGTACTGTGGTTCGCTCTAGAGCAAAACGTCTGGGTATCACAGATGAGGCATTTGAGAAGAAAGATATCCATATTCACTTCCCTGATGGCGCAACTCCTAAAGATGGCCCTTCAGCTGGTATCGCAATCACTACTGCGTTGGTATCCGTATTTACAGGAATTCCCATTCGATCTGATGTGGCCATGACTGGTGAAATTACTTTGCGTGGTGAAGTGCTTCCGATTGGCGGTTTGAAAGAGAAACTATTGGCTGCTCATCGTGGTGGTATTAAGTTGGCCTTGATCCCTGAAGAAAACGTCAAAGATCTGATTGATATTCCAGACAACGTTAAGAATGCGATAGAGATTGTGCCAGTTCGCTGGATTGATAAGGTTCTTGAGCTTGCTTTAGAGCGCATGCCAGAAGCGCTGCCTGATCCTACTCCTGAAGAGTTGGCTAAGAAAGTCACTGAGGCAAGTAAAGCCAGTGAAAGTGTCTCTTCCGGAGATATTCTTAAGCACTAAACTTAGTTAGGCAGAGGCCCGGTTATTCATCAATGCCACCCTGTAGTTTAGGGTGGTTTTGACGGGTTTCATGCGAAAACCTTCGCTTAGGTTACAATCTCACCAGTAATATTTTAGGGCGCTTAGCTCAGTTGGTAGAGCGTCTGCCTTACACGCAGAATGTCGGGAGTTCGAGCCTCTCAGCGCCCACCACCCATTTAGGTTTACTGGGTGCTTTAAAAAAGTAACGATTGCTCAAATCGTAGATGAATTTACTTCTTTTTTGCTAAAAGTAGTAGAAATATCTCCTGATTCTTCCAATTGACGCCCTCTAATTATTTTCTGCTCCATCAGTAGATTCTCTAGCTGTCATACATAGCTTGAAGAAGGGGTTTTGAGAATCTGGTTCTCATTTCACTGATAAAAATTGTCTTTAAATTTATAACCGATTCTCCTAGGTGAATAGTTTTTAAACCTGTATAAATGATTTCGCAAAATAACTTCACCCTAATTAGAGAATTTTTACTATTAATAAAAAACACGCTCTTTTAATAAATTACACTGCCAACTCTTACCATTGGGGTTGCTATGGCACATCAGTAGAAATTTTTGATACGCTGATTGAAAAAGGATATCTAGTAGAAACTATTAGCGTATCTGAGATTGCATCATTAGATCTTTATAGGTTTGATTCAAATGCTATTGATAGTGGTAAGCTGCTAATAAAAATTTTGCAAAAAAATGAAAGAATATACCGCTTAATTTTGGCGACTGATGTAGTAGTTGTTAATGGTGAAGGTACTCTTCATGGAGCTAATCAGGCTCCCGTTAATCTGCTGTATTTGATTTTTATTCTAAAAAGATACCTTAATAAAAAAGTACATTTAATTAATACTGCAATTTTCCCTAATAGCCTTACAGATTTTTCAGGAGACAATAATACTGCTGCAGTTATAAGCCAGCTCTATATGTTTTGTCTTCAAGATCTTGACTTAATTGCCACAAGGGATGAGTATTCGGCCTCAAATCTCAAGGCATTGAAGCTTAATTGTGTTGATAGCTTCGATTGTTTGCCACGTTTCATAGCAAGAAATCAATTAGTGAATAGCGCTACTAGACATCAAGGATATTTGATCTCTGGCGGAATAGCGCTTTCAAAAAAACATTGTGAAACTTTAGCTTTTATTCTTAACTCAAAAATTGATTTAGATAAGCCAATCTATTTTTTAAGTGGCGCAAAATCTTTACCAGTAGATTCTGATAAAACACAGTTTGAATGGTTTCAAAAGCATCTTCCAAATCTTAAATGGCTATATGCAAACTCAATGCAAGAATGGCTGTCTTTTATTGCTAGATCAGAATGGATAATTTCAGGTCGATTTCATCATTCTTTGGCAGCAGCAACCCTTGGAACACCATTTTTAAGCTTATCTTCCAATACTCCAAAGATTAAGGCTGCGTTGGCAATCTTAGGGTTACCCAACCAAATTAGCTTGGAAAATGAAGTTGAGATTAAGAAGACAGAAAATGAAATTTCAAAAATTCTGGTCGACCCCCGGTTTGCGTCGACAGAGAAGGTCAACATGGTTATTAAGTTGGCAGAATCTAACTTTATTGGTATTTAGACATGTAGTTTATGCAATCCCTTTTAATTGACGCAATAGCCATTGATACCCTGACATCTGTGGTTCAATTTCGAGCCGGGACGCTATGATATTTGAAACCACCTTCAGCTGGTTTATCCTTATTGATGCAGGTTTGCCTTGCGTCAGAGGCTAGAAGCTGACTAGCATTAACCCTAAACCTTTGCATAATAAAGCCCCTAAATACCCCGATAGAGCCTCTCAGCGCCCACCAAATATTCACCATCTATAGCCTTTTCTTGGCTTTCTGATTTATATCTCCCGTGCCTAGTAAACTCTTACTATCCCTGCTTATTTCTAATCTTTACTAGCGATCTAATTCATGTTTGATACCGTCCGTAAGCATCAAAAATTACTTCAGCTCGTGCTGATGTTGTTCATTGTTCCGTCATTCGTCTTTTTTGGTATTTCGAGCTATTCCAGCTTCATGGACAAAGAGACGGATTTGGTCAAAGTCAACGGCAAACCGATTACTGCGCAAGAAGTCGATAACGCTGCTAAGCGACAGGCTGAACGTGTTGGCGGTAATTTGCAAATTGCCCAAAGCTTGCCATTTAAACAGGCCATCTTGAATGAATTGTTGCAACAACGCATTCTCGGTTTTGCTGTAGTAGATCTTCGCCTGCAAGTTGGTAAAGAAGCTCTGATTAAGAGTCTGCAAGGCACTCCTCAAATTCGTGCCCTCTATCGTCAAGATGGCAGTTTTGATGACGTTCGCTTCAAGCAACTACTGGCTAGCAATGGTTTAAATGAAGAGCAGTTTTACGCAAGTCAGGCTTTTGATTTAAAGATTGGGCAATTAGTTAACTCTGTCGCACGGACTGAGATCGGCACGCCGAAACTATCTGAAATTGTTTCTACGCTCTATGAAACAGAGCGTCAAGTTCAAACCCTGTCGTTTACTGCTAAAGACTATTTGAGTAAAGTGAATCCCAGTCAAGACGAACTACAGGCTTTCTATAACGCGAATGCTAAGTTATTTGAAAGCCCTGAGTTTATTGACGTGGAATATATCGTTCTGAAGGCCGATCCCAAAGAAGATGCCAAAGCATTTAGTGAAAAGGCTGACCAATTTGCTAATATGACTTATGACCAATCTGATAGCCTGAAACCTGCTGCTGATAAATTGAAATTATCGATTCAGACGCAAAAGGGATTGGCCCGCTCTGGCCTCACTGGTGTTTCTAGAGAACATCCACTAGCAAATCCAAAAGTGGTCCAGTCATTGTTTGGTGATGAGGCATTGAAGAACAAACGTAATACTGAGGCGTTACAAACTACCCCTGGTGTTTTTGTTTCTGCTCGGGTAGTCACATTTCATCCTGCACAAATTTTGCCTTATCAAGATGTTGCCGCTGAAGTGAAGCGTCAGGTTAGTCAGCGTGCTGCAGAAAAATTAGCGGTGGCTGCTGCCGCAGAAAAATTTGGCACTTTACAAAAAGACCCAAAGAATTCCAGTGGCTTTGCCATCCCATTTTGGGTTTCACGTAATAAGCCCACTAATTTAGTTGGACCAGCATTAGATGACGTCATGTCTATTCATCCTGATCAATTTCCCAAAGTGGTTTCTGTCAGCGTTCCGGGTGTTGGCGCAACCTTATATCGGGTAGATCAGGCGCGACAGCCTACAGACGTAGATGCCAAGATTCACAAAGCTCAAGCACAGCAAATCCAGGCTTTAGCATCTCAATCTGAGTTTGCTGGTTTTATGGCTTACTGGCGTAATGCGGCTGTTGTAAAAGTGATCAACCCATTGAAGCCGCCATCAACTGGTGCTGGTAGTTAGCTCTAATAGCTAGCTATGAAAGTAGATCCAGAACGTTTGACTGGTCTTTACTGTGATGGTTGGAGAAGTTTTTGATATGGGGCCATAGCGCCCCATACGTTTTTAAAGAGGATGGCTTGTGCCGCAACATTGGGGTGAATGTTATCCGCTTGAAATAGTTCTTTATTGGCTGCAACGCCATTTAAAAAGAAGGGTAATAATTCAACCCCTTCTTGGACTGCGAGTGTTGAATAGAGTTCTTTGAATTGTTTGGTGTACTGTTGCCCATAATTGGGCGGTATTTGCATCCCTAATAGTAAAACCTTTGCACCAGTTTTTTTGCTCAATACAATCATTCTTCGAAGGTTATTTTGTGTTTGCTCAATTGATAGTCCGCGTAAGGCGTCGTTTGCGCCGAGCTCTAACAAAACCATTCCTGGTTTTTTAGACTCTAGGAGTGCGGGTAGGCGATTGAGACCCCCCGAAGTAGTTTCTCCGCTAATGCTGGCATTAAAGACTGTCCAAGGACTAGATTGTTTTTGTAATTGCCCTTCAAGAAGCTTGACCCAGCCTGACCCTTTGGGTAAGCCATATTCAGCTGAAAGGCTATCACCCATGACCAAGATCACAGGATTGGCGTGAATCGCTGTGGCAATGGGGATTAACAGGCAAAATAAGCTTATTGATAGCAATTGCTGTTTTTTGCAGGTCCACCAACTTTGAATCATTTATGAGCATTCCAACAAAAGTATTGAGCGCAAATCATCTCGGAAAACAAGTTTCATCTAGCGATGGCTCATTGACCATTTTGCACGACATTTGTTTTGATATTACACAGGGAGAAAGTGTCGCCATTACTGGAGCCTCAGGATCCGGTAAAAGTACCTTGTTAGGCTTGCTGGCTGGACTGGATCTGCCAAGCTCTGGAAACGTTTACCTGATGGGTCAAGACCTCAATACTCTAGACGAAGATGGACGGGCAAAGCTTCGCGCTTCCCATGTGAGCTTTGTATTTCAGTCCTTTCAGTTGTTATCTCATTTAACTGCCTTAGAAAATGTCTTATTACCAGCACAGATGAGCGGTCGCAAGGATGCTAAGGCTGAAGCGGTGGCTTGGCTTGAAAAGGTGGGTTTACAAGAACGTCTCAATCATTTCCCTAAAACCTTATCTGGCGGTGAGCAGCAACGGGTAGCCCTTGCTAGAGCCTTTATTGTCCAGCCTGACATTCTTTTCGCTGATGAGCCGACTGGCAGCCTAGATGAGGCCAGCGGAGAGAGGGTGATTCAGTTACTCTTTGAGCTCAATCAAGCCAGTCAATCTACCCTCATATTGGTCACCCATGATCCCGCCTTGGCCAATCGGTGCCAGCGCCAGCTACACCTTCAGGGTGGTCGCCTAGTGTAGGCAAAACCTTATAATCTAGGGATGTCTTGTTTCCATTTTTTGCCTGGCGCTGATGCGCTTTCCCCATTTCGTCAACAACGACTTTTAGCCTCATTAGCAGCCCAAGGTATTGAGCTGGAGTCTATTGAAGCCCAGTTTCTTCACTTCATTTGGTCTGAAGCACAACTGAACAGTCAAAATCAAGGAGCCCTTGCAAGTTTATTGACCTATGGCCAACCCTTTATTTCGAAAATCGGTGAAGGCAAATCTTGGTTTGGTTTAGCCAATAGCGGGCCCAGAGGTGAGCACAGCGCAATTGTGATTCCCCGTTTAGGCACGGTTTCTCCTTGGGCAAGTAAGGCAACGGATATTGCACAGCAATGCGGCTTACCTATATTACGAATCGAACGCGGAGTTCAATTTTCCTGGAAGAGTAAAAAAGGATTAAACCCAGAACAGTTGCAATCTGTTTTGACTGCAGTACACGATCGCATGACAGAAACAGTGATTGATGCGGTTGAGGCTGCAAATGATCTTTATCAAACTTTGGATGATCGTCCATTAAGCCGTATTCTTGTTCTGACCGAGGGTCGTTCGGCTCTAGATCAAGCCAATCAAGAATTGGGCTTAGCCTTATCAGATGATGAAGTTGCCTATTTAACAGAGAACTTTGTACGCCTTGAGCGTAATCCTAGCGATGTAGAGCTCATTATGTTTGCGCAAGCCAATAGTGAGCATTGCCGTCATAAGATCTTCAACTCCACTTGGACAATTGATGGGGATGATCAAGCGCGGTCTTTGTTTGCCATGATCCGCAATACACATCAACTTCAACCAGAAGGGACGATTGTTGCCTATTCTGATAATTCAGCAGTCATGGCAGGTTGTGAATCTGAAACTTGGAGTCCTCAAGGCGCTGATCATCGCTACGAAAAAGATACGCGCTTGGTTCATACCTTGATGAAGGTAGAAACTCACAATCATCCAACAGCAATAGCGCCTTTCCCTGGTGCCTCTACTGGTGCTGGCGGGGAGATTCGGGATGAGGGTGCCACTGGCGTAGGCGGTCGTCCTAAGGCGGGATTAACTGGCTTCTCAGTGTCAAACCTCAATATTCCTGGCACTGATCTTCCTTGGGAGAGCGAGCAATACGGCAAGCCTGAACGGATTGCCACACCTTTGCAAATTATGATTGATGGCCCACTAGGTGGTGCTGCATTTAATAATGAATTTGGTCGTCCAATTTTGGGCGGCTACTTCCGGGTATTTGAGCAAACCTTAGACGGTACGCGTCGCGGCTACCATAAGCCCATCATGATTGCAGGTGGTATTGGCAGTATTGATGCCATACATACTGCAAAAAAAGCAATTCAATCTGGACATTTGTTAATTCAATTGGGTGGTCCAGGCATGCGGATTGGCATGGGTGGCGCAACTGGTAGCTCAGTAGCTACTGGCACCAATACAGCAGATTTAGATTTTGATTCAGTACAGCGCGGTAATCCAGAAATGGAGCGACGTGCACAAGAAGTGATTAACGCCTGCCGAGCATTGGGTGAGAAGAACCCCATTGTGTCTATTCATGATGTTGGCGCAGGCGGCCTATCTAATGCCTTCCCTGAGTTGGCTGATGGTGCGGGTTTAGGCGCCACCTTCAAGCTGCGCAGCGTTCCGCTTGAAGAGAGCGGTATGAGCCCTGCTGAGATTTGGTGTAATGAGTCTCAAGAGCGTTATGTACTCGCGATTGAGGCCAAAGACCTCGATTTATTTAAATCTTTTTGCGAGCGTGAACGCTGCCCATTTGCCGCAGTTGGTGAAGCAACTACCGAGCGTCAATTGCAATTAGTCGATTCGAAACATCCGTCAGGTACAGATGCTGCACTGCCGATCGACATGCCGATGGAAGTTTTGCTGGGTAAGCCACCTCGCATGCATCGTGATGTGAAACGTGTTCACCAAGAATTTACAGAACTTGATGTTACTGATACAGATCTAGCGCAATGCATTGCTTGGGTGCTACAGCAACCTACAGTTGCAAGTAAATCGTTCTTAATCACTATTGGCGATAGAACTGTTGGTGGTTTAAATGCTCGCGATCAATTTGTAGGTCCATGGCAAGTACCTGTTGCAGACTGTGCTGTCACTTTGATGGACTACAAGGGCTACCGTGGCGAAGTGATGTCTATGGGTGAAAGAACCCCATTGGCAGTTATTGATGCCCCAGCAGCAGCGCGTATGGCAGTTGGTGAGGCGTTGACCAATTTATTGGCAGCAGATATTCGTCGTCTTGAAGATGTCAAACTATCTGCTAACTGGATGGCTGCTTGCGGTGCACCAGGCGAAGACGCGAAGTTATATGACTCTGTTAAAGCTGTTGGTATGGAATTGTGTCCCGCCTTGGGTATCTCTATTCCAGTAGGAAAAGATTCATTGTCTATGGCAACCGAATGGCGTGATGGTAGCGAGTCCAAGAAAGTGGTCGCCCCTGTTTCTCTCATTATTTCTGCATTTGCTGCTGTTCAAGACGTTCGCAAAACAGTAACGCCATTATTACAATTAAAAAATCAAGATGGGTCAGTATTAGAAACTGAGTTGATTCTGATTGACCTGGGTCGCGGTCAGAATCGTATGGCTGGCAGTATCTTGGCACAAGTACTCAATCAATCTGGTAAGTCAGCGCCCGATTCAGATCATCCAGAAGATCTCAAGTCATTTGCTAAAGCGATGATTGAATTGCGCAAAGAAAATAAATTGCTTGCCTATCACGATCGTTCTGATGGTGGCTTGCTGGCTTGTGTAGCCGAGATGGCATTTGCATCGCATACGGGTGTTTCTATCAATGTCGATATGATTGCAGTCGATGCAGGTCAAGAGCCTGATTACGGTGATGCGAAAAACTGGTCGCAGCAAGTATCTGGTCGTCGACATGAACAAACCATACGCGCTCTATTTAATGAAGAGCTCGGCGCCGTTATTCAAATTCGTAGGGAAAATCGCGATGAAGTCTTTGCAATTTTGCGTCAATTAGGTCTGAGTGCTTATAGCCATGTGATTGGCAAGCCTAATACCAATGGGCGGATTGAGATTTGGCGCGATGCTAAGAATATCTTTGCAGAACCGCGTGAAGTATTGCAAAAGTTGTGGAGCAATACGAGCCATCAAATAGCCCGTTTACGCGATAACCCAGCCTGTGCGGACTCTGAATTTGCACTCTTGGATAACTTATCTGATCCTGGCATGTCGCCAAAGCTTACGTTTGATGCTGCAGAAAATATTGCCGCACCATTCATCGCAAAAAATGCGAGACCAAAAGTAGCCATTTTGCGTGAGCAAGGCGTTAACTCCCATGTAGAAATGGCTTATGCCGTCAATTGGGCTGGATTTGATAGTTACGACGTTCATATGTCAGACCTACTCAGTGGTAAGGCGAAGCTGGATTATTTCCGTGGTCTTATCGCGTGTGGGGGATTTAGCTATGGTGATGTTTTAGGTGCCGGTGAAGGTTGGGCAAAAACCATTTTATTTAATCAAAAATTACGAGATCAATTCTCCGACTTCTTTAATCGCCAAGATAGTTTTGCCTTAGGCGTTTGCAATGGCTGCCAAATGATGAGCAATCTTGCAGGGATCATTCCTGGTGCTGAGGCTTGGCCGAAGTTCACCCGCAACCAGTCTGAGCAATATGAAGCCCGTTTAGTCATGGCAGAAGTGCTCTCTTCACCTTCGATCTTTACTCAAGGCATGGAAGGTAGCCAACTCCCAATCGCAATTGCACACGGCGAAGGATTTGCCAATTTCAGTCAACAGGGAAGCTTAGATCAGATTACCCAGGAGGGCTTAGCAGCATTACGCTTTGTTGATCACCAAGGCAATCCAACCGAGATCTATCCAATGAATCCCAATGGATCGCCAGGGGGCTTAACTGGAGTCACTACCGCTGATGGTCGCTTTACAGTGATGATGCCTCATCCCGAGCGGGTATTTAGAGTAGTACAAATGAGTTGGTACCCACCAGAGTGGTTGGATACGCCAGATGGCGCTAGCCCTTGGTTGCGTTTGTTCCGCAATGCACGTCGCTGGGCTAATTAAACCCCACTAGATGATGTTGATGGAGCCAGTGACCTTTTCAGAAAGTGGGGGAGTACGCTATCTGCATTTTGGAACTGAACTCATTCAAGGGGCAATGCGTATTCGAGATCCTGATGAAATCTATCTTGAATATAACCAGCAAATGATGGCTTGGTTACTATTTTTAGAGACCAAACCTGGTATGAAGGTGGCGGAATTAGGTTTGGGTACGGGTGCATTGGCAAAGTTTCAACATCGTCACTGTCCGGCAGTAAAAACAACGGTAGTTGAACTCAATCCTGCGGTCATAGTGGCTGCTCGATCTATGTTTTTTATGGCGAATGATGATCGTAGGCTGGAGACACTGCAGGCTGATGCTAAGACGTTTGTTCAATTGAACCGATATAAGAATCAATTTGACGCAGTTCAGGTTGACCTGTATGACGCCATATGTGATGGACCTGCCGCAAGCTCATTGGAGTTTTATCAAGGTTGCTTTGACATTCTAAATAGTCCTGGCGTTATGACGGTGAACTTGTTCTCACGTCATCAAAGTTTTGATATCAATCTTCAGAATATCTGTGAGGCCTTTGATGACCGTGTTTTATTGTTTCCAGAATCGCATGATTGCAATGTTGTCGCAATCGCATTCAAAGGTCCTCAGTTAGAAGCTGAATGGCAGGATGTTTCAAAACGTGCAAAGCTCATTATGGAAAAGACGGGCTTACCCACCAATAAGTGGGTAACTGGTATCAGTCGCGAAAATGCACGCCAAGAAAATAAACTCTCGATTTAATCGTTCGGCATCTAAAAGAAAAAGGCGATCGCTTGATCGCCTTTTTCTATTTTCCAACTTCTTGCTAGCTTGGGATGTTGAGTATTACACCGCTACAGTATCAGCAACGTCGCTAAATGACTTAATCTTATCAAAGCTCATATATTTATAAACATCGCCAGCCTTAGCATCAAGCGCTTTTACTTGTTCCAAGTATTCAGCAGGAGTGGGTAAGCGACCCAAGAGGGCGGCTACAGATGCTAATTCGGCAGATGCCAAATACACACGGGTATCAATACCTAAGCGATTAGGGAAGTTGCGGGTAGAAGTTGATACCGCTGTAGAACCCTTACGAATCTGCGCTTGATTGCCCATGCACAATGAACAACCTGGGCTCTCCATGCGTGCACCAGCCGCGCCCAGCATGCCGTAATAGCCTTCTTCCATCAAGATCATCGCATCCATCTTGGTAGGAGGTGCTACCCATAAACGGGTTGGCATATCTTTCTTGCCTTGTAATACCTGTCCAGCAGCGCGGAAGTGGCCAATGTTTGTCATGCATGAGCCAATGAAGACTTCATCAATCTTATCGCCAGCAACTTCAGATAATATTTTCACATCATCTGGGTCGTTAGGGCAGGCAAGGATAGGCTCTTTGATTTCATCGATATTGATTTCGATGATCTCGGCATAGTCTGCATTCGCATCAGCTTTCAGTAATTGTGGATTTGCAATCCAAGCTTTCATGGCTTTAATACGACGTCCAAGAGTACGCTTGTCTTCATAACCATTGGCAATCATCCACTTCATCAAAGTGATGTTGGACTGCATGTACTCAATGATAGGTTCTTTATTCAGGTGAACGGTGCAGCCGCCAGCAGAGCGTTCAGCAGAAGCATCAGACAATTCAAAGGCTTGCTCCACTTTCAGATCAGGTAAGCCTTCGATTTCTAAAATGCGACCAGAGAAAATATTCTTCTTACCTTGCTTCTCAACTGTCAGCAAACCCTTTTTGATTGCGTACAAAGGGATTGCATTTACTAAGTCACGCAAGGTGATACCAGGTTGCATCTTGCCTTTAAAACGCACCAATACCGACTCAGGCATATCTAATGGCATGACGCCAGTAGCAGCTGCAAAGGCAACTAAGCCTGATCCAGCAGGAAAGGAAATGCCGATTGGGAAACGGGTGTGGCTATCGCCACCAGTACCGCAAGTATCGGGAAGGAGTAAACGGTTTAACCAACTGTGAATCACACCGTCACCTGGGCGTAATGCAACGCCACCACGATTTGTCATGAATGGTGGTAATTCGTGTTGTGTACGAATATCCACTGGCTTTGGATAAGCGGAGGTGTGACAAAAAGACTGCATGACCAAATCAGAAGAGAAACCCAAGCAAGCCAAGTCTTTTAATTCATCACGCGTCATCGGACCGGTGGTGTCTTGTGAGCCAACAGTGGTCATACGTGGTTCGCAATAGGTTCCAGGACGAACGCCTTGACCTTCTGGTAAGCCACAGGCACGACCCACCATCTTTTGGGCCAAGCTGAAACCTTTGTTGTTATCAGGCGGACTCACTGGGAGGCGGAATTCAGTGGAAGCAGGTAAACCCAATGCCGCGCGAGCTTTAGCTGTCAAGCCTCTACCAACGATCAATGGAATACGTCCACCCGCACGGACTTCATCCAAAATTACTGGGGATTTAAGGGCAAAAGTAGTGATCTCTTGACCGTTCTTAAATACTTTGCCTTCGTAAGGGCGGAGTTCAATCTCATCACCCATATTCATTTGCGATACATCCAATTCGATTGGGAGTGCGCCAGAATCTTCCATGGTATTAAAGAAGATTGGAGCAATGTTGCCACCCAAACAAACGCCACCAAAGCGCTTGTTTGGTACGAATGGAATATCCTGACCAGTCCACCAAAGAACAGAGTTAGTTGCAGACTTACGTGATGAGCCAGTACCCACCACATCACCAACATAAGCAATTTGATTGCCTTTTTTCTGGAGGGTGGCGATTTGCTTCATCGGGCCGCGAACACCAGATTCATCAGGCTCGATACCTGGACGTGGGTTCTTTAGCATGATCGTTGCATGCAAGGGGATATCTGGACGACTCCATGCATCAGGCGCAGGAGAGAGATCGTCAGTATTGGTCTCACCAGTGACTTTGAATACTGTGAGCTTCAGGCTTTCTGGAACAGCAGGGCGACTCGTAAACCACTCTGCATCAGCCCAGCTTTTCATTACTGTTTTAGCGTTAGCGTTACCTTTTTCGGCTAGCTCATGCACGTCATTGAAATAATCAAACATCAAAAGTGTTTTCTTGAGGGCTTCGGCGGCAGCTGTACCGCATTCGGCATCCGTCAACAACTCTACCAATGGTTTGATGTTGTAGCCACCAAGCATGGTGCCCAACAATTCAGTTGCTTTGACACGCGAAATCAAAGGAGACTTTTCTGTTCCTTTAGCAACGGTATCTAAAAATTCTGCTTTGACCTTAGCGGCATCATCAACCCCTGCTGGAACGCGATTGGTAATAAGCTCTATTAGTTCAGCCTCTTTACCTGCAGGAGGACTTTTGAGTAGCTTTACTAATTCAGCAGTTTGATCCTTGGTCAGGGGAAGAGCTGGAATCCCAAGAGCTGCTCTTTCAGCAACTTGTGCGTTATAGGCTTCTAACATTGTGTTTCCTATGAGGTAAAAGTAATCAATAGAAAGGCCAAAAGGGCATTTTCACCCGAATCTTTCAATTATAGTGACTAATTCAAGTCTTATATAAGAGTTTAAACCCTATTGATCATCAAAACCGACCGTTTTGACCAAAACTAGATCACTTGCTCTTCTTTCAGAGCCCAAACTAGAGCAACAACCCAACCAATGAGTGACCATCCTAAAAACAGGTTTAAGGCAAATATGGCCCCTGTGTTGGCCCGTTTCTTATTAAAAGCGATGGCAAAAGGCAAAAAGTACAAAAGGGATAGCAGGGTCATTAGGACCGAAAATAGAAGACGCATGGCGCTTATCTTTCACGAATCCAAGTCTGGGTTCTGCCCAGCAAGGGAATTCCAATGTAGGCGCGCAGATCTAACTTGGTCCCTTGGTCCTTAAGCTTCATCTCAGCGCGGTAAATTTCACCATCGTCTGGGTCCAATATATGACCGCCAGAATAGGAATCTCCCGTCTTTTTTAGGCCAGATAGAATTTCCATCCCAATGACTGCTTTGCCTTTACGGTAATCAATGCATTTTTCGCAGGTAGGGAGCGCACTTGGATCTAGTAATTTGGTAACCACCCCTGAAAATAGGCCATTCTTCTCGGTGATGAGGACAATAGCTGCCGGCTGATTGGTGTCATCGTCAAAAGTCTTCCAAGACCCTGCAATCGAGTCTGTTGTCTGAGATGAGATGACATTGACCCCTAGACACAAAATACTTGCGGCAAAGAGGAAAAATAGAGGTTTTTTCATAGATTTTTTCAATATAACCTTCTTTAGATTTCTGTAAAAGAGGATTGCTATCGTTATAATTACTTTTTCCAACAGAGCTTAAGCGATGACTAAATACGTTTTTGTCACTGGTGGTGTGGTTTCTTCTCTAGGGAAAGGAATCGCAGCTGCCTCGCTTGCCGCGATTCTTGAATCCCGCGGCCTGAAAGTCACCCTCCTAAAATTAGACCCTTATATCAACGTTGATCCTGGCACGATGAGTCCTCTCCAGCATGGTGAGGTTTTCGTGACTGAAGATGGCGCAGAGACTGATTTGGATTTGGGTCACTATGAGCGTTTCGTATCGGCAAAGATGCGTAAAAGCAATAATTTCACTACTGGTCAGATTTATGAGTCAGTAATCAGTAAAGAGCGTCGCGGCGAATACCTTGGCAAAACAGTTCAGGTTATTCCGCACATTACAAATGAAATTCAAGCTTTTGTAGAGCGTGGCGCTAAAGCAAGTCACGATGGCAAAGCGGATATTGCTATTTGTGAAATTGGCGGTACTGTGGGTGATATTGAATCACTTCCTTTTTTAGAGGCTGCGCGGCAGATGAGCCTGCGTTTGCCGACTCATAGTTGCGCATTTGTGCATTTAACTTTGGTGCCCTACATTAGCAGTGCGGGTGAGTTAAAAACCAAGCCCACTCAACACTCGGTTCAAAAATTACGTGAGATAGGCATCATGCCAACGGTATTACTTTGCCGTGCTGATCGACCTATTCCAGATGATGAGCGTGCCAAGATTTCTTTATTTTCGAATGTGCGCGAAGAAGCAGTGATCTCGGTATGGGATGTCGACACGATCTATAAGATTCCAGAAATGCTTCATGCCCAAGGTATGGATGATTTGATTTGTCGTGAATTACAAATTGATGCAAAACCAGCCAATCTGGCTGTGTGGGCTAAATTGGTTTATGAGTTGGCCAATCCCAAGCATGAAGTGACTATCGGCATGGTTGGTAAATATGTAGAGCTAACTGAATCCTATAAATCTCTCATCGAGGCTTTACGCCATGCAGGTATTCATACGCATACTCGCGTGAACATTAATTACATCGACTCCGAAGTGATTGAAAAAGATGGGGTTGACTGCCTTAAAAAGCTTGATGCAATTTTGGTTCCAGGCGGCTTTGGCAAGCGTGGTACAGAAGGAAAAATCGCTGCAATCCGTTATGCCCGAGAAAACCATGTCCCTTATTTAGGTATTTGCTTGGGTATGCAATTGGCCGTGATTGAGTTTGCGCGTCACGTGGCAAACATTACGAAAGCCAATAGTACTGAATTTGACCCCGACACGGATAGCCCTGTTGTTGCTCTCATTACTGAGTGGCTGGATAGAGAAGGGCGTGTTGAGAAGCGCACCAACGATTCTGATCTTGGTGGTTCCATGCGTCTTGGTTCACAACGTTGTCCAGTAAAAGCGGATACCTTAGCGCATCGCATCTATGGCGCGGAGGTCAATGAGCGTCATCGCCATCGCTATGAAGTAAACAATATCTATGTACCAAAACTTGAGCAGTCGGGTTTGATTATTTCTGCGCGTACTCCAAACGAGTCTCTGCCAGAAATGATGGAGCTTCCAGAATCCATGCATCCCTGGTTCTTTGGCGTGCAATTTCACCCAGAATTCACCTCGACGCCGCGGGATGGTCACCCTTTGTTCTCAGCGTTCATCAATGCCGCGCTTGCGCATCAAGATGCTGCATTAAAACAAGTTGCCTAAGAGGAAACGATGAGCAAATTTAAGCTTTGTGGTTTCGACGTTGGTCTAGAGCATCGATTCTTTCTGATCGCAGGCCCTTGTGTCATTGAGTCTGAACAATCGGCCATCGATATCGCTGGTCAATTAAAAGAAATTACCGCTACTTTAAAGATCCCATTTATTTACAAGTCTTCCTTTGATAAAGCCAATCGCTCATCAGGAACTTCATTCCGTGGCCTAGGTATGGAAAAGGGTCTTGAGATATTGGCGAAGGTAAAAAAGGAAATTGGCGTTCCGGTACTAACAGATGTGCACGATATTAGTGAAATTGCAGCGGTAGCTCAAGTGGTCGATGTCTTGCAAACACCAGCATTCCTGTGCAGACAGACTGACTTTATTCGCGCTTGCGCCCAAAGTGGTAAGCCAGTGAATTTCAAAAAAGGGCAATTTCTTTCTCCCCATGAGATGCTCAATGTCATTGAAAAAGCCAGAGCGGCGGCAGCTGAGAGTAATCTGCCGGATCAATTTATGGTCTGTGAACGCGGCGCTTCTTTTGGTTATAACAATCTAGTTTCCGATATGCGTAGCCTTGCCATCCTGCGCGAGTCCCATGCGCCCGTGGTATTTGATGCGACTCACTCGGTGCAGTTACCAGGTGGCCAAGGAAATTTTAGTGGTGGTCAGCGTGAATTTGTTCCCGTGTTGGCACGTGCCGCCATAGCCGTTGGCATTAGCGGCCTCTTCATGGAAACCCATCCAGATCCTGCAAAGGCATTATCTGATGGGCCTAACGCTGTGCCACTGAATCGTATGAAAGAATTATTAGAGTCACTAGTGGCAATCGATACAGTGGTTAAATCTAGCGGCTCTTTTTTAGAGAATAGTTTTCAGTAATTAAGTAATTTTTAATACGCCCCATTTCAAATTGTTTTAAGGAGAAGGTGCATGAGCGCCATTGTTGACATCATCGGTAGAGAAGTTCTGGATTCACGCGGTAACCCAACAGTAGAGTGCGATGTATTACTCGAGTCTGGTGTAATGGGTCGTGCAGCAGTTCCATCTGGAGCATCCACGGGTTCACGTGAAGCTATTGAACTACGTGATGGTGATATGTCACGTTACTTAGGCAAAGGCGTTCTTAAAGCCGTTCAAAATATCAATGTTGAGATTGCTGAAACTATTCTTGGTTTAGATGCTAGCGAACAAGCCTTCCTAGATCACACCCTGATTGATTTGGATGGTACTCATAACAAAGCTCGGCTTGGTGCTAATGCAACGCTGGCTGTTTCTATGGCAGTAGCTAGAGCTGCCGCTGAAGAAGCAGGTTTACCTTTATATCGTTACTTTGGCGGCTCTGGTGGTATGCAATTACCTGTGCCGATGATGAACATTGTGAATGGTGGTGCGCACGCCAATAACAGCTTAGACATCCAAGAATTTATGGTGATGCCGGTAGGCGCAGAAAACTTCCGTGATGCCCTACGCTGCGGCGCTGAAATTTTCCATGAGCTTAAAAAGATTATTGGTGCTCAAGGCATGCCGACAACAGTTGGCGATGAGGGGGGCTTTGCACCGAATTTCAAGAGCAATCAAGAGTGCTTGCAAACTATCATGAAGGCTATTGAGGGTGCCGGCTACCAAGCTGGTGAAGATGTTCTCTTGGCTTTGGATTGCGCCGCTAGTGAGTTTTATAAAGACGGTAATTACCATTTATCTGGTGAGGGCCTGCAACTAAGCTCAAGCGAGTTCTCAGACTACCTAGGCAATTTAGCGGACCAGTTCCCAATTGTCTCCATTGAAGATGGCATGCATGAGAGTGATTGGGATGGCTGGGCTGATATTACCCAGAAGTTGGGCAAAAAGATTCAGTTAGTAGGCGATGATCTCTTCGTAACTAACACCCGCATCCTCAAAGAAGGTATTGAAAAGGGAATCGCTAATTCGATTTTGATCAAAATTAATCAAATTGGCACCTTGACTGAGACCTTCGCTGCTATTGAGATGGCTAAGCGCGCTAATTACACCGCTGTGATTTCTCATCGATCAGGTGAAACTGAAGACAGCACGATTGCCGATATCGCTGTTGGTACTAATGCTGGACAGATTAAGACGGGTTCCTTGTCACGCTCAGACCGGATTGCTAAGTACAACCAACTATTGCGCATTGAAGAAGATTTGGGTGATGTAGCAAGCTACCCTGGGAAGTCTGTGTTCTACAACTTGAAACGCTAAGCATTCAGTTTTTATGCGCATTGTTATCTACTCGATGCTGGTATTGCTGATTGCAATTCAGTACCCACTTTGGTTGGGAAAGGGTGGATGGTTAAAGGTTTACGAGATGGAAAAACAAGTAGAGCTTCAAGAGGCTAAAAATAGCCTCTTGGCTTTGCGTAATGCAAAGCTTGCAGGCGATGTCAAAGATTTAAAAGATGGAACCCGTGCCATTGAGGAGCGCGCTCGGGTTGAGCATGGTCTTATTAAAGATGGTGAGTTTTTTGTGCAAATTCTGCCTGCTGATAAGTCTTCAGGTACTCAAGTTACCAAGCAATAAGATTTCAATGGCCGCTTGAGGGCGGTCTGGTGGCGTCACTCAACAAATCTGTTTTAAATACTTGCAGACAATCTACCGCATCAAAACGGTAAGGTTTTGCACAGAAGTCACAGATGGTTTCTACAGAGCCTTGTTCTGCCAAGATGCTTTGCACTTCCTCTTCACCCAACATTCTCAAGATATCAGCCACTTTTGTACGAGAGCAACGGCACGCAAAGCGAATAGGGCGTGCGGGAAAGCTCCTGACGCCATTCTCTGCAGACTCTTCAAGGAATAAGCGTCTCAAGATGGTTTCTGGAGGAAGAGTCAATAGTTCTTCATCAGTAATTGTTTCGCCTAAAGTTTGGATGCGTGACCAGCCTTCTGCAGCGACCTGAGGATCTAAGTGAATATGGCCCCCAGAGTTTGGAAGACGTTGTAATAAAAGACCGCCAATATGACTTTCATTCGAGGCCAGCCAAATACGGGTATCTAACTGTTCAGAATTTTGCATATATAGCGCTATTGCTTCAGCTGCGCTAGCAACAGGCTGAAGTACTTCGCCCTGATACTCTTGAAGGGCGACTATGCCTTGATAAGGCGCTTGGCCAGGCTCACGGTCTGCAGGATCTAGAGTGATCACAAGCCTGCCTGAATTACCGGCATCTAGTAATTCTCCCAAGCTTGCGCCTTCGGGTATTTCGGAGGGATCAACTGATAGTTTTACAGTGGCACGCATTGAGAGGTCGGATTTACATTCGACCACGAGTAGCTGAATAGGGCCCTTACTTTGAGCCTGGATGATGAGGGTGCCATCAAACTTTAAACTGGCACTCTGGAGTGTTGCAGCACCAACGAAGTCTCCGAGGATGCGACGTACCGCCGGAGGGTCGTTACGACGCTCCAAAACTGCCTGCCAGGCAGTGCCGATAGAGACAATTTCCCCGCGAACTGGGGCACCATCACACATAAATACAAGCAATTCATTCATAGATCAAAGTATCCATGTTTTTTGATTTGGGTGCCCATTTGGCCGACCTGAGATAATACTCACTATGCATATTCGTACACGATTCGCCCCCAGTCCCACGGGCTTCATTCATTTGGGAAATCTTCGCAGCGCACTCTATCCTTGGGCTTTTGCGCGTCACAATCAAGGCGATTTCATTCTTCGCATTGAAGATACGGATGTTGAGCGCTCCACGCAAGAGGCCGTAGACGTCATCATTGAAGGTATGGCGTGGTTAGGCATGGATATCGACGAAGGTCCTATCTATCAAATGCAGCGTATTGATCGTTATCGTGAAGTGATTAAGCAAATGGTGGCATCTGGATTGGCATATCCCTGCTATATGAGTGAGGATGAACTCAACAAACTCCGTGACCAGCAGATGGCTAATAAAGAAAAGCCGCGTTATAACGGATTGTGGCGACCAGAGCCAGGCAAAACTTTGCCGGCCATTCCGGAAGGTGTTCTACCGGTGATTCGTTTTAAAAACCCGCTTGGTGGATCTGTAATTTGGGATGATGCCGTCAAAGGTCAAATTGAAATTTCGAACGACGAGTTAGATGACCTAGTCATTGCGAGGCCGGATGGCACTCCCACCTATAACTTCTGCGTAGTGGTGGATGACTTGGATATGAAGATTACTCACGTCATACGCGGTGATGATCATGTGAACAATACGCCACGCCAAATCAATATCATGAAAGCTCTCGGCGGGACTCCGCCTGTCTATGCCCATTTACCCACAGTCTTAAACGACTCTGGTGAAAAGATGAGCAAACGCAATGGCGCCATGAGTGTGCGGGATTATCAAAAAGCAGGGTATCTACCGGACGCTATCTTGAACTACTTGGCGCGTTTGGGCTGGTCACATGGTGATGCAGAGGTATTTACTAAGGAGCAATTTGTCAATTGGTTTGACCTTGATAGTCTGGGTCGCTCACCAGCTCAACATAACCCTGAAAAGCTCCTTTGGCTTAACCATCAATATATTCAAAATACAGATCCAGCTAGCTTGGCACTAGCAACGAAGCTTTTTGCTCATGAACTAGGTATCGATACTGAAAGTGGTCCGAACTTTATTCAAGTGGTTGCTTTATTAAAGGATCGCGCCAATACCTTGATTGAGATTGCGGAAGGAGCAAAATTATTTTATCTGCCAGCGCCGCAACTCAATGCGCAACAAATTGCAGAGAATATTCCTCAATCTGTAGTTCCTGCATTAAAAGATTTGATTGAAGCCATTCAAAATGTAGAGCCAAGTAAAGAAGCTTATAGCGCTGCATTCAAACAAGTCCTAGCAAAGCATCAACTCAAAATGCCAGCCTTAGCAATGCCTGTTCGTTATGCATTATTTGCAACTACTCAGACTCCAGCCATTGATTCTGTATTAGTCGTTTTAGGTAAAGAAGAGGCTGTAAATCGGCTCTCGAAGGTCGTCCTGTAGACAATTTGCGTGCTTACGCAAAAATAGGCTAAAATCTTGGATTGTTTTGATTGTCTTGTGGTTTTATTGCGAGATTTCGGGGGTATAGCTCAGCTGGGAGAGCGCTTGCATGGCATGCAAGAGGTCAGCGGTTCGATCCCGCTTATCTCCACCAAAAATTCAAGACATTTGTAGTTTGTAGTAGTCCAGGTCCCCATCGTCTAGAGGCCTAGGACATCACCCTTTCACGGTGAGTACGGGGGTTCGAATCCCCCTGGGGACGCCAGATCTTTTTGGTAGTAGTTTTTTTGATTCACTTGTTGTAATTTGGAGCGGTAGTTCAGTTGGTTAGAATATCTGCCTGTCACGCAGAGGGTCGCGGGTTCGAGTCCCGTCCGTTCCGCCAAATTCATTAAAAAAGCCCTTGTTGAAAGGGCTTTTTTATTTTTCCATAATTGTTTAGGGCATTACTGGCTAGTAGGAGAAGTGCCGAGATAATTGCCACCATCAGTAGGTCCTCCAGCATTACCAGGTTGAATGGAAGATTTGCTGCCTTCGGCATGACTAATGACTTGCTGATTATTCGAAGATAGGACGTTACTCCTCGCGACTGATGTACTAGCGCCACTACTTGTGCTAGCTGAGGTCTTACTCGAAGTAGGTGTGGTACCTGTAACACCATTGCTGCTCTTCGAAGCAGACAATGTTGATGTTGTTGGATTAGCTTTAGTTGATGCAGTAATCGCTGCAGCTTTAGAGGCCGCTGCAGTTGCTGCAGCTTTAGAGGCAGCTGCAGTTGCTGCAGCTTTAGAAGCCGCTGCAGTTGCTTGCTGCTGCGCTTGAGTTTGCGCTGCGTAAACAGGTATTGATAACGTAAGTAAGGTTGAGATTAATACAAAAGCTGGTAAAGATTTCTTGATGATCTTCATAGTGACCTCTAGTCGGACTTAATATAAATTGGGGTTTTCAAAGTTCCCACTTAATCTTTGCAACAGTATCAGAGTTTTTGCGTGAACAGTGCGGGCATCTATCAATTCGTATTCCACATCTCGAAATTTTAATAATCCCTGAAGGCCTGAGTTTTGTAATAATTTTGCTTGATTGTAGGCGCTTGTCGCAGTTTCAAGACGTTCCCGAGCAGACTGATATTGTAAGTAAGTTTGATTAATTTCAGTAACAATTTTTGATTTTGCAGCTCTTAAATTTACTTCTTGCTCTGTCACGCTATTTGAGGCCGAGATTACGTCAGAATTATTTAACATGCCATTACCCAGAGGAATAGAGAGTAAAAAGCTTAATGATTTTTGAGCTCCATAGCCAACTCCACTTGAAGTGTATGGGGGTGTTTCGGTGTAATAAATCCCCGGCAAGAAATCTGTATTTTTGCTAGCCCTCACAACTTCTAAATTAGCGTTAGCAGATTCAACAAAGGCTTTATTAGAAATGATCTCTACTCTGTTGTTTTGTGCCTGCTCAACGAGTTCCTCAACTTTAAATTTTTGTGGTGCTATGTTGAGCGTGCCTAAGGGAAGAGGCAACTGCTGATCTTGCGCTCCAAGTAACCCTAATAAACCATATGAGTAGTATTTCAAATCATTAGCAAGAACTTTTTGAGCTGCTTGGAATTCCGCTTTTTGAGCTGTTATATCTGAAGACTTTATGGTGCCTAGCTTATCAAGGGCAAATTGATAGGACTGCCATAGTAATTTTGTTCTTAGCGCATCGATATAGTTAAAAATTGCTTGAGTTTCAAGAGTCCTAGTTTCAACAACCGTCTCTGCTAACAGTCGGTTTGCTTCGGCTTGAGCATAAGCCTCACGGGCAGAACGCTTACCCCAACCCTCTACAGTAACTGTAGCCCCAAAAGTATTCGATGACGGATTGGTATAGCCAGTATAGGGCGCCTGAGTATAAATACTACCGCGTGCATAAGTTAGGATAGGACTTAAATTCGGCATTCCAGCTTGTTTGGCAGTGGATAACGCAGAATCTGTATTTAATTTCTTTACTTTTAAGGAAGCATTTTTTTCATTAAGTTCACTAAGGTAAGCACTTAATGGAATAGCTTGATAGTTCGTATCGGATGACTTGAAAGGAGGGAGTGTTTGTCCATAAGAGAAATGGGACAGAAGGCAGGTTGAAACAAAAATCCCACCAAATACCAATTTTATCTTAATAAGCTTAGCCTTCATGTCGATTTTTAATGATGAGAATGGGGGATTCAAGATCGTAATGATTAAGCGCTTCTTCCTTTTGGATAGATAGCCCAATAAATTTAATGACTTCGTTGGCTACGACTTCCCGTTCATTATCCACAGTAATCATATGGTATGAGTTACCCAACCAGATTACTCGACAGGTTTCAGAGGCAATTTTGCTTATTAAGAAGTCAGGATTTTTAGGTGAAGCAGTTTCATCATCAATAGCATGGATGATTAACACGTCTGATGTAATGTCTTCGAGATTTTTTTTCGTAGCTGCAACTAATTGCAAGGACTGATAGAGGTGTTTTGCCGGAAGATGAGCTGCTCCTAGCTCGCTTACAGAATTAGCCATAACGGCTTTTCGAATGTGTCGGCGTAAATCTTTATTTTTAACGCCAAATGGTTCAGATTCCTTGTAATGCCAATTTCGAACTCCTAATTTATATATAAAGGATAAAAACGGGTAGTACCAGGGCACAGACCAGCCATCAAAAAAAATGACTGTGGAAAGCAGCGAAAGGCATTTTATATTTGCATTTCTTTCAGAAACCGCTAGGGCAAGGGTAGCCCCCATGCTTAACCCAACAAGTGATACTGATTTGTAGCTAGAATTTAAATCATAAACAAGCTGATCTACCGTTTCAATCCATTCTTGATAGTCTTTTAAACCAGTGTGTGCAGAGTAGCCGGGTATTCTTGGGATTACGTAGGAGTGGTCAGATTGACGTAAGAGTCTAGGAATAACACCCATCTCCAATTCAGAACCACAAAGACCAGGTAAAAGAATCACTACGTGACCTGAATTACCTTGATAGAATGTTTCGTAACGATCTTGCTGATCTATTGGGACTGTCATTGGGTGTTTCGGGTACCTATATATATAACGTCATTATTACTCATGAAAATACAAAATTCGAAGCGTTGGGCAAGAAATGGGCCTCAAGCCTATTTTTTGGCTGTATTTGGAGTGTTTGTGGCTTTTTCCATACGCTATAGCTTGCATACATTTTTACAGGCCAATCTCCCGATGACCTTTTTTATTCTGAATACGATCTTGACAGCACTTTTTTTTGGTTTTCTGCCAAGTGTCGTAACAATTATTCTTTCTATTCCCTTAGCCTTTTTTTTCTTCGTTCCACCTTTTGACTCATTTGATATGCCAACACCCCAGGATTCTTTTGTATTTATCTCTTACATCTTGATAGCTTTTATTGCCGTTGGAATTGTTGAGTGGTTACAAAGAGAGCGATATAAGGCGATATTATTAACCCGCGTAAGTTACAGTAATTTTCAGCTTTTAAGCGATGCCAGTAGAAGCTTGAAAAATGCAATGAACCTCATTTCAAAAGATAAAGAAACTCAAAATAAGCTTTGAAGATCACTCTTGGCACTCACTAGGCCATAAATAGGTGACTTTTATGCTGCAATGTGTCAGAATCGAAGGATGTACAAGATATTGGCCATATTTCTTAGTTTTGCGACACTGCCTGCAGGCGCTGCCGGCTTGGGTTTTAATCCTTTTGAAAAAGCTTCACCTACATCTCCAGGTGGCGCTCAAAGTGGCCGTCCAGCCAACCCATCTGCTGCACCGGCTCCAAAACCTCCTTCACCATTAGTTGTGCCACAGCCAAAGCCGGTAACTCCTCCAGTAAATAACACCGTGCCACAACAATCTAAAAAATAACATTTATTTTTTAGATTTGTCGGCATTTAAATTGGTAGATGGTTTTACTGCTGTTATGTAAAGCGGCTCTACTGCAGGCATGAGTTCTGACAGTTGCTCAATTCTGGTTTCACCAGAAGGGTGGGTCGACAAAAACTCTGGCGTACCTTTACCTTGAGTTGCCTTATTCATCTTTTGCCAAACACTAATGGCAGCTTGTGGTTTAAAGCCAGCTCTAGCAGCCAGTTCCAGTCCAATTGCATCCGCCTCTGATTCGTTTTGTCTAGAGTTAGGTAATATCAAAATATATTGAGCCGCTTGATTGGCTGCGCTAATCGCTGAACCATAAGCTCCTGCCGCAGCCATAGCAATATTAGTAACAGCGCTCTGAGCCATGGCCTGTGATAAACGTTCTCGACCATGTTCACGCAAGGCATGGGCAATTTCATGGCCCATGATGGCCGCAATCTCATCATCAGTCAGATTCAGTTGTTCAATTAAGCCCGTATAAAAGGTGATCTTTCCGCCCGGTGCGCAAGTAGCATTCAGAATCGGCGCATTGATTAAAACCAATTGCCAATTCCACTGGCGGGTATCGTCACGAAAGACTCCCGTTTGAGAAATTAATCGGTTGGAAATTGCCTTAAGCCTATCGTATTCAGGGCCAGACGTAAGCAGAATATTTTTTTCTTTGGCTTTTTGATTCTGCTCGTTGTAACTAACAGCAGACAAACGATCCACTTCAGAAGCAGATACTACTAAAAACTGAGACCGGTTTACACCTACCGCTCCTGACCTGGTGGTATTAGCACAGGCCAAGAGGAGTGAGATAAGCGCAAGAGTAGTAAGTACCTTAAAACAAACTGCCGTTAGTTGCATCTACAGGTCTTATTTTTTTGGAGAGGTAATTGAGGCAGCCATGGCATCGTAATAAATGACTTTAACTTGCTCGCCAACATTCACATCAGCTAAAAGAGCGGGGTTCTTGACCATCACGGTAGTGATCTTGCCGCTAGGGCCCTTAACAGAAACCAATTTCTTATCACGATTGACTTCGACTATATCGGCAATGATGGTGGTTTTGTTGGAAATGGTTTCGGTAGGCTTTTCATTGCCTTTAGAGGTTGTTACTGTATTAGTTTCAACTTTGCTACGAACGCCATCACTCTTGGTTTTAATCAATTCGATAGCTACTGCTAATTGATAGGTAACGCTGAGACGATCCCCTTTTTTGATTTGATCAAAATTGGTGATTTCAGAGCCGGCAACAAATTTTGATTCTCCTTCTTTATTTTTGAAGGTGATAGTGCGCGTCTTTTTGTCTACTTTTAAAACATTACCTTCATAGAGTAGGTAGCTGTTATCCACTACTGCGGCATCGATTACCATGGGCTGATTAGCAGATGAAGGAGAACTACCGGCTTGAGCAAAAGCAGTGCCTAAGCCTGCAAGGCTGACTGCAAGAGCCAGGGAGATTTGGATAAATTGAGTATTCATTGTTTTTCTTATGGGATAGCGTTTAATTTCAATATTAGCCTACTTTCATTAACTATTAAGCTCTAATCAAGCCCTATTGCATTTCGGGAAGAAAATTGGCTTCTTTGTTAAGATTCGTTATCAGTTCTTCATTCTTCTAAAGGTTTGCGATGCCACAATTTGCTGCTAACTTAACCATGCTATTTAATGAGGTACCATTTTTAGAGCGCTTCGAAAGAGCCAGTAAAGCCGGATTTAATGCGGTTGAGTTCCTTTTCCCTTACGCCTATTCTGCTGCAGAGATCAAACAACAATTAGATCAACACCAACTGACATTAGTGCTGCATAACCTGCCAGCTGGAGATTGGGATGCAGGAGAGCGAGGCATTGCGTGTCATCCTGATCGCGTAGAAGAATTCCGCCAGGGTGTTGCTAAAGCCATTGAATACGCCAGAGTATTAGGAGTTCAACAACTGAATTGTTTAGCTGGGAAGACCCCTGTGGGAGTCGATCCAAAACTTCTTCATGCAACCTTAGTAGAAAATCTTCGCTATGCTGCAGCGGAGCTCAAAAAAGCAAATCTTCGTTTATTGATCGAACCAATTAATACCTTTGATATTCCTAGATTCTTTTTAAATACTACCAAACAGGCTGCAGATATTTTGGCTGAAGTTGCTGCCGATAACCTCTTCATTCAATACGATATCTATCATGCACAGCGCATGGAAGGTGAGCTAGCAAATACCATTGAAAAAAATCTTTCCAAAATTGGCCATATTCAACTAGCTGACAATCCTGGTCGCAATGAGCCTGGCACTGGAGAAATCAATTACCCATACTTGTTCAAGTTCCTTGACCGAATTGGCTATCATGCTTGGATAGGTTGTGAATACAAACCTGCCACCAATACTGAAGCGGGTCTTGGCTGGATGAAGCATCTCAATTCATAAAAAACGATTTATAACGGAGACTCTATGAGCAATCAATTGAAATTAGGATTTGTTGGTTTAGGTATTATGGGTGCCCCTATGGCTGGGCATCTTGTGAATGCAGGACATCAGGTATTTATTAATACTCGCACCAAGGTTCCTGCCGATCTTGCTAGCTCTAAAGCCATTCAGTGCAAAAGCCCTAAAGAGGTTGCTGAGAGTGCAGACATCATCTTTACGATGGTTCCCGACACTCCAGATGTTGAGAAAGTCCTATTTGGCGAGAACGGAATCGCCTCTGGATTATCCAAAGGCAAAGTTGTTGTCGATATGAGCTCTATTTCGCCAATCGCAACGAAAGAGTTTGCTAAAAAGATTAATGCCTTGGATTGTGACTACCTGGATGCCCCGGTATCTGGTGGCGAGGTTGGCGCTAAGAATGCCACTTTATCCATCATGGTTGGTGGTGATGAGTCTGTATTTAACAAGGTAAAGCCGATTATGGATTTAATGGGCAAGAACATTAACTTAGTTGGCGCTAATGGTGACGGTCAAACTGCTAAGGTAGCTAATCAAATCATTGTTGCCCTCAATATTGAAGCTGTTGCTGAGGCACTATTGTTTGCATCTAAAGCAGGTGCTGATCCCGCTAAAGTTCGCCAAGCATTGATGGGCGGCTTTGCGAGTTCAAAGATTCTTGAAGTGCACGGCGAACGTATGGTCAAGCGTACTTTTGACCCTGGATTCAGAATCGAGTTACATCAAAAAGATTTAAACCTAGCGCTCAATAGTGCTCGCGCTCTTGGAGTTTCTTTACCTAATACCGCGACTGCGCAAGAATTATTCAATGCTTGTGCGGCTCATGGTGGCAAAGCCTGGGATCACTCAGCGATGGTCAAAGCCTTAGAGAAATTAGCAAACTTTGAAGTAGGGCAAAAGTCTTAATTTGCATGTCTTCAACCCTGCTGGTTTACCTTCACGGATTTCGCTCTTCTCCTCGATCTAATAAGGCGGTGATGACGGGCGAAGCTGTGAGGGCTCTAGCCACTAAAGCAAATCCATATGAATGGTATTGCCCTCAGTTGCTGGCCTCTCCGAAGGAAAGCATGGAGATGGTGATTTCCCACATTGATCAATCTATGGCTGATCGTGTTGTTGTGGTTGGTTCATCTCTGGGCGGTTTTTACGCCAACTATCTTGCAGAGAAGTATGGCTGCAAAGCGATCGCCTTGAATCCTGCGGTACATGCAGCACGTGAGCTTGCACCACATGTAGGGATGATGACTGCATATGATAGCGATGAACCTTTTGATTTTCGTCCAGAATATATCGACGAACTCAAGGCGCTACAGGTTGAGAAAATTTCTGATCCATCCCGTTATTTTCTAATAGCGGCTAAGGGTGACGAGCTTTTAGACTGGCATGAAATGGTAGACTTCTATCCAGGTGCCCAGCAACTTGTTTTGGAGGGTAGCGATCATGGAATTGCAGACTATGCCGATCACCTGCCCAAAGTTCTTCAGTTCATTTCCACCAAATAAGCCCTTTTATTGATTGCTTGCAGCTTCTTCTGTAAGATGATCTAAACGATCGTAGCTACTTGCTGCGACCTAGAAAGGAGAGTTTGTGCTGAGCATCTTGAAATTGGACGCAGGTGGAATTCCCCAGGGTTGGGTTAACGCTGAGGATGCAACAAAGCACTACGCCGACAGTAGTGTCTTATGGACCCTCGGTGATCCCATTATGAGAATGCGCGGTGGCATTTCTCGCGCAAGCGGCTTGCAGTCAGTGATAGAACTTCACTCCATCATCGCCATCAAAGGAACATCAAAGATTAATTTATTTGATGTTGTTCCAGTGATTACTAAGCACAAATTATTCAAGCGTGATCGAGGCTTATGCGCCTATTGTGGTGTTGCAATTCATGAGAATCACGCTGAGGCAGAGCACATCATTCCCAATAGTCGGGGTGGTAAATATTCTTGGATGAATTTAGTCATATCCTGTCGCCCTTGTAACCAACGCAAAGGTAACCGTACGCCAGAACAAGCGGGCATGGGTCTGCTTTATACCCCCTATATGCCTAGTCTCTATGAGGACATGATCCTTAAAGGCCGTAATATTTTGGCTGATCAAATGGACTTTCTGGCAGCCAATCTCCCTAAAAATAGCCGCTTGCTAGAGGGCTTCTCCTGAGACATGGTTTAGTGCCACAAAGTTTTAGCCCAAAAATCCGCACACACTCGTTGCGGATTATTTTCTTTGCGATTCTGCTTTCCTTAATAGGGCATCTACTGCTTTTTTTCGGTATGCCGTTTATTTCATTCGGAAACCCCCCAGAGATTGCTGAAGATCTCATCATTAATACCGAGCTTAAGCTTGAACCTCCCAAAAAAATTCAAATGGTTAAGGCGCCGAAGAACAGGGTTGCTAAAGATAACTCATCAATGAGCCCGCTCGATAGCAACAGTGCAGATGCAGGAGAGCAGGGTGGAAGCTCTAATCAAACGGGCGTTGCTTTCAAATTGCCAGGATCAGGTATTCTCTACTACGACGCTTATGTGGATGGTCAGCAATATCAAACAGCAGAAATTGATTGGATTGTGGAAGGTAACTCCTATCGACTCTATATCAATATTCCTTATGCCTTTGTTGGCCCCTTTGTTTTTGAATCTAGAGGTTCGGTCGATGCGTATGGGATTGCGCCCGCGATTTATTGGACGCAGCGGGGAACCAAGCCACCACGTTATTCACGCTTTGATCGTGATGAAAAGGGAGGGGGGCAAATGTACTTCTCAGAAAAGCCTGAATTTACCCCTACTATTGTTCCTGGCACCCAAGATCGTTTTAGCCTGATGTTTCAATTGGCTTCACTTTTAAATGGCGATAGCAAAATAGATGAAGCTGGTAGCATTCGCTCGATACCTGTGATTGATTACAACACCCTAGAAAATTGGCAGTTTAAGAGTTATGGAGAGGCTCTCAATGCTGATATCCCTAGCCTTGGAAATACAGTCAATCGGCGTTACGCCTTGATGCAACGAGAAAAAGACCCATACAAGCGTCAGGTAGATATATGGCTGGCAAAGGACTTGGAGTGGCTCCCCGGCAGAATTCGCTCACTGGAAGCCAATGGCCGAGTATTAGAGCTGGTATTTAAGCAAAAGAACCCGATTTCAGAAGGTAAATCGCTCTAATCGTTAGGATCCTGGCTTTGTACTCTGATTTTGGCCGTTGTGTCCCAATAAGGCGCCCATCATCGTGTACAAAGCTGCCCCTGACATGGATACGGCAAAGATCCCTGAGAAAGAGATGATGATAGGCAATATGCGCCATTGCTCAGATAATTTGTAATCTCCATAACCGACGGTTGTATACATTTCACCTGCAAAGTAAAAGGTCTGGGGATTGGTCGGGAATACCTTTAAGGCTACACAGATATAAGCCCAAACTACGATTTCGCTTAGATGAATGGCGATGACCAATAATATGGCTATGAAGTAAGACAAAAAGCTGGCGCCAAAGATTCTGCGTTTTGTCATGACATCATCAATCCAGTGAAAAGCTCCAGCAATGCCGAGAACAGCTACTGAATGAACAGCCAGCATCAAACAGGCAGATACAACCATAATCCAAATTTGACCATTGCCCATATCAGCATTGATCTCGCCAAAAAGAGTTGTAAAGCTGGGTAGGTCGGTATTGTTAAATAGATTGATCATGTTAGTTTAGTTTGAATTTCCTACAGAAATATCTTATTTGACATAATAATGATTATACGCAAATATGTTAAATCAAGAAGCGGCTGACCGGACCTTGGCGGGCCCTGGATATGGCTCCTTATAAAGGCGCTGCCAGCGTGATTTGAGCCCATCCGCTATCCAAGGCTTCTGGTAAATCTCCGCAATATCTATGGCTGAAAAACCATTCAAATTACGCATGCGTAGGTCAGCGCCTTTATCAAGCAGCAATTTGATTAGCTCCTCATTGCCTGCTTGAGTGGCCATCATCAATGGTGTGGTGCCATTCGGAGCTCTAGAATCGATCATCGCTCCGTTGGCGATTAAAAATTGAGCCACATTCAATTGACCCTTTGCACAAGCATAATGCAACGGTGTCCAGCCAATATGATCAATTTTGGCCTTATTTTGCAGCACTAAAGTCTTAACCACTGGTAAATCACCTTCTATAGAGGCCAACATGAGGGGCGTTTCACCAAAAGAATTGGATAGATCTACATCTGTTTTCTTATCTTTGAGTAAAAAATCAATCACTTTTGCGGATTTATCTCGAATGGCGATGACGAGCATTGGATCGCCTTTAGAATCGACTGCATTTGGACTCACACCAGCCGCAATGAGTGCTTTCACCTCTGAGATGTCATCAAATTTGGCTGCTTTAGTGAAATTGGCAATTTGCGCTTCACTTTGCCCATAAGAGTTGATTGATGCACTCAAAATAGCTAATAAAGCTAATGATTTAAAAGTAAACTTTGACATTAATTAGCCACTCTATCTATCTGAAAACATTGATAAAAATTATCACTTGTACTACTAGCAAGCTTCTCTATGGGGACGCCCTTAAGATTGGCAATAAATTCACCAACTTTAGATACCCAAGCAGGTTCATTAGTCTTGCCACGATAAGGAATTGGAGCTAAATAAGGCGAGTCTGTTTCTATGAGCATGCGCTCTAAAGGAACCTGTTTACAAGTCTCTTGCAGGTCTTTAGCACTCTTAAAGGTGACAATGCCCGAGAAGGAGATATAAAAGCCCATATCCATCGCTTTCCGGGCCACCTCTAAGCTTTCGGTGAAACAATGCATCACTCCACCAATCCCATCAGCACCCTCATCCTTCAGAATATTGATGGTGTCTTCGGAGGCAGAACGTGTATGAATAATTAACGGTTTCTTGGCTGAAAGTGCGGCCCTAATGTGGGTTCTAAAGCGCTCTCTTTGCCACTCCATCGATTCATAGCTACGCTCGCCCATGCGGTAGTAATCCAAGCCAGTTTCACCAATGGCAATTATTTTGGCTTGCTGTTTAGCTGTTTCAACCAAAAATTCGACGCTTGGCTCGGGGGTATCCTCATAGTCGGGATGAACACCGACGGAAGCATATAAATGCGGGTGATCCTGAGCAAGCTTCAAAACATTCGGAAAATCTGGCAAATCAACTGAAACACAGAGCGCATGACTGACTTTAGCTGCCTTCATATTTGCTAAGACTTCCGGCAAGCGGGCTTGAAACTCCGGGAAATCCAGATGGCAGTGTGAGTCGATAAACATACCTACATTTTAGTCTGCCTGAGAACCCTAACCTTCAAAGACTTGCTGATATTGAGAAAGTAATGCTTCTAGTTGAATGCGGCTGGCGAGAGGATGATTTTCTGAACGACAAGCTTGCACTAGCGATTTCCAAAACTGATGGAGTTTGAGGCTTCTGGCGCTTTGCGCCAGACCCTTCAGAGTTACAAGATGTTTGGGGTAATAACGAGGACTTCCACCCTGTGAAACCAACTGGAGATCTGAAACCCAACGTTGCATAGTAGCTAGTAAAAATGAATATTGCGCTTTATGAATCTTTTCAGCTGTTTCTAGCCAGGCAATCCGACCGCCCTGTGTCATCGATTGCAATAAAATACGAGAAGCCGCAATGGCGATAGTTAGCTCATCTTTATCGTCTTGATGATGACGAGCGATTAAGGAATCCAACACAGAATAGGGTGCCCCGCCCTGCTCGTCATAGATCGTTTCGATATCCCCATCAATGACTTTAAACCCTGCGATCTGTGGTAGCTGATCTTTTAGCCATGCCAAGCCCTCGCTGCGATTTGGGCGAGGTGCTGTCAACAATCGACAGCGTGATCGTATGGTTGGTAAGACTCGATCAACACGATCCGCTAATAAGATAAAAATAGTATTGGCCGGAGGCTCTTCTAGTGATTTCAATAGAGTATTAGCTGAATCAGAGCGCAGCATTTCAAGTGGGTAAATTAAGATGATGCGATTGCCACCCCGATGCGAGCCTATTGAAAGACTTTCGATCGCACTACGGGTTTCTTCAATCGAGATATTTTTCTTTTCTTTTTTCTCGGCTGGTTCACTATCAGAATCGTCGCGAGCAACTTTGCCTTTTTTTGTTACTTCATCTGCCTCATAATCAGCTTGGGGCAAAAGTTTGCGGTGGGTTTCCGGTACCAAAGCAATAAAGTCAGGGTGGTTGCCAGTATTAAACCAATGACATGCTTCACATTGATTACAGGGCTTGCTCGATCCTGGACTGGATTCGCACAGCAAAGCTTTTGCTAATTCAACTGCAAAAGCAAATTTACCAATACCTGATTGACCATGTAACAAAATCGCATTGGGAAATTGCTGAAAGTCTAATCCTTCCCATAAGGGTTGCAGCCATGGTGCAACCTTACTATGTTGCTTCGCCGGAAACATCAAGTCATTCATTTAGAAGTTAATCTTGAGAGCTTGTAAGCCATTCCAAATAGCCTCTGGCGTTTGGGTCGCATCAACTAAGTGAAAGCGCTGAGGATCTTCTTTAGCCCGTCGCAGATATTCTTGGCGTACTTTTTCAAAGAAATTCAGATCCATTTTTTCAAACTTATCCGGCGCCCTTACTTTAGAGCGACGCGCCTCTGCCACTTCGCCAGGTAAATCAAACAAGATGGTTAAATTGGGTTGAAGTAATGCACCGTCTTCACGACCTTGTACCCATCGTTCCAGGTCATTTAATTTCGCGATGCTAAGACCTCGGCCGCCGCCTTGATAAGCAAAACTTGCATCGGTGAAGCGATCTGAAATCACAATCTTTCCGGCCGCTAGTGCCGGCTCAATCACTTGCGCTAAATGCTCTCGGCGGGCTGCAAACATTAAGAGCGCCTCAGTTTCTAGATTCATCGGTGCATCCAATAGGAGTCCACGCAATTGCTCGCCTAAGGGGGTTCCACCTGGTTCACGAGTCACCACCACTTCATGATTTGGGTAGCACTCTTGCATCAGCTTGCAGAATGCATCGATATGCGTACTCTTACCAGCACCATCAATACCTTCAAAGCTAATGAAATATCCAGGAAAATTTGCAGTCATATTATTTCGATTTGGGGGCGAGTTTGCGCTGATAGCGATCAACGGCAGATTCATGTTCGCCTAAGGTTTGTGAAAAATGACTCGTTCCATCCCCCTTGGATACAAAATACAGGGCCTTGCTTTGAGCAGGTCGAACAGCTGCTATCAACGATTCTTTGCTGGGCATAGCGATAGGCGTAGGCGGCAATCCTTTGTTCATATAGGTATTGTAGGGACTATCTTTGCGCAGGTCTGTCTTACGCAAGTTGCCATCGAATCCTTTGCCAATGCCATAAATCACTGTAGGGTCAGTCTGCAGCTTCATGCCTTGATTGAGTCGATTCAGAAACACTGCCGCTACTAAGCCTCGGTCACTAGATCGGCCTGTTTCTTTCTCAATAATCGAGGACAAAATCAAGAGTTCATAAGGCGTTTTGAGAGGGGAGCTGGGATCTTTTTGATCCCAAGCTTGTAAAAGTTGTTTTTGCATTGCCACAGAAGCGCGCCGGTAGATATTGATATCGGGTTCATCGGGATCAAATACATACGTATCCGGAAAGAAGATGCCTTCATCGCCAGGATAAGTAAGATTCAGGCTTTGCAATAAAGCTTTTGAGTTAATGCCTTTGGTTTGATGTATCAATGCTGGGTGAGAATCAACTAGAGCGCGAAGTTGCCATATAGTCATGCCAGGAATAATGGCGATACTTTCCCGCACTCGATCACCGCGCGCAATCTGTAACAATATTTTTCCAAGGCTCGCCCCTGTCGGCAATAGATAAGTTCCTGGCTTTAATTTTGAACCAACAAATAATGCGCGGGCACTGACTTGAAATGGCAGCACAGGGGTTGATAGACCCTGCTCTTGCAATTGTTGAGCAATACTGCCCAAGCTAGATTGCGGAGAAATTTTGACTTTATAAAGCAATGCCTCTTGAGTATTGGTCTGGCTTGGCACAACAGGCCATAAAAAAATCCCACCATAAATAAATACCAGGGCACCTATCAATAGCAGCAGGTAGGATCGTAAGCGACGACCCCAAGTCTTTTTCTGGCTAAAAAAGGATCTTCCCTGAATTTTTCTGCGCATCAGGCTATGATAAAAGGAGATGACACAGACTAATCAAAACACGCAAATTCAAGCACAAGTCCCCTCTTTTGGGCTCACTCCACTCTCGAAATGGGGCCTCATCTTTGTTGAGGGTCCAGATGCTGCCAGTTTTCTGCAAAATCAGCTCACGAATTCTGTTTTAGGTCTAAACCGCACTATATCGCCTCAAATTGCTTATTCCTATCCATCAGCAAGACTGTTGGGATACTGCAGCCCTAAAGGCAGATTACTTGCCAGCGCATGGGGTGCGTTAATGCCTAGAGATGCAAGCGCTGATGACCGATTCGCGCTCTTTATTTCTAAGGATAACGCTGCCAGTACTGCCAAACGGTTGGCAATGTTTGTATTGCGCTCTAAGGTCAAGGTAACTGATGTGTCGGCGCTCTGGAATATTTCTGGATACTTTGGTTTGAGTGATGCGATCTCATCTTTCACAATTAATGACTCTCAAATTGGATTGCGCTTGCCTGATGTGCTCGCCAGCAATCAATCCTATGGCCGTGTATTAATTGCTCAAGAGAGGGTCAATGAATTATGCGATCAGGCTGCACTTGATGTGTGGAATGATTTAGAAGTTTTAAGTGCTATTCCCCGTATCGTATTGGCGACGCAAGAACAGTTTGTCCCGCAAATGATTAATTTTGAATCGGTTGCCGGGGTCGACTTCAAAAAAGGTTGCTATCCAGGACAAGAAATCGTGGCCCGTAGCCAATATCGTGGCGCCATCAAAAGACGTCTATTTTTGGCCCATATTTCAGAAAAAGACCTACCATTAGACTCAACTCAGCCTGGTACTGAGTTATTTCATAGTCAGGACCCCAGTCAGCCAGCGGGGATGGTTGTTCTATCAGCCGCTAGCCACTTAGAGCCTGGCAGAATCGATTTTCAGATGGAGTGCAAATTAGAAGCGCTCGAACATGGGGAAATTCATCTAGGAAGCCCCCGGGGACCTGTGTTAAAAATAGACTCATTACCTTATCCCTTAATCGAAATCTAATTCTTCCTAACCCATTTCATGTGCCTGATTCTTTTTGCCTGGAACTCACATCCTGACTACTCTTTAGTAGTTGCGGCGAATCGTGATGAGTTTTATGAGCGCGACACTGAAGGCATCGCCTATTGGCAAGAACACCCCCATGTTTTAGCGGGTAGAGATCGTGCCGATGTCTTGGGTAGTCCTGGTACTTGGCTGGGCTTTACGAAAACGGGAAAGTTTGCCGCCTTAACGAATGTGCGCGCGCCTAGCGAAAAGAATCCTGATGCTAGAACACGCGGTGAGCTTTCCTTGATGTATCTCACCAGTAAAGATAAGCCGGCCGAGTTCATGGGAGAAAACTCGAAACGCTTTAATCAATACAACGGCTTTAATTTATTGATGGCAGATTTAAGCGATCCACAAAATGCAGAAATGTATTGGGTCAGTAATCGCATGTTAGTAGGTCAAAATATTCGCCCTCGTAAAGTCTTTCCGCATCAACCGCTTAACCCTGGCGTGTATGGTTTATCTAATGCGATGCTGGATACTCCTTGGCCTAAAGTCAATCATCGGGTAGCCGCTTTTGCCCAAGTATTGGCAATGGATCATGGTCAGCTCAAAAGTGCCGATCAATATCTCAAGCTATTAGCCGATACCCACCATGCTAGCGATCATGAATTACCCAGCACCGGTGTTAGCAGAGAGTGGGAAAAAGCACTATCCCCTGCGTTCATCAAAACACCCTCTTATGGAACTCGTTCCAGCACTGTTTTAAGAGTCCGTAAAGATGGGCAATTTGAGATGGTGGAACGTCGCTTTGATGCTAGCGGTACTGTTGGCCATGATGTCGTCACCGGCGCATTAAGTACCGCGCCTGGCTCAAATCTATCAGTTTAAAAACGCGTTCATTTTATTTTGAACGAAGGTCTTCGTTCACTACCCGCTCACCGCTGCTATCGCGTGTTGGCAGACGCTTAATGTATTGGAATGTTCCCGTTGCCATGCAACAGACTTCCCCTTGATCGTTGTAGAGCTTTGCTTCACAAAATGCCATAGTTGCTGTTCTACGAACTGTATCTGCTTTCACTCGCAAGACTCCATTAGCAGCTTGCATAAAATTATTCTTGAGCTCAATGGTGACTACACTACGATCACTCGGATCGCCAGATCTAGCAGCAACAGCCATCGCGACATCCATCAAGGTTAATAACACCCCGCCATGAGCCACTGCCCAGGTATTGGTATGCTCTGGCTTTAGGGCCAAAAGGATTTCTCCCTTTCCCATCTCAGCGCTGAGAAAGCGAACGCCCAATAGTTTTAAAAAAGGAACATTTAACTCCTCACCTAAATTGGCGAGTTGAGTTTGGGGATTAATTTGTACATGTTTAGTCATACTGCCAATTTTAGAGGCTTGAGCACCATTTTGGGAATACCCCTAGAATAGCTTGATGGCCTTTACTTTAAGTGGCGATGACGTCTGCCAGATCACCTTTCCGAGCCCAATTCCAGATCCTTATTGGGTAGCATTTTCACCTTCTGCGGCCAATCTTATTCAGCTCTCGGTTTCTCAGGATGGCCTGCCTTCTGATCCATCATGGCTAGAGCTTCTAGCGGGAAACTCCTTAAGTACCGGCATGCATGATTTTGCTAAGCCAATTTCAACAGTCTATAGCGGTCATCAGTTTGGGGTCTGGGCTGGTCAATTGGGTGATGGCAGAGCAATTTTGCTTGGCGAGGCTAATGGCCAAGAAATTCAACTCAAAGGTGCCGGCAAAACTCTGTATTCCCGTATGGGTGATGGACGAGCCGTCCTCAGATCTTCTATCCGTGAATTTTTATGTAGCGAGGCCATGAATGCACTCGGCATCCCAACAACTAGAGCGCTTTCAGTTGTTGGTTCAGCATTACCAGTTTTCCGCGAAATGATGGAGACTGCTGCTGTTTGTGCGCGCTTAGCGCCTAGCTTTATTCGAGTCGGTCATTTTGAGCACTTCGCTTCTACACAAAGCATCGTGCGGCTCAAAGAGCTAGCCGATTTATTAATTCAGGATCATTACCCTGAATGCAAAAACAATGTTGAACCCTATCTCGAGCTATTCAAACACATCAGCGTTCGTAATGCCAAGCTAGTGGCGCGATGGCAGTCTGTTGGTTTCTGCCATGGGGTCTTAAATAGTGACAATATCAGCGCACTTGGCCTGACGATGGACTACGGACCATTTGGGTTCTTAGATCATTTTGAAATTGATCATATCTGCAACCATAGTGATCATGGCGGTAGATACGCATACCATCGCCAACCTCAAATCATGCATTGGAATATGGCCTGCTTAGCCAGCGCCTTCTTACCACTCCTTGAGCTTACTCACGATGAAAGCCAAGCCCAATCAATATTACGCGAAGCTTTAGAAGAATTTCCTGTTACCTATGCACAAGCATGGCAATCTATATTCAGACAAAAATTAGGGTTACAAACCTCTCAAGATAGCGACATCCAACTGATAGAGCGCTTATTGCAGGCAATTCATGATTCAAGCGTGGATTTCACCAGCTTCTTTAGACAACTTAGCCAAGTTAAATTAGATCATGCCATTGAGAAAATCACGCTAAGAGATCAATTTGTGGATCGTGTGGCAATAGACCAGTGGTTTACAGATTATCTTCAGCGCCTCACATCAGAATCTAGTCAAGATATTACAAGAATGCAGGCGATGAACCTAGTGAATCCTAAATATATTTTGCGCAATCATTTAGCACAAGCGGCTATTGATAAAGCACAACAACATGACTTTTCAGAAGTCACGCTATTAATGAATATCCTCAGCAAGCCTTATGATGAGCAGCCTGAGCATGAAGTGTATGCAGCGCCACCACCTGCAGATCTGGAAAGAGTTGCAGTGAGTTGCTCTTCTTAAGAGTTTGGAATAGATAATACTTATCGGAGAATAGATGAAAAAAACGGATCAAGAATATAAAAAAATCCTCAGCGATATTGAGTATCGAGTTACTCGTGAAGCGGCAACTGAGAGGCCTTTTAGTGGCAAGTATTGGGATCATTGGGCTCAAGGCAAATACACTTGTGTGTGCTGTGGCACCCCCCTCTTCTTGTCTGATACCAAATTTGATGCTGGTTGCGGATGGCCAAGCTATAACGCCCCTCAAGAGACATCATCCATCAAGGAAGTGCGTGATACAACTCACGGCATGATTCGTACCGAAGTACGTTGCGCCAACTGTGATGCCCATTTAGGGCATGTCTTTGATGATGGCCCCATGCCTACTGGTCTACGTTACTGCATCAACTCTGCCTCTTTGAGCTTTGATCCTAGTGAGAATGCCCAAGCAAGTAAAAAAGACTAAGGCCTTAAAAAGGCTTGTGAGCTAAATAGCGGGATAATCCTACCTATGAAATTTTTATTTGACCTCTTCCCCATTATTCTGTTCTTTATCGCCTTTAAATTTGGTGATATCTATACGGCGACTATCGTAGCCATGGTTGCCACCATAGGACAGATTCTCTGGGTCTATTATCGCCATCGCAAAATCGATGCGATGCAATGGGTCAGCCTGGTGATGATTATTGTCTTTGGAAGCCTAACGATTTTCTTGCACGATAAGACCTTTATTCAATTGAAGCCAACCGCCCTCTATTGGCTCTTTTCAGGCGCTTTGCTTATCAGTGCACAGTTCCTTAATAAGAATTGGATTGAAGTATTAATGGGTAAGCAGGTAAGCCTCAAACCAGAGAGTTCCCACTCTGTATGGCATCGACTCAATCTAGCATGGTCAGCCTTCTTTTTCTTCATGGGCGCCCTCAACTTATATATTGCATTTGAATATTCTGAGGAAACCTGGGTCAATTTCAAACTCTTTGGCAGTACTGGGCTGCTGGTAGCCTTTGTCATCATCCAAGGTGTTTGGCTATCACGCCATATGGAGCATCCAGAACAATGACCCTTAACCAAAAACGCATTGCCCTATTTGAAGAAGATTTAAATAAGGCTTTTGATATTCAACGGCTACAGATCGAAGACGAGAGTCATCTGCATGCGGGGCATGCGGGCGCAGCCTCAGGCGGTGGACACTTTAAGGTCACCATCGTTACACTACAATTTCAGGGATTAACTCTGGTTGCTCGTCATCGGGCAATTTATGCCGCTTTGCATCGCCATATTCCTAGCGAAATCCATGCCTTAACGATTACTGCCCAGACTCCACAGGAAGCCAACATCTAGCCTGCTTTACACTCTTGCAATCCATTACTTTTACTTGATAGTCGCCATGTTAAATACCCTTCACCTGATCTCTTTTAGCCTAGCCGCACTCCTGATTTCTGCGCCAGCTTTTGCGCAAAATGCAGCCATCGTGAATGGCAAGTCCATCCCTAAAGCTCAGCTAGATAAATTGGTGCAAAAGTCAGGGCAAGGAGACAACCCTCAGGTACGCGATCAAGCACGTGAAATGCTGGTGACTAAAGAATTAATTCTGCAAGAGGCTGATAAACGTGGTGTGATTCAAAAAGAATCTGTGCGTGAACAGTTAGAGCAATCGCGCGTAGGCATCTTAGTTGCTGCTGTATTTGAAGACTATATCGAAAAAGAAGGTGTCACTGAGGCTGAACTCAAGGCTGCTTATGAATCGGTTAAGACGCAATATACTGGCAAGGAATACCATGTCGAGCATATTTTGGTTGAGAAAGAAACTGATGCAAAAGCCATCATTGCTCAAATCAAAGCCGGCGGCAACTTTGGAGAGATTGCTAAAGCCAAATCAAAGGATCCGGGTTCAGCGACGAACGGCGGCGACCTTGGCTGGGTAAATGACAAAGCACTTGTTCCAGAGTTCTCTAAGGCAATGGTGCAACTAAAGAACGGTCAAATGACTGATAAACCAGTGAAATCACAGTTTGGCTGGCATATCATTAAGACAGTTGACTCTCGAGATATGAAGGCGCCTAGCTTTGACGAACTCAAGGCAGAGTTGAAACAGATGATTGCCTCTGATCAAAATTGGCAGAAAGCTAAATTTACCGAGATGATGCAAAAACTTCGTGCGAAGGCAAAAGTTCAGTAAGAATTGCTGAGTAAGGGCTCTTGGCTTCTTAACTACCAACCTTTTCAGTTGGATGGTGATGAGGTCTCATTTTCTGAATTGCCATCCCCGCTATTCCACAAGCAAAAGCGGACATCACAAAGACATCTCGAGGTTGAGAAAGATCCCAAATCCAACCGGCACATAGTCCACCAATAGTGCCACCTAAACCGTAAGAAACGGTAGCCATAATGGCTTGCCCCCTTGCTTGTAAAGGACCGGTAAACCAGCGCTGCAGTAATTTTGTGGCAGCACTGTGGTGAGCTGCAAAAGTAGCGGCGTGCATCAACTGCGCAACAATCAATACAGAAGTGATTGGTAAAAAGGCAATCAGAATGAAGCGGATCACACCAATTCCAAATGCGCCTTGCAATATCACCTCGGCATCCAAACGGCTCAGCAATTTATTTTGGAAGTAAAAGAAGATTACTTCTGCGGCAACTCCTAAAGCCCAAAATAAGCCAATTTGAAATTTGTCGTAACCAAGGTCTGCCAAATACAGCGAATAGAAAACATATAAAGCAGCATGGGCAAAGATCATGAAAAAGCCAGAGATCAAAAACCACCTTACGTCTGGATTAAAAAGCACAATGAGTAACTCGCCTTTCACCATTTTGCGACGCTCCATCTTGGGCTCGTGCAAGAAAAAAGTAATGAGCGCCAAAGCAAATAACACAATGACGCCAACTATTGGATATAACTCAATGCCTTTACGTTGAAATAATTCACCTGCAAATAAAACCATGGTGATGAACCCGATTGAACCCCATAAGCGCAGGCGTCCATAACGCTGATCAAACGAATTGTCTTTGTATAAAGCATGAATAGTTGCCGTCTCGCCCAAAGGCATTTGACTACTCAAGATCGTATGTAATACAAACATCCAAATAAAGAAGCTGAAGTAGCTATGTAAAAAAAAGATGCATACAAAGACTAAAGCGGCCAAACAAGCGCAAACACGAATAATGCCGATGCGATTAGAGAGGTAATCTGAAAGCCAGCCCCAACTAAATGGACCAACGATACGGGTAATTTGTAGCATCGACATCAGTACAGCAATCTCGATGACATTAAAACCATGATCTAAGAAGAAAAGGCTGGCATACGGTGAAACCAAGCCAACATAAGCAAAATATAAAAAGAAAAAGGACCCGAAGGCCCAGCGAAGCGAAGGCGTCATCTTAGTGGGATTTACTAATCGCTTTTGGAGCCAGGTCGTGCCGCAGGAATAGGCGATACCTCAAGCTTGACATCAGCGCACTGAGCGCGATGACGCAATGCATGATCCATGAGGACTAAAGCCAGCATCGCTTCAGCGATTGGGGTTGCTCGTATACCAACACAAGGATCATGACGTCCCTTAGTTTGAACAGTCATTGGCTTGCCATGGAGATCAATGGATTGCTTAGGGCTCATGATGCTTGAAGTTGGTTTGATCGCAATCGATACTCGCAGGTCTTGACCAGTGCTGATGCCACCCAATGTACCGCCGGCATGATTGCTAGCAAAGCCATCAGGAAATAATTCATCACCATGTTCACTGCCGCGCTGCGCCACTGACTGAAAGCCAGAACCAATTTCAACTCCTTTTACAGCATTGATCCCCATCATGGCATGGGCAATATCTGCATCAAGCTTATCAAACAAGGGCTCTCCAAGACCAATAGGTACATTACGAGCACGCACCTCAATTCGAGCCCCGCAAGAATCTCCTGCTTTGCGCAGTTCATCCATATAATTCTCTAATTGCGGAATGATCTTGGCATTCGCAGCAAAAAAAGGATTTTGTTCAATCTGTGCAACATCCTCGAACGGAATTTCGATATCGCCGAGTTGGCTCATATAGCCGTAAAACTCTGTGCCGTATTGTTGCTGCAGCCATTTTTTTGCAATAGCTGCAGCTGCCACAACAGGTGCTGTGAGGCGAGCTGAAGAACGGCCGCCGCCCCGTGGATCACGCAGTCCATATTTATGGTGATAGGCATAGTCGGCATGACCAGGTCGGAATGTTTGCAATATATCGCCGTAGTCTTGACTCCGTTGGTCGGTATTGCGTATCAATAGACCAATGGGCGCACCGGTCGTTTTGCCTTCAAAAACACCCGACAAAATCTCAACCCTATCTTCTTCTTTGCGTTGAGTGACGTGACGAGAGGTGCCAGGCCTACGACGATCTAGGTCAGTTTGTAGATCAGTCTCACTCAAAAGCATACCGGGAGGGCAGCCATCAACCACAGCCCCGATCGCGGGACCGTGTGATTCACCAAAAGTGGTAACAGTGAAAAGAAGGCCTAAAGTATTTCCTGACATAACCACATTATGTCATTTGTCCTGAATATTCGACTAGAAATCCTTAATTAGCGGCCTTTTCAGTATCTTCTGGCCAGTCGCGAATATAGGCCTTGAGCATCGAGTTCTCGAAGTCTTGAGCTTCTACAACAGATTTTGCTACATCATAAAAAGAGATTACACCCATCAACATTTTTTGATCAACTACTGGCAGGTAACGAGCATGATCAACTAACATCATGCGACGCACTTCATCGATTTCAGTTTCCATATTGCAGGTCAAAGGCTTCTGATTCATTACTGCATTGACTTGCAAATCATCTAATTTGCCATGATGGCTTGCTAATGCTGCAATCACTTCACGAAAAGTGAGGATCCCAACTAGCTTGTCATACTCCATCACAACCAAAGAGCCAATGTCATGCTCGCTCATGATCAGCACTGCCGTTTGCAACGCAGTCTCGGGAGCAACGGTAAATAAAGTGCCGCCCTTCACACGCAGAATGTCATGAACTTTCATGTCGTCTCCAAAACAATCAATATCTCAGTTCAATATAGACCCAAGCAAGCACCGAATCAAGATTTATTGTTTGTTTTAGTAACGAATAACCCTAATGACGCCACTTCGAATGCTTGGTAGATTCGCTACTAGGACGGCTCCAGCCAAGGTAATCCACCAAGTCAAGTAGATCCAAAGCAAGGCTAGCGGAAAGATAGCAAAGGCCCCATAAACCGTTTTATAAAAAGCGGTATGGGTTAAAAAGACTGCAAATCCAAATTTCATGATTTCAAAGCTGAGGGCGGCAAAGAAAGCACCAAAGATGGCATCTTTCCAAAAAATTTGAGAATACGGCAGGATCTTGTAAACAACCGTATAAACCAAGACAGCCAACATTAGTGGTGTCACTGTGGCAATGAGACGAAAACCAATGGAGACTGCCTCCGTCCAGCCCTGAGAAGCGCTGAATAAGACGCCACTTAAGTAAATACCTAGTCCTAATAATATGGGGCCCAAAATTGTCGCAGCCCCATAAATCACAATCTTTTTATGAAGTGGGCGATTTCTTTGTACCTTGAAGATTTGATTAAATGCCCCTTCAATGACTGACAAAGTCATGATGGCAGTAATAAATAAGCCAGCTAAACCCAAAAGAGTTAAGCCCCTGGCTTGCGCAGAAAACTGATCCAAGTAAATAAAGAACTGTTGATTAATCCCGCCTGGCATATAAGTATCTAATAGCCAAGTCTTAAAGGCATTTTTAATCTGAATCACCTTGGGTAAATAGCCAATCAGCATGGTTGCAATCGTGACCATAGGAACCAAGGAGAGAATCGTTGTGTAGGCTAAGCTGGCTGCGATTTGGTTCAGTTTTTGGTCTCGATTACCCTCCCAGATCTCTTTAGCAAGAGAGAGCCATAATTGGGGGTTACGAAAAAGGCGCATCGCCGTATCATAAGAGAATATGAACCAACACGATATTTTAGTTTTGTACTACTCCCGCTATGGGGCCACCAGAGATTTAGCGCGACTCATTGCCGAGGGTATTGAAAGCGTTCCGGGGGTCAATGCTCGTCTCAGAACGGTTCCTCCGGTTTCCACCGTTTGCGAGTCTAGCGAACCTGCGGTCCCAACCGAAGGCGCCCCGTATGTTGAGTATTCTGATTTACAAGAATGCATAGGATTGGCACTCGGTTCGCCTACCCGTTTTGGCAATATGGCCGCTCCCATAAAATACTTTTGGGATGGCAGCTCTTCCCAATGGTTAAGTGGTGCACTCATCGGTAAACCAGCTTGCGTCTTTACCAGCACCGGCAGCATGCACGGCGGACAAGAAAGTACTCTGTTAACGATGATGATTCCCCTGCTTCATCACGGCATGATGATTCTCGGTTTGCCTTACAGCGAATCCGATTTAATGTCCTCTGCCACAGGTGGAAGCCCCTATGGCGTGACTCATCTTGCCCATGCCGATGGGAATGCTCCGATTAGTCCTGAAGAACAACGCTTAGCAAAAGCGCAAGGTAAACGTCTCGCACAAACCGCACTAAAACTTATCAAGACTTAATGAATGATGGCTAAGAAAATTCTGGATAAAAATCCCTATCAATTAATTGCTACCGCTGCATTTATTGATTTGTTCATTTTGTGTGTTGCTTGGGAGTGGTTTATCTCGCCTCTGCGACTTGGTGGCTCTTGGCTGATTCTGAAAGGCATCCCATTGCTATTTGCCATTCCAGGCCTCTGGAAAGGTAAGGTTTACACCATGCAATGGGCTTCCATGTTGATCTTGCTCTATATCACCGAAGGCTTAGTTCGCATCCTCGAAACTGGTGCCAATTTTTGGATGGCTGTCTTAGAAACTCTATTAGCAACGATTGGTTTCATTTGCCTGTTAATGTATTTAAAGCCCATTAAAAAAGAAGCGAAGAGCTTAGCTAAACAAAAGTTACAAGCAGCGCAAAAATGAATCAGATCCTTGGCGAGCTCCATCAAATTCTGGAGCAGAAATTTATTCTGACCGCAGATCAAGATAAGGCACCTTATCTCACTGATTGGCGCAAGCGTTACACGGGCAGAGCCTTGGCCGTGGTCTTACCTAAAACAGCCCAAGAAGTAGCCAAGATTGTGCAACTGTGTGCAGCCAACCAAATTGCTGTGGTTCCCCAAGGTGGTCATACTGGATTTTGTGGGGGCGCTACGCCAGATGACTCTGGTAAACAGATTGTGCTCAACTTAAAGCGTATGAATACCATTCGAGAAATTGATGTTGCTAACCAAACGATTACTCTTGAAGCAGGTTGTATTTTGCAAGCGGTTCAGGAAAAAGCTGCCGAGCAAGACTTCTTATTTCCTTTGAGCTTAGGGGCAGAAGGCAGCTGTATGATTGGCGGTAATTTAGCTACCAATGCTGGTGGCACTAACGTACTGCGTTATGGCAATACCCGCGATCTGTGCCTTGGTCTTGAGGTAGTTACCGCGCAGGGTGAAATCTGGAATGGCTTAAAAGGTTTACGCAAAGACAATACTGGATACGATTTACGAGACCTCTTTATTGGCTCTGAGGGTACTTTAGGCATTATTACTGCCGCTGTCATGAAGTTATACCCGCTGCCAATCTCTCAATGGACAACCTTAGTGGCAGCTAATAGCGTTGCCTCAACCATCGCTCTATTAAATTTATTTCAAAAGCGTGCCACTTCCCTTTTGACCGGATTTGAGATGATGACCCAAGAATCCTTGGCCCTCAACGAAAAGCATTTTCCGCAGATGGCAAATCCCCTAAAGGGAAATCCACCCTACACCGTCTTGATTGAATTATCAGATCATGAAAGTGAAGCCCATGTGAGGCAACTGCTAGAAACTATCCTGGAAGAGGCATTTGAGGCAGGATTGATTACCGATGCCGTGATTGCAAATAGTCTAGCTCAGGCCAATACCTTCTGGCAGATGCGAGAGCACATCACCCTCGCTCAGGCTCAAGAAGGCGCCAACCTCAAACATGACATCACCATTCAGCTTTCAGCCTTGGAAAGCTTTATTCAGGAAACAGATACTTTGATGCGCTTGAAATACCCGGGGGTCAGAATTATCAATTTTGGCCACTTAGGCGATGGCAACCTTCACTACAACATTGCTCCCCCATTAGGAGTAGACCCAAAGGCATTCAATTTGGTCAATGAAAAGCCGATTCATGAGTTGATCTATGCTCAAGTTGAGCGCTGCCAGGGCTCTATTTCTGCTGAACATGGGGTTGGCCAGCTTAAATTAGATGGTTTGCGGGCTCATAAGGGTGAAGTTGCCCATGACCTGATGAAGACCTTAAAACGGGCTTTGGACCCTCAAAACATCCTCAATCCACATAAAGTCGTGTCTATTTAAGAAATTTCTGATTTTTTAGGAATTTTTTGTATTTTCTGTCATCTAGACTTCTTTCTGATGCGTTGTATGGCCATGGAGGTGACAAATATGTCAACAAGACTCAAACGTTGGGCCCGCGCTATTCAGCAAAATGATGTATCCAAAAGAACGCCTGAAGTGGCTATTGGCTACTTAGACAGCAAATATCGCGATATTGCATGGCGTTATATCCGCATTCTTGGCTTTGAACGTACTATCAGCTTCATGGCTAGCAATAACTTCCATCCAGAATAAGTAACACCTTAAGAAATAAACCTAAATACTTGATGTATTTAGGTTTTTTCTTTTATAGGCCTATATACCCAAAAGATTAATAGGAGCACTGCGAAAGCTGAGCAGGCTCCTGAAAAAAGGAATGCGGTAGTTGGGCTACTAGACTCATAAAGCCAACCAAAGATTAAAGAAGCTGGAAGTAGCATGATTCCAGAACTCAAATTGAACCAACCAAAGGCTGTCCCAGTTAATCCGCTAGGGGCTAAATCTGCTACAAGGGCCTTTTCTACCCCTTCGGTTGCCGCTTTAAATAGGCCATAAAGCGCGAATAAACCAAAAAGCCAGCCAACTGTCAGGTTGGAGTAGCTCATACCGGCATAAATCAGGGCATATGCAGCCCAAGCGAAGGCTATGAAATATCGACGACTAAATCGATCCGATAGCGCAGAAAGAGGAGTTCCAAAAACAGTCGTTATCAGGGAAATCGTCGCCCAAAGCAAGGGTATTTGCTCTTGAGGCACTCCAAGCTCTCTAGCCCTTAATAGTAAGAACATGTCTGAAGAATTGCTCAATGCAAAAAGGCCAACTACCAATATATAGCGCTTAAATTCAGGGGGTAGACCTGCCATAGACCAGGTAAATTTCAAAGGGGCATCGCCAGCAACCCTTGGAGGCTCTTTTAGGCACAACGCAAGCATTACGGTAATGACCCCGGGAATAATGGCCCAGAAAAAGATCTCACGCAGTGGTACATGTTGCGCAAGCAAGAAAGCTGCCAAGATCGGTCCAACGACCGCACCAGCATTATCCATAGAGCGATGCAAGCCAAAGGTAATGCCTCTCTGATTAGCGGGAACACTTTCCGCTAGAAGCGCATCCCGGGGAGAGCTTCTGAGCCCCTTACCCAGACGGTCAGTAAATCGAATCATCAGGACCACTAGCCATGAATTAGCAAAAGCAATGAGCGGCCTTCCAATGCCAGCGAGAAGATAGCCAAACACAATCCAAGGTTTTGTTTTTTTGGTTCTGTCTACGATGACTCCAGATACCAGTTTGAATAAGCTTGAAGTGGCCTCAGCAATACCTTCAATAATGCCAATCGCTTTAGGCCCTGCCATTAAGACCGAAGCTAAATACAAAGGCATCAAGGGATAGAGCATTTCACTGGCCGAGTCATTCACAAAACTAATGAGGCCTATTAACCAAACAGTCTTGGGTAATGTAGACAGGGTTTTGAACATATCTAGCCAATGTAGCACTATTCAATAGCTTTAGAAATTATTTCCAATAGCGTCACAATTGCTTGAAACTGAGCCTAATAAGACGTAGGATGAGTGATGCATTTGTGAAAATCACATCTAATAGGAAATATCATGAGTCAAAAGAAATTAGTAAAACAGCTGATGAAAAAGCTTGATAAGCTCGAATCTGATCGTGAAAAATTGATTGATAAGTTGGCTAAAGCACTCGATAAATTGGAAAAGAAAGAGGTCACCAAAAAACCTCCTGTAAAAAAGACCGCCGCCAAGAAAACCCCGGTCAAGAAAGCGCCCGTTAAAAAAGCCGCCGCTAAGAAAACGCCTGCACGAAAAGCGCCAGCTAAAAAGAGTTCAGCTTCTCCGCCGGCCTCACCGAGTTCTGCAGCCTAAAGGGTGAGCAAGGACGATAACAATGGTGATCATCATGGTTACTATCGGCTTTTACAGATTGAATTAGTCAAACTTCAGCGAGAGATCATTGCAGGTAGTTTGAAACTTTTAGTCATTCTTGAAGGTCGCGATACCGCTGGCAAAGATGGCACGATCAAACGGCTCACAGAAAATCTGAGTCCTCGCGAAACCCACGTTGTTGCTCTTGGAAAACCCTCCTCTCGCGAGGAAGGCGAATGGTATTTCCAACGTTATGTAGCAGAGCTACCTTCTGCTGGTGAATTTGCAATCTTTAATCGTAGTTGGTACAACCGTGCCGGCGTTGAAAAAGTCATGGGATTCTGTACTGAAGCCCAGTACAAACACTTTATGGGCTCAGTGAATGATTTTGAGTCTTTATTGACGGGCTCTAACATTCAAATCATGAAGTACTATTTAGATATTGATAAAAAAGAACAGGCCGATCGGTTAGAAAGTCGTAAGACTGATCCACTGAAGCAATGGAAGGTCAGTCCTATTGATGAGCAAGCTCAAAAGAAATGGGAGGCTTATAGCATTGCCAGAGATCTCATGTTAGAGCAAACCAGCTCGAAAGATGCACCTTGGACTGTGGTGAATGCTAATAGCAAAAAAGAAACTCACCTAAATCTGATCGCCGATCTTCTATCTCGAATGCATTACCACGGCAAAGACGCAAAATTATTATCAGTGAATCCAGAAATAGTGATGCCCTGCCCACCATTAGGTACTAAGGCACCAAAATTAGCCTATTAATTAGCTTGAGTAACTTATTTAGCTACAGGCTTAGTTACAGCTAGAGTTACCCTTCTCTTTGAAGAATTTTTTCGCTTCGACTATTAATTCGTCAGGCAATTCTTCTGGGATGTAATGTCCAGAAGTTACGGCTCTGCCTGATACTTCATCTGCGACCTCTTGCCAATCCTCTAGAGGCTTAAAGCATTTATTTACGAGACCATGCTCGCCCCATAAGACATGGATCGGCATTTGTAATTTCTTGCACGACTCGCGGTCTGCTCGATCATGAACGAGATCAATAGTGGCAGCAGCCCGATAGTCTTCACACATGGCATGCATACTTTGGGGGTTGCTGGCTCCTGCCAAATATTCCGCCCAACGGTCTGGACTAAAAATTCCAGTACCTGCATGGCGACCCATGTGATTTTTTAACCAATACTCGGGGTTTGCGCCAATCATGGTTTCTGGCACGGGTTCTGGTTGAATGAGGAAAAACCAATGCCAATACCCTTTGGCAAATTCCATAGTGGTGTTTTCATACATGGTTAGTGTTGGGGAAATATCCAAGACCATTAGCTTCTGAATACTGCTGGGATAGTCCATAGCCATGCGATGCGATACTCTTCCGCCACGATCATGCCCCAACAAATAAAACTGCTCGTGACCTAAAGCCTTCATCAAGGCATGCTGATCCGCTGCCATGGAGCGTTTTGAATATGTGGAGTGGTCTGACTTGCCGTGTGGTGCAGATGACCCACCATAACCTCGCAAATCTGAGGCAATGACTGTGTAATGTTTAGCAAGTGCAGGAGCAACTTGCTGCCAAATTGCCTTGGTTTGTGGAAAACCATGCAATAACAATAGCGCCGGACCACTGCCACCAACTAAGTAAGCAATCTCAATCGGACCATCATCTGATGGAACAGTCATAATCTTTTGGTCGAATGCTGGTGGGAATGTGACGCTCATAGTGTAGATACTTATCGATCTGCTGCTGCCTGAATCTCAGCAACAGTTAAGTAGCCTTTATTGCCAGAATCAAGATAGTTAAAGTGATCATAGATACGTGGCATACAACCTTTTGCCTCAATCTGAGTCAATTTGCCATCATGATTGATGTCACACTTAGCAAACCGCTGCGCAATCTCTTGATTGCGGGATGCATCGTCTGCATAACTCAATGCAGGAATGACCGCCAAGGCGGCAATACAAGAAAATCTGGAGACATAAGAACGTTTCATAGAAAAGTCTTACTTCCCAGTTGGGGTTGGATTGGCAGAGGTTTCCATGGCAACACGCACTACCTTCTTAGCCATCTCAATAAAGGAGTCTACTGAACCCGAACCAGTTCTAAATGACTCGCCCTGGATGGTAACCAAGCCTTCGCCTAATAACTGCTTAGACAAACTATCGGTTATCTTACTTTCTACCAGTAAGGCAGGAGTTTTGGAGTTCACACCACCAGCATAGGCAGCGGCATTCACCGCCAAGCCAATGGGAGTGAAATTCCAAGGTTGTAGGCTATCGGCTGAATTTTCTGCGCCTGTAATGCCAACGGTAATTCGGGCAACACCCGGCCCAGGGCTAGTGACAATGCGAATATTCCCACGAGAATTAATAGCGGCCACCATCGAGTCTTGCAGAGTAACCTGCGCTTGAGAAATGGCCTCAGCACTAACCTCTCTCGTAGCGCTTTGATTTAAGTAAATGGGATCCAAAATAACCGCGGTATAGCTGGCAGGATTAACGCCTGCAATCCGGTATCGCCAAATCCGAGTATCCGATTGGCTGGTAGCCATTGGCACGAGCAAGGAGTAATTGGGCAAAAAACCTGATCTAGGCATCGGTTCAGAAGCCAGTTTTGGAGTATTGCTACAAGCAAGCAAACCAATAGCAACAAGTGCTGAGGCAATAACGACATTCAATTTACGCATGATGCTTTCTTTTTAGATACAGATTAGTCCGGAGATGGACACGGTAACATACCGCCAGTTTTTTTATGAAGCTGTGGTTTGCAATCGACTTGCGGTGTTACCTGAACTGCAGGGGTCGACTTTGTTGTGGTAGTTGCGATTGGTATTGCTGCTGTACCAGCATTAGAAATGGTTGGTGGAGCAGCAACGGCTGTAGTTGAACTAGTTGTCGTGGCTCTAGGTGGCTCCAGACCAACAGAGCGATAGAAAGATTTATCCGTACCTGGGCAAGGCATGACAGCACCAGTCTTTGGATTAATGACATCTTTACACTGAGGATTCGCCTCAAGCCTAGACTCTAATTTGGCTACAGTACAAGCTGAGAGCATCAACATACCAAGCGTTGTAGTGATGCATAACTTAGTAAACGAAACATTCATTAGCAGTAGTGTTTTCTTTAGTGATCTAATATTTTTGAGAGGAAGTCTTTTGCACGATGGGATCTCGCATCTGGGTTCCCGAAAAATTCATCTTTGCTGCAATCCTCCAGAATACGCCCTTGATCCATAAAGATCACGCGATTACTGACTTTACGAGCAAAACCCATCTCATGGGTAACGCAGCACATGGTCATTCCTTCATTTGCAAGCTTCACCATAACATCTAAGACCTCACCAACCATTTCAGGATCTAGGGCCGAGGTTGGCTCATCAAAAAGCATCACAATCGGATCCATACTCAAGGCACGTGCAATGGCAACACGCTGTTGTTGACCACCTGAAAGTTGCCCAGGAAACTTATCTTTCTGAGCAGTTAAGCCAACACGCTCGAGATACTTTAAGCCATGCGCATTAGCCTCGTCAGCAGAACGACCAAGCACTTTCATTTGCGCAAGCGTTAAGTTCTCGGTAATGCTCAGGTGCGGAAACAGCTCAAAGTGCTGAAACACCATTCCCACTCTGGCCCGTAACTTTGGTAGATTTGTTTTAGGATCATGCAAGCGCACCCCATCCACAGTAATCTCACCAGCCTGAAAAGGCTCTAGAGCATTAATGGTTTTAATCAAGGTCGATTTACCTGAGCCTGAGGGTCCGCAAATCACAACTACTTCCCCTTTTTGAATATTGGTAGTGCAGTCGGTGAGGACTTGAAAGTCTCCGTACCACTTCGAAACGTTTTGCAGTTCTATCATAAGGATTTGGAAATAGTCAGTATTAAATAAATAAGGGATAAATTACAAATGTATTAACGAATAATCGCCACTTTGGAGTGAACTGCTCTGACGATCTTCGATAGCGAGAAACAAATAATGAAATAGGTAAAGGCAGCTAAGAGATAGGTCTCCATAGGACGGCCATAGTTCTTACCGGCAATCTCAAAGCCCTTTAATAAATCATAAGCACCGATGGCATAAACCAAGGAAGTATCCTGAAACAGAATGATGGTCTGCGTCATGAAGACGGGAATCATGTTTCTGAAGGCTTGGGGCAATACGATAAAACGCATATTTTGACCATAGGTCATGCCTAAGGCTTCCGCAGCATATCCTTGACCTTTAGGAACCGACTGAATACCAGCGCGCACAATTTCAGAGAAAAATGCTCCTTCAAAAGCAATGAAAGTGATGGTGGCAGATAAGTCAGCACCGATGGGCCTGCCAATCAACATGGGTATCAACAAAAAGAACCACAAGATCACCATCACCAACGGAATGGAGCGCATGGTGTTCACGTAAATGGTTGCTGGGTAGACTAAGCTGGGTCTACCAGATAAGCGCATCAAAGCTAAGAAGGTACCAAAGATAATTCCGCCAACGGTCGCAATGACTGTCAGTTGCACACTAAACAGCATGCCCTTTAGAATGTAATTCGTGAATAGTTCCCAGTTATAAAAACTGAGGTCTAGGCTGAGCATAAAACCACCATGAAATGATTCATAGCATTCATTTAATGTGCTGCCACTTCTGTATTAGCAACAATGAAGCCAGGAATGCGAGAGCGCTTTTCAATATAGGTCATCACACGATTTACTGCGAATGCCGATAAAGCATAAAGCAAGGTTACGGCTAAATAGATTTCGACTCCATGCGAAGTTTCTTCTTGAGCCTGCATAGCGAATAGTGTGAGTTCAGGTACCGAAACTGCAAACGCTACTGAAGAGTTTTTGATGAGATTCATGCTCTCAGAAGTAAGAGGTGGAATCACTATGCGCAACGCCATTGGCAAAATAATGTAGCGATAGCTTTGAAAGGTAGTTAAACCCAAAGCAGTTGCTGCTGCTTTCTGACCGGAGGGAAGTGACTGAATACCTGCCCTTATCTGCTCTGCAATCCGTGCAGAAGTAAAGAAGCCTAAAGCAATGCTGACTAATAGATAAGATGGAAATGCTTTTAAAGGCTGAAAGAAGGCTGGTATCACGTGATACCAAAGAAATACTTGAACCAAAATCGGAATGTTTCTAAAGAGTTCTACCCATGCGGTAGAAAAGCGTATCAAGAAACGGTTCAATGTCGTTTCTGTGGGTAAGGTACGTAAGGTGCCCATGACAGCACCAAGTGACATAGCGATGATTAGACTAAGAGCGGCGACAGCCAGTGTCCAGCCCCAAGCCTTCATGAGCCAGTCTAAATAACTGGGATCAGCGTTTTGACCAATACCTAATAAAGCGGAGAAGCAGTGATCAACTACTTCTCCGTCTAAGGTACTTTTACAAAAGATTCCTAAATCCATAAATCCGATCGCATAAACATTAAAGCATTCAGATTAATTAACTTGCGATCTCAATTATTTGTTGTAATCTTCTGCCGGTTTGTCGTTCAAGTTTGCCCAAGCATTCTTGGTTGCTGGAGACAGCTCAAGACCTACTACGATATTTTTCGGTGGAATTGGTGACAAGAACCACTTGTTCCATAAGCCAGGCATTTTGCCGTTTGCAACAATCTTGGCAATTGCTGCGTTTACACCGGCCTTAAATTCTGGATCATCTTTACGAACCATGATGGCGATAGGCTCTGTACTCAATACTTCACCAACGATCTTGTAATCTTTTGGATTCTTCGAGTTAGCAATGTTGCCGGCCAAAATTGAACCATCCATCACGAATGCATCAGCGCGGCCAGACTCAAGCAATAAGAAGCTATCCGCATGGTCTTTACCGTATACCTCATCAAAGTTTACGCCATTGGCTTTTTCATGCTTGCGGAGCAACTGAACAGAGGTTGTACCAGTAGTAGTAGCTACTTTCTTGTTAGCCAATTGAGAAATAGAAGTAATGCCAGAATTTGCTTTTACAGCAATCCTGACTTCTTCTATATATAAAGTGTTCGCAAAGCCCACATCCTTAGCGCGATTAGAATTATTAGTTGTTGAGCCACACTCAATATCAACAGTGCCGTTTTGCACTAAAGGCACACGGTTTTGGGAAGTCACTGGCTGATAATTAATACGCAAAGTGCTCAAGCCAAGCTTATCTTTGATATCACCCAAAATCATACGGCACACTTCCACATGGTAACCATCAAAGCGGCTGTCGCCAGTCGTGTAGGACATTGGGATAGAGGATTCGCGCACACCCATCGTGACAGCGCCAGTAGATTTAATTTTGTCCATCGTCGCACTTGCAGCGTGAACGCTCATGGTGCTCATGAATAACCCAGCAATCAGGCCAGCTTTAATTAAAGACTTGTTCTTCATCGTTTTCTCTAGTTTTTACTTATATTGGTGATCAGTGTTTATCAATAAATAGCTATAACTGTATTTATAGCAAATTTATGAGTGTCTTATGCTGAATCAGGTCTACTTTTCAGACTTTTTATGACCTTGTGCATCGAGCAGAGATAAAACTAAGGGTATTGTGTCCTACCCGAGACATAGTTTACGTTTTATACCGGGCACATACTTTACAGTTTTTGGCATAGGAGGGACCACTCTATGCCGTGGAATGAAAGTACGAAGATGGACGAAAAGCTCAAATTTGTGTCT